>NZ_LT629758.1:919285-1225714 GCF_900104725.1 Actinoplanes derwentensis
TGGAATGTGGCCGGGGCCCTTATCCGATCGAACCACCCGTCAGACCGACTGGACCGCCGGACGTGTGGCGGCCGGAACCTCCAGGTCGCCGAGCAGGACGGTCAGGCCGAGACTGCGGGTGAGTTGGAGCAGCGCCGAGGTGACGGCATCGTCGGTATCCGGCGGCGGGTCGAGGCGCAGGAAGTCGACGGGCAGCCGGGGGAGGGCGGTCAGGGCCGCGAACGACGTGCCGAAGTCCCGGACCGCGATCCGTGCTCCGATCGTACGCAAGCCGGTCAGTTGATCTTGTTGGGTGGCGACCGCGCCCTCCGGGACCTCCAGCACCACGTCGTGCCCAGTCAGTTCGGTGCCGAAGCCGGGGCGGCGCAGCTGCTCGTCGATAACCCGGACCACGACGTATCCGCCACCCGGCGGGCCACCGGCGAGGACCAGCGACAGCAGCCGGTCCGCGAGCCGCCCGGCCGCGCCGATCCGGCCCGCGAGCGCCCGCAGCTCGTCCGCGGCGATCAACCCGCGGACCGGATGATCCCACTCCAGGTTTGCGTCCGCGCCGACGTTCTCCCCGGTCGAAGAGCGGATCGGCTGGTACGTCACGGCAAGGCGGCCGTCGTCCGGCGCGGACAGCAGCGCCCCGAGTTCACCCGCCAGATCGTCTTCGCCGGTGACCGCCGCTCCCAGTCCGGGATGCCACACCTGCCAGCCGGAACCGCGGCGCTTGACGTCGTACATCGCCACGTCCGCCCGGTGCAGCAGGGTGCCGGCGTTCGTCTCGCCCGGTTCGCTGACCGCGACCCCGATGCTGGCCGCCGCGTTCATCGGCAGGTCGCCGACGACGAACGGCCCGGCGATGGCGGCGAGGATCCGGCGGGCCACCGCGGTCGCGTCCGGCTCACCGGACGCCGTCTGCACCACCACCGCGAACTCGTCACCACCGAGCCGGCCCACCAGGTCGTCACCGCGCACCGACCGGGACATCGCACCGGCCACCGCGACCAGCAGACCGTCACCGACCTGATGCCCGAGCCGGTCGTTGACGGCTTTGAACCCGTTCAGGTCGATGAGCAGCACCGCGATCGGCCGGCCGGTCCGCGCGGCCCGGCGCAGCGCGTCGTGCAGTTCGTCGTGCAGGCGGGCCCGGTTCGCCAGGCCGGTGAGCGGATCCGTCTCGGCGGCCTCGGTGCTCTCCCACTGGGCCAGCAGTTGCCGGGCAACCACCAGGCCGGTCAGCCCCATGCCACCGAGGACCAGGCCGTACCAGGGGAAGGGGTTTCGCTCGTGCAGTGTCGCGGCGGCCATCAGCGCATAGCCGACACCGATCCCGAGATAGGGCAACTTCCCCGCGACGGTACGCCGCCGCAGAGCCTCGGTGGCCACCGGCTGGTCCGCCTGCCGCCACAGTTCGATCATCGCGCCCGCGAACAGGAAGTGCGTGGTCAGCCAGCAGGCGAAGTCGAACGACGACCGGGGTACCACCGACATGTGCGCCTGTGCCCAGCCGAGATAGGCGTCTCCGGCCAGCAGCGCGGCGATCGCCCCGCCGATCATGGTCAGGGCGCGCCGGCTGACCCGGCCGGTGCCGCGCAGCAGTACCCGGGCGAGGGCGAACAGCACGAGCAGGTCCGCCACCGGATAGCAGGCCGCGGCGAGGATCAGCCCGGTGGACGCGGTGGCGCTGGTCAGGGCCGGGCCGATCGCCACGTACCAGAGGACCATCGCCGCGCCGAGAACCACCGTGCCCGCGTCCAGCAGAGTCTTCCAGCGCTCCCGTTTACCGGCCCGGTGCAACGGAACCAGCAGCAGCCCCGCGAAGATGACCCCCATGGTGGCGAGGTGCATGACGTCGCCGGGCTGTGGAAACGCCGTCGTTCCGGTGGCGGTGAAGGTCAGCGAGATGGTCAGGGTGAGCACCGCCGCGGCGGTGAGCGTGACCACGGCCGGCCGCACCGACCGGGCCAGCCCCGGATGCCGGCAGGCCCGTACCCCGAAGAAGATCGCCACCAGGTCGTGGAAGAGCATGGCCGGCCCGGCTACCATCTCGGCCGTGGCGACACCGGTGACCGCCACCGCCACGAGCCCGGCCATCGCCGCGGCGTAGACGGCGTACTGCACCGCGAGCCATTTGCCACCCGACAAGGATCTCCCCTTCCCTCCTTGTCCTTCGGCCGGTGGCGCCGTCAGCTTGAGGGGTTCGGGCTCCCGTTCAGGATGGGCAGGAGTTTGCCGGTGATGGCGCCCAGGCGGCGGACGTCGTCCTCGGTGAGGTGGTCGAAGACCAGGCGGCGGACCTCGGCGACATGGCCGGGTGCGGCCTCCTCGAGGACGGCGAGTCCGGCGTCGGTGAGGTACGCGATCTGGCCCCGTTTGTCGGTGCGGCAGGCGCGGCGGCCGACCCAGCCGCGTTGTTCCAGGGCGGAGACCGCGTGCGAGAGCCGGGTGGTGGTGGTGCCGGCGCGGCGGGCCAGTTCGGTCATCCGGATGGCCCGGTCCGGCTGGCCGCTCAGAGCCGACAGGATGTGGTAGTGGGTGTGCGGGAGGCCGGCCTCCTCCCGCAACTGCCGGTCCAGCGCGGTGGGCGTCAGCATCAGGACCTGGGCGAGGTTCATCCAGGTGTCCATCTCCGCGGCGCTGAGCCACTGCGGTTCGGTCTGCGGGGTGCTGGCGTGCGGTGCTGCGGTCACGACGTCATCCTCGCTTGCCGATGTGTCAGACGCTGGTCGGGATCAGGACGTGCGCGTTGATGGACCGGACCTGGGCGGCCAGTTCGGGGATCTCGACGACCTCGACGCCGTTGCGGCGCAGCGTTCCCACGCCGTCGCAGTCGGCGAACAGCAGTGGCTCGCGCCAGGCCAGGACGACCCGGCGGATGCCGGCGTCCAGGACGAGTTGGGTGCACGTGGCCGGCCGGGACCGGCGTGTGGTGCACGGTTCCAGCGAGGTGTAGAGGGTGGCGCGGGACAGGTCGAGCCCGGGTGCATCGGCGAGTTTGGCCAGGGCGGCCTCCTCGGCGTGGTGGTGCGGATGCCCTTCGCCGGTGTAGCCGGTAGCCAGCACGACGCCGTCGTGATCGACGATCACGGCTCCGACGGCGTACCGGTCCGGCACCGGCGGGGCTTCCAGGGACTCCTGGATCGCCTCGGCGAGCCAGTCGTGGTCGTCATACGGGTTGCTCATGCTGTGCCCTATCGGTTGAAGCCCGCAGCACCGGAGGTTCAGGCCTGGGCCACGGTGGTTTCGGCCTGGGCCAGGGAATCCTCGGCCCGGGCCGCGACGGCTCAGGCCGCGACGGTGACGAGCAGGTCCGTGACCGGGAGCCGGTCACGCGGGGCCGTCTCACGGGCGGCGAACGGCTCGGCCAGTACGCCGAACTCGTCACGCCGCCCGACGGCGAGGACCACCAGCGGCGTCAGGCCGGGCTGGTCCAGCAGTGCGGTGATCCGTGCGGCGTCGAAACCGCCGAGCTGGTGCACGGCGATGCCGTCGTGCTGGGCCTGCACCGACAGGTGCGCGACCGCCTGGCCGGTGTCGTAGATCGCCCACGGGCGTCCGGTGCCGTCCGGTGCCGTCGTCTGCGCCGCCGCGATGATCAGGGCGGACGCGGCGTGCGCCCAGGTCTGGTTACCGGGGGCGAGGGCTTCGAGGACCCGGGCGTGGGCCTCGGTGCCACGCTCGGTGACGGCGAACCGCCACGGCTGGGTGTTGGAGGCGCTCGGCGCCCACCGGGCGGCTTCCAGCAGCGTGGTCAGTTGCTCCGGGGTGAGCTGGTGGCCGTTGTCGAACGCGCGGGGGCTCCAGCGTTCGGTGAGCAGCGGGTGCAGGGGTGCGGTGGTGGTGGCGGTCTTCATGGTGGTGCTCCAGTCTGGCTGAGGGGATCAGGCCGCGGACGGCAGGTCGATGGTGTGCGCGGTGTGGTCGCGCTTGGTGGTGAGGTAACGGGCGTTGGCGGCGGACAGGTGCACGCCGGTCGGGACCTGGTCGATCACCCGGATGCCGAGCGCGTCGAGCTGCGCGGCCTTGTCGGGGTTGTTGCTGAGCAGCCGGATCCGGTCGGCGCCCAGCGTGGTGAGCATCTGCGCGGCGGCGGTGTAGTCGCGTTCGTCCTCGCCCCGGCCCAGCGCCAGGTTGGCCTGGTAGGTGTCGAGCCCGCTGTCCTGCAGCGCGTAGGCGTCGAGTTTGGCGTAGAGGCCGATCCCGCGACCCTCCTGGCGCAGGTAGAGCAGGAACCCACCGGCCTCGGTGATCCGCTCGGCGGCCTCTCGCAGCTGCGGGCCGCAGTCGCAGCGCTCGCTGCCGAAGACGTCCCCGGTCAGGCATTCGCTGTGCGGCCGGACCAGTGGCGACGTGGTGTTCTGCCAGTCACCGAGCCCGAGGGCGAGGTGTTCGCGGCCGTCGGCCAGGCCGGTGAAGGTGAACACGTCGGCCGTCGTCGAGTACCCGTCGGGGAACCGTAACGGCACTGTCACCCGCGTGCGCACCTGTGCTGTCACGCCGAGCATGGCAGTCATCCCGTACCCCCCAAGCTTTGTTGAACCTTCACCAACAAGAGTCGACCTCAAATGTTGAAGAATCAACTAAACGGGGTGAGTCGAAGATCATGCCCCGCGCCCTTGCGCTCCGGGGCGAGGGGTTCTATCCGACCAGGGTGAACGAGGTGACCGCCTGGGCGCCGGTCGCCCTGGTCGTGGAGAAGCGGTTCTGATCGGCGTTCCAGTAGACGTAGCCGAAGCGGGCGCTGCTGAGCCAGTACGTCGGCAGGACACCGCTCTTCGCGCCGGTCGGGGTCAGGAAGAACAGGATCTGGTCGTTGTCGATCTCGATGTCGAACGCCTTGTGCCCGCTCCGGTCGATGACATCTTTCTCGTCGATGTCGCACACCCCCCAGTACAGGGTGGTGCCGCCCTGTTCCCGGACGCCGAGACAGTCCTTTCGGCTGCCCGGTGCGGTGAAGATCAGGAAGAGCTGACCGTAGGAGTACGAGAACTGCAGTGCGTGATCGATGACGAGCGGGGATCCGCCGGGGCCCAGAGTCACGGCTCTGTCGGAGGTGCTCTCCAGGTTCTTGCCCTGTTCGACGGCGTGCAGCCGGAAAGGCTGTTCGCCGTTCAGCACGGCGTTCTCGTACAGCCCCTTGTTCGGCAGCGGGTCGGGGGAGAAGAGCGGCACCGAGACCGATGACCTGGTCCCGGCGGTCCCGGTGTTCCGATCCGTCCGGGAGATCAGCTGGTAAGCGGTCGTCCCGAGCCCGGCGAGCGCCACCGCCACCGCCACCCCGATCGCCAGCGCCGGAGTGCGCCGCCGGACCGGTGATCGCGGCCGGGCCCGCCCGACCACCGGCGCGGAGACCGGGCGCGCCGGGACCGTTGCGCGCTGGGTGACCGGCGCCGGGACCTTGGTCAGGGCGTTCAGGATCTGCTGGGCGGTCGGGCGCCGCTCCGGATCCTTCTCCAGGGCGCGTTCGACGAGCGGCCGTAACGGCCCGTCCAGCCCGGCCAGGTCCGGTGCCTGCGTCAGGATCCGCATGGCCGTGGCCGTCGGCGACTCACTCTCGAACGGGGTGTGGCCGGTGGCCGCGTAGGCGACCAGCACACCCCAGGCGAAGATGTCGGCCGCCGCCGTCACGTCGGTGCCCCGCACCGACTCGAAGCGTTCCGGCGCCATGTAGGACACCGTGCCGACCATCTGATTGGTGCGGGTGTGCGCGCTGGTCAGATCGGTGTTCCGGGCGATCCCGAAGTCGATCACCTTGATGCCGCCGCTGGTCAGCAGCACGTTGCCGGGTTTGAGATCCCGGTGGATCACCCCGGCGCCGTGGATCGCCACCAGCGCCGTCGCCGCGCCCACCCCGAGATTGAGCAGTGCGGACCCGCGCAACGGCCCGCGTTCCCGGACCACCTGACTCAGCGACGGGCCTTCGATGTACTCGAAGACCAGGTACGGCGTGTGGTGTTCGGGGTCGGCGTCCAGCACCGCCGCCGTGCAGAACGACGGGACCTCGCGGGCGCGCCGGGCCTCGCTGCGGAACCGGGCCCGGTACTCCGGGTCGTTCGCGAACTCCGGCCGGATCACCTTGACCGCGACCTGCTGCCGGCTGCCGGGTTCCATGCCCAGGTAGACGGCACCCATACCGCCCTGACTCAGTCGCGACAGGACGCGGTACCGGCCCAGGGCGACCGGGTCACCGGGCAGCAGCGGCATCGACACGAGGTTGGAAGATACAGGGTGATGATTTCTTCTGTCTGACATCCAGTACGCCGATCACCGTGGTCCGCCGGATCCAGGTCAGCGCAGCAGGGCCCGGCCGGGTTGATCGGTCGCTTGGAACACCGCGATCACGGTCTCGTCCGGCCCGGACGCCACCCAGAAATGACCGGCGAAAGTCTTCTGCACATAGGTCTGTCCGGGTTCGACACTCGCGTAGGGCGACTGTTCGCCCTCGTCGTCGATCCAGGACAGGGTGACGGTCTCGTCGCCGTCGTTGACGAAACCGATCCGGGTGTCCGCGCCGTCCTCGACGCTGCGCAGCGACGAGCCCAGGTCGGCGGGCAGGGCCCGCAGGTCCGGCCAGGTGCCGACGTCGTCCGGATCCACCGAGGCGGACGGCGCGGGTGACGCCTCGGGCGCCGGTGACGCCGCCGCCGGGATCGCCGCGGCCGACGGGGTCGCCGCGCCGGACGGCCAGAGCTGGACGAGCAGCACCACCCCACCGATGCCGAGCACGGCCGCGAGCGCGATGACCACCAGGGCCAGCCGCCGGTTGCCGCCCTCCGGCGAGGGTTCCAGGTGCTCACCGGCCGGCAGGTGGCTGGTGTCCACTTCGACCAGAGGAGGGTCGTACGGGTCCACCGGCGGCGTCAGGTCTTCTTCCACCCGGCCAGGATATTGATCATGACGGGTGTCCCCGAGGGCGGGTCACCGGTTGACCCGGTCGATCACCTTCTCGACGAACAGCCACCCGCAGACGGCGGCGAGGGTCAGCGGGAGCATCACGTACCACTCGCCCAGCACGCCGAAGTCGTCCGTGCGGCCCATCGTGTGCAGCAGGCTGACCACGGCCAGCGGCAGACCGGCGATCACCACGAGCACGTAGCGCATCCACATGCGGGCGGTGCTGACCGGAGCCGTCTCGGCGGGGGTTTCGGCGTTCTCGATGTCCATGGCGGAGACTCTGCCAGCCGGCAACCCGTCCGCGAATCGGACGCCGGCCGGATCCTGACCTATACCCGAGGTTATAGAGCGAGCCGCAGATGCCCGGCGAGCGAGTCCAGGAAGTCCCGCGCGTCGAACATCGCTCCCGCCGAAAGCACCCCTGAACTGCGGTTTCGTCCGTCGAGGAGCCGTTCGGCCGCTTCGACGGCCAGCGGCGCGCTGACCGCGTAGATGTCCCGGCCGCTCACCGAGATCCGCCGCCGGGTCCCGCCGGCCCGCACGACGACGTCCACAGTGAATGTCTCCGGCTCCCCGCGCGCGGCGTCCGAGGCCAGCTCGCGGGCCGCAGCAACGGACATGTAGGTGCGGATCTCGCCGACTTCGTGATGACTGGGCACGGTGACGACCTCGGCCATCGTGAACCCCGCCAGCACCGGACGCGGACCCGGCGGGAAGTCCCACTCCACCACCGGCAGATCCCGGTCGTCGCGGTAGTAGTCGAGACGCCCGCCGGTGAACCGGACCCGCCGGCCGCCCCGGCGCTCCCGGGACACCGCACCGGCCGTGCGGGTGCCGGGTGTGGGGGACCAGCCGCTCAGCCCGTACGCCACGTCGATCTCGTCCACCGGGGCTCCGCCGGTCACCGCCGAGACCAGCAGATCGGCCAGCCCACCGAAGAACGCCATGGCCGGTACCACCGGAATCGGGGCTCCGGCGAACCTGGTGAACGTGTCGGTGATCGCCTCGATCTCGGCGGCCACGTCCACGTACGGGATCCCGGCCTCGATCGCTGCCGAGATCACCGGCCCGGCCGTCACCGCGAACGGCCCCGCACAGTTGATCACCGCCGCCGCGTCCCGCAGGTCCAGCGGATCCGCCCGGCCGATCGGCTGCACCGCGAAACCCCGCCGGAGCAGCTCGTCCACGACGAAACGACCGGTGTGTCCCTGAGCGCCGACCACGGCGACGCGATTACCCGTACCCATGGTGATGATCCTGACGGGGTTGACCGGCTCGGACGAGTGTCCGGAACGACAGCTCCCGTACAGTTTCGGACATGGCCACCATCGCGCTCGCCGCCCTCGACGGCATGCTGCACTTCGAGTTCGCGATGGCTTGCGAGGTCTTCGCCCACGACCCGTCCGGCCGGGCCGATCCCTGGTACGACCTGGTCGTCTGCGCTGCCGGGCCGGTCGGCGCCGGGCGGTTCCGGATCGACCCCGACGACGGTCTGGACCGGCTCGCCCGCGCTGACATCGTGATCGTCCCGGCGGTCGCCGACATCGACGCGCCGTTGCCCGCCGGGCTGCTCGACGCCGTCCGCGGCGCCCATCACGCGGGCGCGCGTCTGGTGTCGCTGTGCACCGGCGCGTTCGTGCTCGCCGCTGCCGGGGTCCTGGACGGGCTACGCGCCACCACCCACTGGGCGCACACCGCCGAACTCGCCGTCCGGTTCCCGCGGGTGCGGGTCGATCCGGACGTCCTCTACGTCGACAACGGCACCGTGCTCGCCTCCGCCGGTAAGGCCGCCGCCATCGACCTCTGCCTGCACCTGATCCGCCGGGACCATGGCTCCACCGTCGCCAACGCGGTGGCCCGCCGCCTCGTCGTGCCGCCGCACCGGTCCGGCGGCCAGGCCCAGTTCGTCAACACCCCGGTCCCGGCCCGCGACGATCACCGGTTCGGCGAGCTCTTCCCCTGGGTGATGCGGCGCCTGGACCAGCCGTTGACCGTCGAGGACCTGGCGAAACAGGCGAACATGAGTTCCCGCAACCTGGCCCGCCACTTCCACGCCGTCACCGGCACCACGCCGCTGCAGTGGCTGACCGGGCAGCGCCTGCGCCGCGCCCAGGAACTGCTGGAGAACACCGAGGACAGCGTCGAACTGATCGCCCGGGCGTCCGGTCTGGGTACCGCCACCACGTTGCGCCGGCACTTTCACCGGGCCGTCGGCGTGCCGCCGGACACCTATCGCCGCACGTTCCGCGGGGCCTGACATGCTGGGCCGATGACCGTTCCCGTCGACGCCGACATCGCCCTCGTCGGAGGTGGCGGTGCGGCCAGCCTGGTGCTGGCGGCGCTGGGGCCAGGACCGCGGGTGGCGGTCGTCGACCCGGTTCACAAACGTGGTCAGGATCGGACATGGGCGTTCTGGGGCACTCCCGGTACCTTCCTCGACCCGCTGCTCAGCGCCAGCTGGGACGCCGTCGACGTGGTCACCGCGGCTGACCGCCGGACCTTGGATCTTCAGCCGCTGCGCTACGCCATGCTCCGTTCCGCACCCCTTTACGAGCTGGCGGACCAGAACCTTTCGGCGGTACGGGTGACAGCGCCCGCCGGAACGCTGGCCGACGACGGCTCCGGTGTCCTGGTCAGTGCCCTCGACGGCACCCCGCTCGTGCGCGCGTCCTGGGTGCTCGACTCGCGGCCCCGCAAACCGGATCGTCCCGGCCGCACCAACTGGCTGCAGCACTTCCGTGGCTGGTGGCTGGAATCGGACAAGCCGGTGTTCGAACCGGGGCGGGCGGTGCTGATGGACTTCCGCACTCCGCAGCCCGCGCGCGGCGTCTCGTTCGGTTACGTCCTGCCGGTCAGTGACCGTTTCGCCCTGGTCGAGTACACCGAGTTCTCCCCGTCGGTGCTGACCGGCGACGAGTACGACACCGCCCTGCGCGGTTACGCCGGCACCCTCGGCCTCGACCTCACCGCACTGCGCGTGCGGGAGGTGGAGAACGGGGTCATCCCGATGACCGACGGAGTCTTCGACGCGCGCCCGTCACCCCGGGTGGTGCGGATCGGCACCGCCGGTGGCGCGACCCGGCCCTCGACCGGTTTCACGTTCACCGCGATGGTCCGGCAGGCCGAGCAGATCGCCCGCGAGGTCGCCGCCGGCCGCCCGCCGCTGCCCGAGGCCCCTTATCCGGCCCGGCACCGGTGGATGGACGCGGTGCAGCTACGGGCCCTGGACCGGGGACTGGTCGACGGGGTGGCGTTCTTCGAGCGGCTCTTCGACCGCAATCCGGCCTCGCGGGTGCTGCGGTTCCTGGACGGGACCACCTCGTGGGCCGAGGACCTGGCGCTGATGTCGTCGAGCCCGTTGCTGCCGATGACCCGCGCGGCCGCCGGGGACGCGTACGCCCGCCTCTTGTGATGTGGGATTTTGCACTGTCCGTGCAATTGTCGGCTCCGAGCTGGGTGTTTAGCGTCACTGGGCATGACAGCAACGTGGACGTTCGCCGTCGGCCGTGACGACCTCGCCCGGACCAGCGTGACCGGGGGTTCCACCCCGGCGCTGACCGACGGTGAGGTGCTGCTGCGGGTCGACCGGGTCGGGATCACCGCCAACAACGTCACCTACGCGGTCCTCGGCGAGTCGATGCGTTACTGGGAGTTCTTCCCGAGCGGCCTCGGTGCCGGGTGGGGGCTGCCACCGCTCTGGGGGTTCGCCGAGGTCGCCGAGTCCACGATTGCGGAGATCAAGACCGGACAGCGGTTGTACGGGTATCTGCCGCCCGCCGGGCACCTGGTGGTCCGCCCCGACCGCATCGACGACAGCGGCTTCCGGGACGTGTCCGCACACCGGGCCGACCTGCCGTCGCCGTACAACGCCTACCGCGCCACCATCGGTGACGCCGCGTACCGGGCCGATCAGGAAGACCTGCTGGTGCTGTTCCGGCCGCTGTTCTTCACCTCGTTCATGCTCGCCGACCAGGTCGCCGACAACAGTTTCTACGGAGCCGAAGCCATCGTCGTGTCGTCGGCGTCCAGCAAGACCGCGTATGCGGCGGCCTTCGAACTGCACGGGCGGGGACCCCGGCTGATCGGGCTCACCTCACCCGGAAACGTGGCGTTCACCGAGGCTCTCGGCTGCTACGACCAGGTCCTGGCGTACGACCAGGTATCTGATCTGGCGGCGGTCCCGACCGTCTATCTGGACCTCTCCGGAGCGCCCGAAACCCGTACCGGCCTGCGGTTTCATCTCGGCTCACAGCTCATCCGGGACATCGCCGTCGGCCTCACCAACCGCATCCCGAACGCCGACGCCGCCGGCGAGGTCTTCTTCGCCCCGGTCCAGATGCGCAAACGGCGCCAGGACTGGGGGCGCGACGGCCTGGACGAGCGTTTCGCCGAGGCCTGGCACCGGTTCGCGGCCGTCGCGCAGGGCTGGGTCGACGTGCGGCTCGGCCAGGGGCCGGACGGGCTGCGCGAGGCCTGGCTGGACGTACTGGCGGGCCGGACCCCGCCGCGAACCGGGAGAATCGTGCAGCTCTAGGGTGTCCCGATGATCAACAGGGGCACACGGCGGCTGGTCGCGATGGGTGTGGTCGTCGCGGCCTGCGCGGTCGCCCTGCCGGGGAGTGCGCCCGCGATTCCCGCGCCGCCGGGGTTCAGCTACTACACGTTGTGCTTCGACGAGCCGAACGTCTCGTGTTCCGTCAGTGGCGTGACGCCCGAAGCGGTCCCGGTCTCCACCCGGCGCCCACAGCCCACCCGGTTGTCCACGAACGGGGTGGCCGGCTGTTTCCAGGGCGAGTCCCGGCCGGTCGTCGACACCGTCGTCCCGGTGCTCTCGGTGGTCTTCACCGACCCCTCCGCCGACGAGATCCGGGTGACCTTCGAGGAAGAGCGCCTCGACGGGACCGGGGAGACCGAAGAGATCAGCACCAGCGGGCTGCCGGGCGAGAAAGTGGAACTGGAGCCCGGGGAGAACGGGCTGGAACCCGGGGCCTCCTACCGCTGGCGGGTCCGGGGGACCGACTTCACTGCCGTCGATCCCGGGTGGTCGCCGTGGTGCGAGTACACCGTCGCCGCCGGGCTGGTGGACCTGCGCGAGGCCACCGATCCGGCTGTCGTCACCGAACTGGGTGTGACACCGGGCCGCCGCTATCCGGTCACGTTGACGGCGAGAGAGTGGAAGCTGGTCGCGGAAGCGGTCGAGGAGTTCGAGGACGACGGGACCGTTGAGGAATTCGAGACCGCGCCTCGTACCCGGCTGGACCTTCTGCTCGCCGCCGCCGGTAGCGGCCCGACCCGGACCCTGACCGGTGACCAGTGGGCGGCCGTGGCCGCTCAGACGGCGGCCACGGCCAGTGCGCAGGACATGTACTTCGAGGAGGACCCGGAGGTCGCCGGCCGGGACGGCACCGGTTTCTGGACGGCCCTCGACCGGATCTCGGTGCAGCTCGGCGGCCCGGCCCGGCCCTCGCTGGGCTACTACCGCTGAGGCTCAGCCCTTGACCGCCCCGGTCAGGCCGCCGACGATGCGGCGTTCGAACAGGCTGAAGAACAGCAGTGCCGGAAGCATCGACAGGGACGTGAACGCGAGCACCTTCGCGGTGTCCACCGAGTACTGCGACGCGAACGCCTGCACCCCCAGCGGCAGGGTGAAGCTGTCCTGGTCGTTGAGGATGAACAGCGGCAACAGGTAACTGTTCCAGCTGTTGACGAACGCGAGGATCCCGGTGGTGATCAGGCCCGGCACCGACAGCGGGAGCACGATCCGCCAGAAGAAGCCGAGGCGGCTGCACCGGTCCAGGGCGGCGGCCTCCTCGATCTCCTTCGGGATGGCCCGCAGGAACGGGACCAGGATGATGATCGTGGTGGGCAGCCCGAACGCGATCTGCGGCAGGATCACGCCGGGCAGGGTGTTCACCAGGCCCAGGTTCTTGATCAGGATGTAGAGCGGCGTGATGGCGACGGTCACCGGGAACATCAGGCCGGCGGCGAACAGCGCGTACATCGCCGCCCGGCCCCGGAACCGGTAACGGGCCAGGACGTAACTGGCCATCACGCCCAACACCACCACACCGATGGTGGTGGCGCCGGCCGCGATTGTCGAGTTGCCGACCTGACGCCAGAAGACGTCGCTGGTCAGCACCCCGGTGTAGTTGCCGGGCTGCCACGGGTCGGGCAGTCCGGCCGGGTCGGTGGTGATCTGCGAGTTGGTCCGGAAGCCGCCGATGATGATGTAGAGGACCGGCCCGAGCATGAGACCGATCAGGGTCAGCGCGGCGACGTAGACGATTCCGTTGCCCCGTGGGGCGTGAGTGGCCGTGGCCATGTCCTACCGTCCTCCGGTGAGCGCGCCCTCGGTGTCGCGGCGCAGAACGAAACGCTGGTAGACGAGCGCGATGACCATCGAGATGCCGAACAGCACCACGGCGACGGCGTTGCCGTACCCGTAGTTGCCGGCGTTACGGCCCTCGGTGACCATGTACGTCGCCATGGTCGAGGTGCCGGCGGTCGACGCCACGTACTGGCCCCAGATGATGTAGACCAGATCGAACAACTGCAGTGCGCCGATGATCGACAGGAACGCCCAGATCCGGATCGTCGGCCCCAGCAGCGGCAGGGTGATCCGCCGCTGGATCTGCCAGTACGACGCGCCGTCGACCGCGGCCGCCTCGGACAGTTCCTCCGGGATGTTCTGCATGCCGGCCAGGAACAGGATCACCGCGAACCCGACGTACTTCCAGGTCAGGATCAGCATCAGGGTCCAGATGGCGAGGGCCGGGTTCGCCAGCCAGTCCTGCGTCAGCGATTCCAGCCCGATCGACCGCAGGACACCGTTGACGGCGCCGCCGGTCTGCAGCAGCAGGCTCCAGGCCGTACCGACGATGACTTCGGAGATCACGTACGGGACGAAGATCAGCACCCGGATGATCGACTGGCCGCGCATCCGCTGGTTCAGCAGCAGGGCCAGGACCAGCGCGATCGGACCCTGCAGAGCCAGCGACAGCACGACGATCTGGGCGTTGTGCCACAGCGCCTCGTGGAACAGAGTGTCCTGGATGATGGTGACGTAGTTGTCGAAGCCCACGAAGTCGGTGGCCGGCCCGAAACCCTTCCACCGGTAGAAGCCGTAGTAGGCGGCCATCAGGACCGGGAAGATCACGAAGCCGAGGAACATCAGGATGGCGGGGCCGGACAGCGCCGCGATCTCCAGACGCTGGGCCCAGCCGATTCCGCGCCGGCGCACCCTCAGCCCTTCTTGGCCGCGTCGGTCACGGCCTGGATGATTCCGGCGACGTCGCCCTTACCGGCGAGCAGGTTCACCACCCCGACGTTCAGGGCGTTGCCCACGTTCTGGCCGTAGACGGTGTCGAGCCACTGCGACACATAAGGCGCCTTGTTGTACGCGTCGAGCACTGCCTTGAGGTAGTCCTCGGTGACCGCGCCCTGTGCTTCCTTGCTGACCGGCAGGGCGTTGAAGGCTTTGTAGTAGCCCTCCTGCACGTCCTTGGTCAGGATGTAGTTCAGGAAGTCGCCGCACTGTTTCGGGGCCTGCGCCGAGCAGGAGAAACCGTCCGTGCCGCCCATGATCGCGGCCGGGTCACCCTGGCCGCCGGGAACCGCCGGGAACGGGAAGTAACCCAGGTCGGGAAGCGGCTTGGTGTCCTTGGTCAGCGAGGCGATCACTCCCGGATCCCAGGCGCCCATCAGCTCCATGCTCGCCTTGTAGTTGGCCACCAGGCCCGCCGAACTGCCCGCGCCCTGCTGGGCCGAGGTGGTCAGGAAGCCGTCGTTGAACGGTTTCGTGCCGGCGAACGCCTTCAGGTCCTCGCCGGCCTTGGTCCAGCAGGGATCGCCGAAGTTCTTGTCCTTGGCGGCGGCGTCCAGAGTGGCCTTGGTGCAGGCGCGCAGGACGAAGAAGTAGTACCAGTGGGCGGCCGGCCAGGCGTCCTTGCCGCCGAGGGCGATCGGGGTGCCCTTCGCCTTCAATTTGGTGACCGCGGAGTTGAACTCGTCCAGGGTGGCCGGTGGGGTGGTGACGCCGGCCTTCGTGAAGAGGTCTTTGCTGTACCAGAGACCGCCGGGCAGGATCGAGACGGGCACGGCGTACGCCTTGCCGTCGACCTGTCCGGTCTGCAGGGCGGCGTCGCCGACCGCCTGCTTGGTCGCCGCGGAGATGTCGCCGGTGATGTCCTTGAGCTGGCCGGCCTCCACCATCGCGGCCATCTTCCCGCCACCACGCTGCAGGAAGATGTCCGGTGCGGAGCCGGAGTTCAGCGCGGTCTGCAGCTTGCCGTCCAGGTCCTCGTTCTGCACCTGCTGGATCTTGATCTTCACCGTCGGGTTGGCGGTCTGGAAGTCGGCGACGGTCTTGTCCCAGAACGCCTTGCCGGGACCGGTCGTGGCGTTGTGCCAGAAATCCATCGTGACGTTGCCGTCCGTGCCGGAGTCACCGTCGTCGCCGCCGGTGCAGGCCGTCACGCCCAGAGCGCTCAAGGCCAGCACAGCGGCCACTGCAAGGGTCCTGCTATTTCTCATGAGGCCCACCCTTCGGTAGCGGAAGTTTCGGAAAACCTCCGGAAGATTGCGCTCAAGGTAGGAAGGGGTAGACCTCGCTGTCAAGACGCTGTTTCAGGTTCTGATGTAACGCCTGCGTAACAGTAGGGGATCCCCGAACTTCGATAACTTACGAAGGAATTCGCTGAAAGTTTCGAACGCGGAGATCCCCGGTGCCGGGTTCGTGAACCGGCACCGGGGTCCGGTGAGGCAGTCGATCAGGCGGTGCGGCAGGTCAGTGCCGGCCAGGTCCAGTTGCCGCCGTGCTGGACGGTGAATCCGAACGTGTCGCCACTGCCGTTCGGGCGGCCGGTCATGACGTTGCCGCTGGAGTCCCAGGTGGCGCTGACGTTCCAGGTGGCGGTGATGCGCTGCGGTGAGGACACCGTCACCGTCACGATCCAGTTACCGGAGCCGGTCACGGTCACCTGGCCGTTGAAGCGGTCGTTCCACTTCTGGCCCTCGCTGTAGGTGGCCGTGCAGGTCCCCGACGGCGGCGGTGTGGTGGGGCTGCCGGACGGACCGGGGGTGGGGCTGCCGGACGGGGTGCCGGACGGATCGTTGCCACCCGGGGTGTTGAGCTGGGCGAGCACCGCGTCGTAGGCGGCCTTCTTCTGACCGCTGCCGTTGAACAGCAGCGGGGTGCCGGAGGCGCGCCACGAGTCGGTGTCCCGGACACCCCAGACGGTGATCCCGTTACACCGCGTCACTGCCAGGCAGGCCTGGACGATACCGCGGTACTGCTCCGCCTGACTCGACCCGGAACCCTCGATGTCCAGCTCGGTGATCTGCACGTCGACGCCGAGGTCGGCGAAGTTCTGCAGGGTGGTGTGGTAGTTGCTCGGCACCGGGTTGCCGGAGTTGAAGTGCGCCTGGAATCCCACGCAGTCGATCGGCACGCCCCGCGACTTGAAGTCCTGGACCATCCGGTAGACACCCTGCGTCTTCGCGTGCGACCAGTTGTCGGTGTTGTAGTCGTTGTAACACAGCTTGGCACCGGGGTCGGCGGCCCGGGCGGCCCGGAACGCCGCCTCGATCCAGTCGTTTCCGGTCCGCTGCAGGTTGGAGTCGCGGCGGGCGCCCGAGGAGCCGTCGGCGAACGCCTCGTTCACCACATCCCACGAGTGGATCTTCCCCTGGTAGTACGAGGCCACCCGGGTCACATGGTTGAGCATCGCGGACCGCAGGCCGGAGCCCTCCATCCGCTGTATCCAGCCCGGCTGCTGCGAGTGCCAGGCCAGGGTGTGGCCGCGTACCTGCTTGCCGTTGCTCCGGGCCCAGTTCGCGATCTGATCACCGGCGCCGAAGCTGAACTGGTTCTGGTTGGGCTCGGTCGCGTCGGGCTTCATCTCGTTCTCGGCCGAGACCATGTTGAACTCGCGGTTCGCGATCGTCGCGTACTGCGAGTCACCGAGTCTGCTGCCGGCGATCGCGACACCGAAGTATCGGCCGCGTTCGGCGGCCGAGGCGCCCAGTGTCGACGCGGCGCTGGACGTGCCCTGCCAGACGACCGCGGTCGCGGCCGTCATGACGACGGCCATGCCGGTGACGGCGACGGCTTTCCACCGGCCGCTCCTCCGCTGTTCCTTCATCAGGTACGAACCTCCTCAGAAGTGGGAATCAGGGTCGATCCGTGCGGTAGACGGCTCGGTCGAAGTCGGCCCAGCAGTCCTCGGCGCCGAGGTCCTGCACCCACAGCCCGACAAACGCACCGGTGAAACCCCAGGCCTCCGGCTCACCAGGGGCCTTCGTCGCGGCGTATTCGTCGGACAGGGTGGTGGCGTCGAAGGTCCGGTCCAGGGTGTGCCAAGGCCCGGGACCGGGCTTGTACGCGAAGGTCAGCGCCGGGCCGTCCAGGCGTACCCGCATCTCCACCGGCCGTGCCGGGTCTTCGAGAGGCGTGCGCAGGCCTGGTGCCGCGGTGACGTGCCCGCTGTCGCAGCACAGCACGTCGAGCACCGCTGTGCCGTCGTCGTCGGCGGTCACGTGCAGGTAGTACCAGTTGCGGGAGTTGTAGTAGGCGGTGACACCCGCCAGCTGCCGGTAGCTCTGCGGCGTGAACTCACAGGTCGCCTCGAACACGCAGCGCGGAGCCGTCACCCGGCGGGCCACCAGACTCGGCCGGTGCCGGGCCATCGGCGACTGCCCGCCCCGGATCCGCAGGTGCGAGGGGCGGGCGGACAGGTCGATCCAGTCCGGGGTGGCCGGGCGGCGCAGGGTCGACCAGTCGGGCCCGAGCGCCGGGCCGTCGAAGTCGTCGTCCCCAGCCGGTCCGGGCGGCGTCACCGTGCCCGAGGGCGCCGGGACCTGCTCGGCCGGCACCCCACCGTGGACGGTGGGCCATCCACCGGGCGGCCACTCCACCTTCTGCAGTGCGGTCTCCCGGCCGAGGACACAACGACCGGACGGGGCGTACGGCCGGGCAGCCAGATGAGCCAGGTACCACTCGCCGTCCGGGGTCTGCACGAGGCTGCCGTGACCGGCCTTCTGCAACCCCAGCTCCGGGCGCCCGGCCGAGGTGAGCAGCGGACCGGCCGGATCCACCTGGTAGCCGCCGAGCAGGTGCCGGGACCTCGCGACGGTGACCTGATGCGCCCAGCTGGTGCCGCCCTCCGCGGTGATCAGGTAGTACCAGCCGTCCTTGCGGTAGATGTGCGGCGCCTCGGTGAGCCCGGCCGCGGTGCCCTCGAAGATCAGGTGCCCGCCCGGCCCGACGAGACGGCGTTCGCGGGGGTCGTACTGCTGGATCTCGATGCCCGCGAAGCGGTCGCGGCCGGGTCGCCAGTCGGCCCGCATCGAGAGCATCCAGGTGGTGCCGTCCTCGTCGTGGAACAGCGACGCGTCGAAGCCACGACCGTGCAGGACCACCGGGTCCGACCACGGGCCGGCCATGCTCGGTGCGGTGATCAGGTAGTTGCGCGGGTCCCAGTAGCCGGCCGCGAACGTCGCCACGTCGGTGTACAGCAGATGGAACAGCCCGTCGGCATAGGTGAGGTCGGGTGCCCAGACACCGCACGAGTCGGCGGTTCCGGTCAGGTCCAGGAGCCGCCGCTCGGTCAGGACTCCGCCGAGCGGCCGCCAGTCGACCAGGTCGGTGGAGTGGTGCACCCGCACGCCCGGGTACCACTCGAACGTCGACGTGGCGATGTAGTAGTCGGCACCGACCCGCAGGATCGACGGGTCCGGGTGGAAACCCGGCAGCACCGGGTTACGGATCGTACCGACAGCGGTCCTGGTGATCGTCATGGAGAACCTTCCGCTGGTGGTGGCGCGGCGGCCCATCCGCCGCGCCACGGGGAGCGATGTCGCCGGGGTCAGCCGGCCAGGCAGGTGATCGTCGGCCAGGTCCAGTTGCCGTTGGCCATGACGGTCACGCCGAAGTTGTTGCCGTTACCGTTCGGCCGGGCGGTGACCGAGCCGGTCGTGCCGCTGACCGCTGCGTTCCAGCTGTTCTGCAGGCTCTGGCCGCCGTTGAGGTTGAGCGTGACGGTCCAGGAACTGGTGCCGCTGACCGCGACGTTCAGGTTGAAGCGGTCGCCGAACTGTTCGCCGGCCGAGATCGCCGCGGTGCAGTTGCTCCCGTTCGGCGGCGGGGTGGTCGGATCGGTGCCGCCGCCACCCTCACGGACGGTGATGTCGGAACTGCCGCTGCTCTGGTAGCCCTCGGTCGCCATCACCTGGTAGCTGTGGTTGGTGCCGAGGTTCAGCCCGGCGCGGGCCCACGCGTCGAAGTGGTTGGCCGTGGTGATGGTGCCCGAGCTGCGCTTCTGCTGACGGACGCTCCAGTACTGGTAGAACGTCTGGATGCCGTCGATCGAGGGCTGGTTGACCCGCTGGCTGCGCAGGATGTCGTAGGTGCCGCCGTCGGTGGTGACGGTGCCCAGCCGGGTGGCGCCGCTGCTCGGGTTGTAACTCCCGAAGTTCTCCACGACGTAGTACTCGATCAGCGGGTTGCGGGTCCACCCGTACAGGGCGAGGTAGGTGTTGTTGTTGCCCGGGTTGTAGGTGCCCGAATAGCTGACCGTGCGGCGGGTGCCGGTGGCCCAGCCCTTGCCGCCGACCCAGTTGTTGGTGCTGTTGTTCCAGCTGCTGGAGTAACGGCCGTCGGCGCGCAGCGTCATGCTGGCGTTGCCGCTGTCCTTCCAGAACGAGAAGTAGTAGCCGTTGTGCGTGCCGGTGAGGTTCGAGGTGAGGGTCCGGTCGGCTTCGGCGTGGGCGACGCCGGCTCCGGCGACGACCATGGTGACGGCGGCGGCCGCCCCGGCGAGCAGGCGGAACAGGATGCGCCGGTAGTGCCTCGGGCGTGCGGGATCAGTGCTCATGAGGACGATTCCTCCTGGGGAAAGGCTGTCGGGGAACAGCCCGGCGGGATAGACGGCCATCGGAGCTCGTCATTGCGAAAGCGTGGCTTGCACTTCTCCCCGTTGTCAACAACTTCCGGAAATACTTCGGAAATACCGGGCTTACTTAGCGCACTTAAGATGCTCATTGAGCGGGCTTTCGGTGATGTCTTCTTCCGGAAGTGCCACCGAAACTTACGGAAGCTCCTCGGAGAGATCCATCAGCCGGTCGGCGTCCCGCGGATCCAATGTGGGCAGGTTCAACGGCAGCCGCTTGCCCCGATCGATCGCGGTCAACGGCTCGGCCGGCGGCTGGTCCAGAAAGGCGTGCATCGGCGCCACCGCCCGGGCGATCGGCTGAGCCGCCACCGCCGCGACCACGGTCAGCAGCCCGCGCAGCGCCGGTGGGAGCGGGCCGCGGTCCCCGCTCCTGGTGAACCCCGGGTGGTAGAGCACGTAGCGGGCGCGGCTGCCGGACCGCCGGGCGAACCCGGCACCGAGCAGGTCGTTGGCCCGCCCGGCCTGCAATTGTGCGGTTACGGCCGAGTAGTTCGCCGTCAACGCCGGGTCCTCCCAGTGCACCCGGCCCGTGCGGGTGCCGACTCCGGCCACGTTGACGATGACCGGCGACCCGGCCCGGTCCAACGCCGGGCGCAGCCCGAAACTGAGCAGGTAGCGGCTCAGGTAATAGAGCGCGAACGTGCGTTCCAGGCCGTCCTCGGTCAGAATCCGGCAGGGTTCCACCCGATTCGCGAACAACGCCAAGGCGTCGATCACCGGATATTCGGTCAGGATCTCGCTGATGACCCGATCATTCTCGGCCACGCTCGACAGATCGACCCGATGAAAACTGATCCTCTCGTTCGCCAGGGCCGCGCCCCGTTCGCGATTCCGCCCCAGAATCAGCACCCGGTCGCCGCGTTCCGCCCGCGCCAGCGCGAAGGCCCGGCCCATTCCGTTCGTACCACCGCTTACCACCACGACACCCATGACTGTCATCCTGGATTTCGGCCGTCGACAGCGGAAGAAGGCACTCTCATGTCCACAACGCACACCGATGTGCCCGCCTCGCTGCCGCATCCGGTGCCCGCCGCGGAATACCAGGCGTGCCCGGTCACCGACGTGATGCGGCTGCTGGGCGACAAGTGGACGCTGTTACTGATCACCCTGTTGGGGCGGCGCCCGTACCGGTTCAACGAACTGCACCGGGCCGTCGACGGCATCAGCCAGCGCATGCTCACCCGTACCCTGCGAAGCCTGGAGGTCGATGGCCTCGTCGAGCGGGAGGTCTTCCCGACGGTTCCGCCGTCCGTGGAGTACCGGCTGTCCCCGCTCGGGGTGAGCCTGCTGGAACCGGTCTCCGCGCTGGCTGCCTGGGCGGTCGGTCACCACGCCGAGATCACCCGCGCCCGAGGGTCTACGGAAAACTAAACACCCCTAAAGACTGATTTAACTGCTATATCCCACCAGTTCGGTGGCCCCGATGGGACGGTCTAGTCCTCGATTGGGGGCTGATCGTGACGCCGGTAGCCGACACCCACGGACCTGTTCGACGGACGCTGACCTTCGTCGCGGTCCTGTTCACCCTTCTCTGCCTGGCGCGTTCCGGGCTGGAGGAGCCGATGCTCTGGTTGCTGTTCGCGATCTTCATCGGCGTCGCCACGGTGTGGATCCGCGGACAGTACGCCGACAGCCTCGACGGACGGCAATGGGTGATCCCGTACTGGGTGGGGATTCCCGTCTCGGTTCTCGCCGCCGGACTCGTCTCGCTGCTGTTCGTGCAGGGCCGCGGCACCGCCGACAAAGGGCTGCTCGGCATCAGCGGGCTGGTCCTGCTGTTCCTGGCCGCCGGATCATGGCTCACCCACGTGCGACAGCGCCCGTCGGTGCGGCTGCCCGGCCGGCACGTGCGGACCGGCCACTACGGCGCGTACCTGACGGTCATCGGTCTTGCTCTGGTGGTCGCCGGCGCGGCTCTGCTCGGCCCGGCCCGGCAGGTCCTGATCGGCGCACTGATCCTCGGAGCCGGACTGTTCCTGCTGGTGCCGGTCGGTCTGGCGCTCTGGTCCGAGGGCATTCTGCGCTGGCTGTGCGAACACGACGTCGCCCCGGCCCGTCTCTGGTCCCTCGGTGCGGCGGGCCTGCTGGTCTTCGCCGGGGGCACCACCGCCGCCGTGTACGCCAGCAACTCCCGCTGGCTGACCGTGGTCCTGGTGATCCTGGGCCTGCTGGTGGCCGCTCTCGTCTCCACCACCCAGGCCGACATCGTCACCGTGACCGCGGTGATCGCCCTGATGGGGGTGACTCCCGCGCCCGCCACCGAGACCGGGCCACCCGACCTGACCCACCGGGAACGGAAAGTGCTGGTGGCGCTCGGGGACTCGTTCATGTCCGGCGAGGGCGCCCAGGTCTACTACCGCGGCACCGACGAGGGCGGCGGCAACGAATGCCGCCGGTCACCGACGGCCTGGGTGGTGACCGCGGCCCAGGACCGCGCCCACTTCGACGGCCTCAAGTTCGTGGCCTGTTCCGCGGCCCGCACCCAGAACCTGCTGCCCGAACACGGCTCCTCGTTCTACGTGGCGATGAAACCCGGCCGCATCGACATGCCGAAACCGGAACGCCAGCGCGGCGAGGCCCACACCCAGCTCGACGCCGCCCACGGCCCGTTCACCCCGGCGATGGTGGTGCTGAGCATCGGCGGCAACGACGCCGGATTCTCCACGATCGGGCTGATGTGCCTGGCCCCCGGCGACTGCCGGCAGGAACGGCGCCTCTGGCTGGATTCGGTGCCCCAGCTGCGCGAACAGCTCCGCGTCACCTATCGGGAGGTGAACCGGGCCTTCCCGAACGTGCCGGTCGTGGTCGTCCCCTACCCCGACCCGATCAAGGTGCGCCGCCAACAGTGCGACCAGGTGGCCCTGAGCGAGAACGAACAGCGCTTCATCCACGAATACCTGACCGGGAGTCTCAACGCGACCATCCGGGACACCGCCCGCGAGTTCCGCTTCCACTACCTGGCGGAGATGCAGGAAGCCCTGGTCGCACCACACCTCCAGCTCTGCGACGAACGCAACGGCGACCGTCCCGGCATCAACTTCATCGGCCTGCGGTCGGTACGCGGCCTGGCCGACCAGCGGTTCAACCCGGCGAACTGGCTGCACAGCAGCCTGCACCCGAACGAACGTGGCCACGCCGCGATGCTGCGGGTCTTCGAGACCTGGATGGCGGAGCACCCCCAGCCGATCCCACCGCGGGTCCGGCCCCAGCCCGGCGAACCGGTGGGTCTGCCCCTGGGCAACCGGGAACCGAAACAGAAAGCCCCCTGCGACCTGTTCGACACCACCCGCGCCGACGGATGCCGCCCGCAGGGCCAGGAATGGGCGTTCCAGCAGGTCGGCAGGGTTCTCCTGGACGACCTGCTCTGGCTGTGGCTGGCAGTGGCGTGCGCCGGTGCCTGGGCTGCCGCGATAGCCTTCTTCGCCTCGCGCCGCCGGGTCTGGGCCGCCCGCACCGACGCGGCCGGCACCCCCGCGGCCGGGAGCCCGCCGCTACCCCGGCACCCGGACCGGCGGTCATCCGGCGCACTGCCCGCGCCACCTCTAAGATGACACCCGGCGGCTCTCCGCCCGGTCCACCAACGTCCGGAGCGCGGTCATCGGCCGTCCGGCCCGCTGCCCTTCGGCCACGAAATCACGCAGCACCGCCAGATCCTGCTGCCGGACCTTGCCGCCGTGATGGAAGCCGTTGAACGCCGCCACGTCCAGCGGCTGCATCTTCGTCTCCTGTCCGAGATGGATCGCCGCGGTCACCCGGGAACCCATCAGCCGGGCGGCGACCTTCCCGAACCAGCCGTTCCGGGGCAGCGTCAGGATCTCCCGCTGGGCCCGCAGAGTGAGCCGCCACAGTTCGGAGTCGGCGACGACCTGGGCGAACGGCGGCCATCCGGCGATGTCCCAGGCAGCGTAGACGGTGAACACCGCCGGGCCCATCACGTCGGAGACCTTGGGTGACATGAAACCCACCCGGGAGACGCCGCTGCGGTCGTACAACTCGGCGAACTTCTTCGCCGCCGCGGCGTTGCTGCGGGCCACGGTGAAACCGGTCCGGTTCGCCGGATGCACGAAACAGATGTCGGCGGACGAGAGAAGAACCGGATCAACCCCTTGCGGTACGGGAAGAGCAGCCGAACCCTGATGCGCCAGCATGCCCAGGAACCCGAGCAGCAGACGGTCCCCCGGGATCCGGAGCGTGTCCAGGTAGAAGGCGCGCAGGTCGACACCGATGCCGTCCATCAGCACGATCGCGGCACTGTCCCGGACCAGGTCACCGACCGCCCGCAGAGTGGCCTCGCCCTGCTCGGTGCGGCTGACGTGCCCGTCCAGCGTGACGATCACGAACGCGAACGCCTCACCCCGCAGGGGTGCGGTGTCGTCGACGACACGGTAGCCGTCGAAGGTCTTGACGGTGGCGTCGTTGTAGTCGTACAGCCGCCGGGGTGGGGTGAACGCCTCCGTGCGGCCCGGCCGGACCAGGAACGGCACCTCGGCCCCGGCCAGTCGCAGGTGATAACCGAGAGAGAGGCCGACGGCACCCGCGCCGACGATCAGCACAGCTGGCTTGTTCGAGGTTGTTCCTTTCGGATACGAAGAGCGAGAGCCCGACGACCGGTTTCGATCAGCACGGCACGCAGCTCGGCGGGATCGATGTGGTTACTGCGGGGCCCAGCGGCGCACGCCGTCCCCGACAGCACGGCGTCGGCCCGGACGTGCCCGGTCGGCCCCGGTTCCACATCGGCGAGCAGCTGGGTGAGGCGTCCGGTCAGGTCGTGCAGGTCCGGATGCGATCCGAGGAGTTCCGCCGCACCCGGGTCGCCTTGCAGCACCGGCAGGAGTTCCCGGTTGGCCAGCACCAGATCGACGAACCCGGTCAGCGCCCGATCGGCCCGCACATGCCGTCCCCGCAGTGCCTCAGCGGCCGCCACGGTGCTCCGGAGCCCAACCCGAACCGGTTCCACCACCGCGGTCAGCAGCTCCTCCCGCGACCGGAAGTGATGATGCACGGCAGCCTTGGTGACCCCCAGCTCGTCCCCGATCATCTGCAACGACGTCCCCGCGACACTGTGCCGAGCGAAGAGCCGAACCGCCGCTTCCAGAAACCGTTGCCGCCCGTCCGCCACTGGGCTCCCTGAGCTTTACGATCGTCAAGCCGACGACTTTACGAGCGTAAAGCATGATCAGGCGAGCTGGCGAGTGAGGCGCCCGACATTCGGCACCTCGAGGCGAAGGGGCGCCAGCGTTCAGGGCGGCTCGGATGCCGAGTTTTCCCTGGTTGTCGAGGTCGGTCGGCACCAAGAAAGACCTGACCCGACCTCACCTCGCCTCACCTGACACGATCCGATCCGACCCGAATCGTGTCGCTGTCGCTATGTCGGCGTGGGCGTGGGCGGCGGCGGTCGCTCTTGCGGTCGCTTTCGAGGTTGCGGTTGGCGAGCCGGGTGTCGAGGCTGCTCGCCGACTTCCGATCGGACGGTCAGTGAGGCGTGATCGATGGCCACGAGGCCGGTTGAGTCGCACAAATCAGCCCTGCCCACGGACCGGCGGCCAGGCACTTTTCGAAGCCGCCACGAACTCGCCCGGACCAGCGACGTGATCTCAGCGAGTTCTGGGGGAGGCGCCGAAGTCGAACGCGCCCGGTAGCGACGATGGCATCGCTTCTCGCCGTCCGAACGACGATATAGAGGATCTTCCGCATCCGTCCGATATGGAGAAGATTCGCTTGTCTCGCCGACGCGGAAGGGCGGATTCCGGCCCCGGCAAAGAACTGCGGAGCAGCCGCTTACCTGGACGTGCCCTACATCCCGCCAACCATCATAATTTCCATGTCCTTTCGACCAAACAATCCTCAGAATCCCCCGCGCAGAACAAAAAGAATCCGTGCATGTTTGTTCCCCGGCCA
Organism: Actinoplanes derwentensis; assembly: GCF_900104725.1. Classification (NCBI taxonomy): domain Bacteria; kingdom Bacillati; phylum Actinomycetota; class Actinomycetes; order Micromonosporales; family Micromonosporaceae; genus Actinoplanes; species Actinoplanes derwentensis. The sequence goes on from NZ_LT629758.1 coordinate 945,016, forward strand.
TCGCACGGTGACCCTCCCGGACGCGGCCACTCGGAAACACGCCGAGTGCCACCGTGGCCACCACCCGGCCGGCGCCATGATCATTCAACAAAAGCCCGCCGTGACCCGCTCGAAGAAACGGCACCCTCGGCTGAGGTCCGATCGCCGCGAGAACGGGCCGAACCGCCCGCCGACCCACGCCCTCGGATCGAGGAGCCAAGGCGTCGGACTGGGGAGCGAAGTCTTCGGATCGAGGGGACAAGACCTTATTTCGAGGAGTGGAGACTTCGGATCGAGGAGCGGAGAGCTTGCACCTGGTCTCCGAGGCCGGCGGCGGAGCCGTTATCGGCGATTGTCCAGCCGCCGTGTCGGAGGGCGAAGGCGCTGGCTTCAGAGGCGTTTCGTGGTCAGGGTCGCGTGGTGAGCTGTGGTGCGAATCGAACCCGAACTCCCCACGCAGATCGGCTCCCGCTTGATCGCGAAAGCCGCTCTCAAGGGCGGCGCAATGGTGGGCGCAGGTGAAGGCGTTGGCGCGGGCGCGGGCGCGGGCGATGGCGTGGGTGCGGGCCCGGGCATGGGTGCAGGCGTTGGCGTGAGCGTGACTGCTGCTGGTGGTGGCGAAGGCTGCGGCGTGAGAGAAGCCAGCCACTCCCGATCGTCGTGGGAGAGGGGCATGGAATCGCGCTCACGAATGCGGCGGAGCTTCTCGGCATGACGGCGCTGAAGTCCCCAAGCTCGACGCTTTTCATGCTCATGGCGAAACTCATCACGACTGGGCGAATAGTTCCTCGCCTTGGTTTGGTCGCGCATTCCGGCAGCGCTGAACAACGCCATCTGGCTCATGCGACAATTCTCCCGCGCCCAACGGGAAACTGTAAGAAGTGAATCATGCCAAACTGTTTAACCTCATCAGGGCGGCGACGGTTCCATACCGACGTGCTCTCAGTGAATGGCAGATTAAGGCGGACATGTGCCTAGATACCGGATGGCGCTGGAATGGGTGTGGAGCCATCGATAGGCCATTGCTCGTGAAGGAGACGGGTTCGTGCGATGGCTCCATCTGATCGCGCATCCCGCCGTGCCCGGGAAACTCGTGCGGTTGCTGGCGCGGGTTGGGCCGGTTTAGATCAGCTGGATGTCGGCGGCGTCTCGGACTCGGAGCGTTACCTGGGCTGCGGTGCCTGCGAAGTCGCCGACGCCGGTGTGGAAGCCGGCCACGAAAGCGGGGCTGCGCCGGGGAGTGCCCGCCTGCTCGTCGGTGACGATCGTGCCGTCGAACTTTATCGTCCGCTTCAGCAGCAGGAAGTCGCTGTCGTCGGTGACCTCGACGACAAAGCCGGGCACGTCCAGGCGGGCTGCGGGGGCGCGCCGGTCCGCCTTCAGTTCCTCAGGGGAACCCAGTTCGATGATGCCGTCGACGTTCAGTCGCAGTTCCTCGTTGAGTCCGTGTCCGGTTATCTCGGCGCTCGCCATCGCGTGCACTCGCATCGACGGCCGGGTGCTCTCGTCGATCACTGTGACGGGCAGCAGGGTGTGCGGGTCCTCGGGCAGGCCGAACGACTGGTGCGGGCGATCGAGGTCGTACCCGGTGATCCGCACCGTCAGGTCGGCGGCCGCGATCGGGTCGGTGACGATCCACATGTCACTGGTCTCGGTGAACCGGGTCGGGCGTTTCGCGGCGCCTTCGGCGTTCTCTTCGATCAGGACGCTCAGCCGGGACAGGCCTTTCCGGGCGTGGCATCCGAGAGCGACCAGCACGTGCGGGGCGCGGCCGGTGCCCTTGAACCGGTCTGTCCAGTCCTCGGCGATGAACTGCGCGGTGCCGGCGACGGAGACACTCTGCGCCAGGTTGCTGCCGAGAATGCGCTTGGTCACCAGGCGCGCCCGAACGTCGGGAATCGCCCAGCCCAGCGGCGCCAGCATGTCCTCGTCGACGGAGACCTCCACCGACTCGACGGTCTTGTCCCCCATGATCGACCCCGTTTCCCGGCCCGGCTGCCCACCGGGGACTGGAACCATAGCAGCGGCTCGCGGCACCGCCCGGCGGGCGAACCCGGACACACACCGCGCCTGACTGAAGGCTGTCACAAGGCAGAATCCCGGAGTCACGCCGCCTGCCGCCGGTCATCAGCAAGCGCGAGGCGTGACCCCGAAGAGGTGGTGGCCGTCATGAGGCGGGAGCCCGGTGAGCGCCGGCCGGAGTTGAGCGAGATAGGCTCAATTCTGGGAGTCGATGGGTGGAGTCGAGGAAGTGGCGGAGTGAACAACATCGTGGCCTGCGTTCGGTGCGGGCAGCGCAACCGCACCCGGTCGGCCTCGTCCGGCAAGCCGGTCTGCGGCAAATGCAAGTCGGTGCTGCCGTGGATCGCGGCGGCCGACGACCGGACCTTCGCCGAGGTGGTAGAGAAGTCGCCGATGCCGGTGCTCGTGGACTTCTGGGCGCCCTGGTGCGGGCCGTGCCGCCAGGTCGGGCCGGCGCTGGAGCAGGTGGCCCGGCAACTCACCGGCCGGGTGAAACTGGTGAAGGTCAACATCGATACGGCGCCGGGTCTGTCGCGCCGGTTCCGGGTGCAGGCCGTACCGACCCTGATGATCGTCGTGGGCGGCCGGGTCACGGTCCGCCGTTCCGGCGCGGCCTCAGCGAGCGCGTTGCGGCAGTGGGCCGAACAAAGCCTCACCCCGGTCCCTGCAAAGGCGAGCGGAAACCTAGCCGCCGACCGACCGAGCGGAAACCGAGCACCGAAACAGCCCAGCGAGAACAGGCCGTCGGCCCGGTCTGGGGCGAGCGGGACCTGAGCGTTCCGCCCAGGAGGCTTCGCCGGGAGGAAGGCAGGTCAAAGGCCTTTCGGCGGTACGGGGGACAGGTGCCCGAATCCGGAACGGTGGAAGACCAGGGGCCCGGCGGTGGCATCGGTGCCGTGGTCCACGGCGTGCAGCCGGAGCAGGACGATCGTGTGGTCGCCGGCTTCGACCTCGCGGTAGATCGTGCAGTCGAACCGGGCCAGCCCGTCGTCGATGGTGACCGCTCCGTCGTCCGAGGTCAGGATGTGGACGCCGGTGAAACGGTGCTCGACCGGACCGGCCAGTCGACGGCAGACCGGGCCGTGGTGCGCGGCCAGCACCGTCACCCCGAGGTGGCCGGCCCGCCGCAGCACCGGCCAGGTCTGCGAGGTGTTGGCGATCGAGACGGAGACCAGCGGCGGTTCGAGGCTGACCGAGGTGAACGAGCTGGCGGCCAGCCCGACCGGGATGCCGTCGACGACCGCGGCCACGGCTACGACCCCGCTGGGGAAGTCACCGAACGCCTGACGGAGACGTACCGGATCGAGGTCTTGATTGGTCTTCATCGTCCGGCCGCGGCGAACGGGACCAGGGTGTGCCGGCGGCGGCGTGGTCGCTCGTCGGTCCACAGGCCGCGGTCGGCGAGGATCGGCAGGACACCTTCGCCGAACCAGTACGCGCCTTCCAGATGCGGGTACGCCGACAGCACGAACTCCTCGATGCCGAGGGCGGCGTATTCGGTGATCCGGTCGGCGACCTGTTCGTGGCTGCCGACCAGCGCGGTGCCGGCACCGCCACGGACCAGGCCGACGCCGGCCCACAGGTTCGGGTAGATCTCCAGTTTGTCGCGGGAGCCGTTGTGCAGGGCGATCATCCGTTTCTGGCCCTCGGACTCGCTGCGCCGCAGGCCTTCCTGCACGGTTTCCACGGTGTCCGCGGGGATCCCGGCGAGCAACCTGTCCGCTTCCGCCCAGGCCTCGTCGGCGGTGTCGCGGGTGATGGTGTGCATCCGGATGCCGAATCGGATCGTCCGGCCCTGTTCGGCGGCGAGCCCGCGTATCCAGGCGATCTTCGCGGCCACCGCGTCCGGCGGTTCGCCCCAGGTCAGGTAGACGTCGGCGTGTCTGGCGGCGACGATCCCGGCGGCGGGGGAGGAGCCGCCGAAGTAGATGTCCGGGATCGGGTCGGGAATCTGGCCGAGCGTGGCGGCGTCGACGGAGAGGTGTTCGCCGTGGAAGTCGACGGTCTCCCCGGCCCACAGCCGGCGCACGATCTCCAGGAACTCGTCGCAGCGCCGGTAACGGGCGTCCTTGTCCAGGTAGTCGCCGTACATCCGCTGTTCGTGGCTCTCGCCGCCGGTGACGACGTTGAGCAGCAGGCGGCCCTCGGACATGTTCTGGAACGTGCCGGCCATCTGCGCGGCCAGGAACGGCGAGACCACGCCGGGCCGGAACGCGACCAGGAACTTGAGGCGGTCGGTGGTCTGGCTGAGCATCGCGGTGCTGAGCCAGGCGTCCTCGCACCAGGCGCCGGTGGGGGTGAGCGCCGCGGTGAAGCCGTTGTCCTCGGCGGCACGGGCGACCTGAGTGAGGTAGGCGACGTCGGCGGGGCGCCCGGAACCGCCGGGGGCGAGGCCGTGACCGCCGCCGACGACATGCCGTCCGTCGCCGCCGTTGGTGGGCAGGAACCAGTGGAACCGCAACGACATGACAAGCCTTCCATGAAACCTTGATTACCTATAGGTTCGCTAGATTTGTAGGACAAGGCAAGGCCCGGGGTGTACGGGTATCCCGAACGCCCCTTCGGCTAACCCGGCCGGGCCAGGCGCTCGATGGTGCGCTCGAAGTCCAGGATCGCCGCCGGCACCCGGTCGTAACGGCGGCGCAGCATCAACATCAGCACCGGCGGCACCTCTTCCACCAGCGGTCGCGCCGTGATCACCCCGGCCGTCTCCAGGGGATCACCGAGGATGCTGTAGTCCGGCAGGATCGTCGGCCCGGTCCCGCTCGCGACCAGACTCTTGCCCATCTCGGCCCCGTCGGTGGCGAACGTCTCCGGCGGCGGCGAGTCCCCGAACAGCCGCTGCACCAGCCGGTGCATCAGATAACCCGGCCGCATCGCCACGAACGGACGCCCGCGCAGGTCGTCGACGCTGATCCGCTCCTGACCGGCGAGCGGATCGTCAGCCCGCACACAGACACGGGGTCGGCCGTGCAGCAACACCACCTGATGCAGTGCGGCCGGGATGTCGTCACCGGGGAACGTGTTGATCAGCCCGACGTCCAGGCGACCCTCCAGAAGCCGTTCCTCGATCTCGGTCTGGAGCATGGTCGCCACATCCACGGTGGTGAACGGATGCCCGGCGCTGAACTCCCGTACCGCGGGGACCAGCAGTTTCGACGTGCCGGCGTTGACCGTGCCGACCCGGATCACCCGGCTCGCCGCGCCGTGATCACCGGCTGCCGCCCTCAACTGCGCCACTCCGGCCAGGATCTCCGCGACCAGCGGCACCAGATCCCGGCCCTCGCGGCTGACCCGTGCCCCGGACCGGTGCCGTTCCAGCAGCGGCACACCCAGCTCCCGTTCCAGCGCGCTGATGCCCTCACTGAGCGCCGACTGCGACACGTGCAACTGGTCGCCGGCGCGGCGCAGCGATCCGTGCCGGATCACCGCCATCAGGTATTCCAGCTGCTCGAACCGCACCCGGCGAGCCTACGTCGCCCTTTGGAGTTCACCGATCGGTCAGGCGCACCACGAGTAGCACGATGTCGTCGTCGGCGTCCGCGCTGAACGTGGCGAGCAGATGGTCACAGACCTGTTCGGCGTCCAGGTGCTGCCGTCCGGCCAAGGACTCGGTCAGGCGCTGAAGACTGTCGTCGAGACCGGTCGCGCGCCGTTCGATCAGGCCATCGGTGTAGAAGACGACAGTCGAGCCGGGTTCCAGGTCGGCCGTGTGATCGTCGCGTTCCGGTGGCTGCCGGACGCCGAGCAGCCGCGCCGGTGGGCCGGCCAGCAGTTCGGCCGAACCGTCCGGGCGCAACAGGGCCGGTGGCGGGTGGCCGGCGTTCGACCAGCGCAGCGTCCGCCCGTCCTCGATCTGGGCGATCACCGCGGTGGCCATCGCGTCGACTCCGAGGGACCCCATCGCGTGATCCAGACCGGTCAGGATGCGCGACGGCGGGCTCCGCACGGTGACGGCGATCCCGCGCAGCACGTTCCGGAGCTGGGCCATCGCCGCGGCGGCGTGCCGGTCGTGGCCGGTCACGTCCCCGACGACCAGGGTCAGCGGACCATCAGACAGTACGAACGAGTCGTACCAGTCGCCGCCGATCTGGGACTGCTCGACGGCCGAGTGGTACCGCACCGCCACCGACAGGTGCTCGGTCCGGGCGGGCGGGGTGAGCAGGCTGCGCTGCAGGGTCTCCGACATCTCCCGTTCCATCCGGACCAGGCGCTGTTCGGCCTGCCAGATCCGGACCCGGTCGAACGCCTGGGTCAGGGTGCCGGCGACCAGCCGGACGAACCTCAGGTACGCGTCGTCGACCGGCAGATGCGGACTGGGCCGGACCACGAGGACCCTGCCGGTCCCGGGCAGCGGCTCCCGCACGACGCCGGCTCCGGTGTCGGCCTCGGTGTCCGGGACCTCGGTGACGTGCAGGTCCACGGCGGTGAAGTCGTCGGACGCGGCCCGCAGCACCGGCAGCGCACGTTCGGCCAGCTCATCGGGCTCGGCGGCGGTGGACAGCACCTCGGTCAGCTGGTGCAGCAGGCGCAGCCGCCGGTTGCCGAGCACCTGCTCGGTGGTCTCCGACGCGATGTCGATGACACCCTCGATGCCGCCGGAGTCGTTGGTGACCGCCGAGTAGGAGAAGGTGAAGTAGCACTCCTCCAGAAACCCCCACCTGTCCATCAGCAGGCGAAGGTCACTGAACCAGACCGCGCCCGACCCGGCGGACACCGAGTCGAGCATCGGGCCGATGGTGTCCCAGATCTCCGGGAACACCTCCCGAGCCGGCCGGCCGAGTGCGGCGGGATGTTTGTCGCCGATGAGCGGCACGTACGCCTCGTTGTAGACCAGGACGTGCTCCGGCCCCCACAACAGCGTCACCGGGAACCGGGTCTGCAACGCCGTGGACACCGCCATCAGGAGGGTGGAACTCCAGCCGTCCACCGGCCCGAGGGTTGTCGCGTCCCAGTCGACGGCCTTGTAACTCTCACTCAGCGACCCGGCCGCCAGATCTTCACGCACTCCGGGAATGTAGCCGCTCGTTCAGCGGAGGGCATCCGCCGCCGAACAGGAAGAGGTGATGATCATGCGCCTCCGAACCGTTGCGGTGCTCGCCGCCGTGCTGACCGTCAAAGGTGGGAAGGCGTACCTCGACGGTCAGGTGATCGACACGTCGTCGTAATAGACGGTTCCGGTGTTGTCGCCGGACTTCAGGTGCAGCTGGACGCTGGTGGCGGTGGCCGGGGCCGTCGCGTCGACGAACAGTTTCGTCCAGGCGGTGGTTCCGGTGGGCAGCCGGTTGGAGGTGTGCTGGCTGATCCACGTGCCGTTGATGTCGAACCAGCTCAGCGCCACCTCGGTGATCCCGGTCGCGGCCACCCCGCGGGCGTACGCCTCGGCATGCCACTGCTGGCCGCCCTGCACCGGGGTGATCGGCGAGGTGAGCAGGGACGGCAGGTTGCTGCCGGTGCGGGTGGTGCCGGTGAACCGGGCCGACTGGACGCCGGTGCGCGCCGCCTCGGTGGTGATCACGGCGGTGCCGGCGGCGGGCAGGTAGTTGCGCCACGGCGAGTCGATCGTGGCGGCCTCGAAGCCCAGGTTGAGGATGCTGTTCGGGGTGGTTCCGGTGATCCAGGCGGTGCCGACCACCGAGGCGGTGATCTTCGCGGTGGTGTCGGTGCGGTAGAGCCCGTACTTGTACTGGGCGGGCATCGTGGACACCGCCGAGTTCGGTGGGATGGCGCCGGCGGCGAAGTCGTTGAGGATCCACGGCGCGACCGAGCCGACCCCCGCCACTGAGGCGGCGCGGAACACCCGGGCCAGGTAGGCGGCCTGTTCACCGTCGCTGCCGGACAGTGTGCTGACCCCGGTCTCACCGATGACGACCGGGTCGGGGGTGACCGCGTTCTGGGCGCGGCGGATCTCGGCCAGGGACCGTTCCGAGGCGCCGTAGAAGTGATAGTCGTAGTAGTCCAGCGGCGTGGTGGTGAGCTGCGACTTGATGCTCGCCATGCCGGTGGCGCCGCTGCCGCCGTCGACGGACAGGGTGAGCGGCATGTCCGGGGCGGTGCTGCGGATCGCCGGGATGACCTGTTTGACCCAGGTCACGGCGGCGGCGTCGCCGGGCTGGAACTCGTTCTTCACTTCGACGGCGATGACCCGAGGATCATTGGCGTACGGCGTGAGCAGGGTCTGTGCCCAGGTGATGCTGTTCGCCACGTCGGAGTACCCGGACCACCAGTCGAACAGTGTCAGTTTGACGGTCAGCCCGTGGGTGTCGGCGATGGTGACGAACTGGCTGAGCTTCTGGACGTACGCCGCGGTGGGTACCGGGTATCCGAAGGCCTGTGGGAAGACGATGGCCCGGACGTTCGTCGCGCCGAGCGTGGCGGCCCTGGTCAGGTCGGTGTCGATGCGGACCGGGTCGAAGTTCGTCCACATGAACGTCCACCCGGCGTTCGACGGGTAGTAGTTGATCGTCTTCGCGGTCTGGACCGCGGCCAGCCTGCTCGCCAGGGTCGGTGGCGTGGCGGCGTGCGCGGGGGAGACCGGCGACATCGTGCCGAGCAGCAGGAAACCGGCGATGGCGAGGGCGCGGAAACGGCTCATGGGGGGGCCTTCCACAGAGGGGTGTCTATCTCCGACGGTAGGTTCCGCCCGCATCACCGGCAACGGCTGCCGTGTGCCAGCTGTCACACCGAACCCGCATTGCTTCGAATTCGAAGCGTGCTACGGTTCTCGCATGCTTCGAATTCGAAGCAGAAGCGACGAGTGATAGAAGGCCAGCGATGAAGGCAGTGCGTTTCCACGAGTACGGCGCCCCGACCGTCCTGCGCTACGAGGACGTGGACCTCCCCGTTCCCGGCGCCGGTCAGGTCCGGATCCGGGTCGCCGCGACCACCTTCAACCCGGTCGACGGCAACATCCGGGCCGGTTTCATGCAGGGCCCGATCCCGGTGCGGCTCCCGCACACGCCGGGCCTCGACGTCTCCGGCACCGTCGACGCGCTGGGTGAGGGCGTGACCGGTTTCGACATCGGCGCCGAGGTGATCGGGTTCCTGCCGATGACCGGTCCGGGCGCGTCCGCGGAGTTCGCGATCGTCCCCGCCGAGATCCTGGCACCGGCGCCCAAGAGCCTGCCGCTGGCCGACGCCGCCGCACTGCCGGTGGTGGGGCTCACCGCGTGGCAGGCGCTCTTCGACCACGCCGGGCTGACCGCTGGACAGCGGGTGCTGATCAACGGCGCGGGCGGTGCGGTCGGCCGGCTCGCGGTGCAGCTCGCCACGAACGCCGGTGCCCACGTGATCGCCACGGCCGGCCCGCGCAGCACTGCGGCCGTCACGGCGGCGGGCGCCCACGAGGTCCTCGGCCACGGGGTTCCCGCCCTGGCCGAGCCGGTCGACGTCGTGCTCAACCTCGCGCCGGTCGACCCGGAGCAGTTGGCCGCGCTGACCACGGTGATCCGCGACGGCGGTGTCCTGGTCAACACGACGGTGTGGATGCCCGCACCCAGCGACGAGCAGCGTGGCGTACGAGGAATCGATCTCTTCGTCCGCAGCGACACCGGCCAGCTGGCGCGTCTGGTGGAGCTGATCGACTCCGGCGCTCTCCACCTCGACGTCGCCGAGCGGGTGCCGCTGGCCGACCTTCCGGCGGTGCACGCCCGCGCCGCCGCGAACGCGCTGACCGGAAAGGTCGTCGTGCAGGCCCGCTGAGTAGCATCGGCGTGGTGAGCGACCCGGCACCCGGCCTGAGCGGTGAAGAACTCGGCGCGTATTTCGTATTGATGGAGGTCAGCAGCTTCCTTCAGTACGCCGTCGAGGATCAGCTGAGGGCTGACGGCGACCTCAGTTACGTGCAGTTCCAGATCCTCGCCCGGCTGGTCGACGCGCCGGAGGGCAGATTGCGGATGACCGATCTGGCCGACGGTGTCGTCTACAGCCGCAGTGGCCTCACCTACCAGGCGGGCCTGCTCGACAAGCGAGGCCTGATCACCCGGTCACCGTCTCCGGACGACGAGCGCAGCGTCATCGTGACCGTCACCGAGGCGGGCCGGGGCCGGGTGGCCCGGGTGCTGCCGGGGCACGTGGCTGGTGTGCGGCGCCTACTGTTCGACGCGATGGCCGACGGCGACCTCACCGCGCTCGGCGGCGTCCTCGGCCGCGTCCGCGACCACATGCGCGCCATCCCACCGCGTTCCGCGAAACCCCGCTCCGGACGTACCCGGCCCGCCTGACGCCTTTTTGTCGCAATTTGCTGGGATTGGCTCGCGAGTGCCTGCCTGGCATCACGCTCAGTCGATGGCTGTCCCGGCACTATCCGCTGTCCCGGCCCTGGCCGGACCCGGGTTCACCCGGCCGGGCCTGCCCGGGGCCGACGCCGACCGTTACGCCGTGGCCGCGATCCGGTTGTGGCTGCTGGTGCCGCTCGCCCCGATGGCCGAGTGCGCACCCGAGGCCCGTGCCGGGCACGTCACCTACGCCGCGCGGCGATTCGGGTTGCCGGCCGCCGAGCGCCTCAGCACGGAGCTGTCGCTACCCGAGGCCCGGACGGCGACGATCAAACCCGGCGATCTGGTACGGGCGATCCTGGCCAGCGCAACTCCCGACCGCGACGACCGGCTGTTCCCGGGTGACCCGGAGCAGTTCACCGACGATGGTGCCGGGCTCGGCTACGGAGCCGCCGGGGTCCTGTACGCCCTGGCCGAAGCCGGTGCCGTCCCCGATTCGGAGCATGTGGACTGGCTCCGGCGGCATGCCACCACGACCCGGCCCGGGCTGTGGTCGGGCGCGGACGACGCCGAAAAACCGGCGAGTGTCCTGGAGAGCGCCCTCCCGCCGGTAACGGCAGTGTGGCCTTCGGCGCGTACGCGGCGTCCAAAGCAGCGGTCCGCTCGTTCGCCCGCACCTGGGCCAACGGACTCAAGGGACGCGGCATCCGGGTCAACGCGATCTCACCGGCCCGACCGACACCTCCCGCATCACCGAACTGGTCGGTGAGCAGGGCGCGGCAGCGTTCAAGGATCAGCAGGGCGCGGCCATCGCGATCGGCCGGATCGGGCAGCCCGCGGAGGTGGCCGCCGCGGTCGCGTTCCTGGCCTCCGGCGACAGCAGCTTCATGCTCGGCGCCAACCTCTACGTCGACGGTGGTGAGAACCAGATCTGACCATCCGGCCCCCTCAGTCCTGCCAGACCTCGATGCCGTAGAGCACCACCTGGGAACCCGGCGTCCGGCCGTAGACGCCGGAGGCCAGTTCCACCGTGCCGCCCGTCAGGCCCGGCTCCACGAGAGGCGCGGTGAGGATCTCGGCGGAGCCCATCGAGACGGTGGCGAAGTCGTCCTCGACCGTGATGCCGAATCGGCGGGTCTCCGCACCGAGATCGGGGATCTCGACGCGACTGAGGATCTTCCAGCGCTCGGCGTCCGTGGTGCTCACCAGGTCGGCGCGGGTCGCGCAGATCTCCAGCACGTACGAGCCCTCGCCGGTGTGGTGGTAGCGGAAGTAGACACGTCCACACACATCACCGACCACCGATTCGACGTTGATGAAGACTCGCTGGTCGCCGGTGAACTCGGTGCGCGGGCCCCGGCACATCACCCCGTTGGTTCCGGCGATGACCAGGAAATCGCCGGTGAACGTACAGGAGGCCGGCCCGTTTTTCGTCTCGGCCCACAACGACGGTGCGATCAGCATGTCGGTGATGACCATCGTGGGCGTCGGGGCGGCGGAACTCGACAGCGCTGGGGTGGCACCGGTCGTGGCCTTCGACCAGGGCATCACGATCGCGGCCGTGGCCAGGATCAGGGTGAGAACAGCCCCGGCGACGGCGGCCGTCCGGACTCGGTGGTCCGGACGGCTGGCCCGATGGGAGCCGACAGCTCGCGGGCCGGTCGGGGCCGGCGCGGCCTGCACGAGCCTGGTGCGTTCCGCGCTGTCCGACGACAGCAGGATGTCCAGCAACTCGCCGGCGGTCGGCCGGTCCGCGGGATTCTTGGTCAGGGACCGTTCGACCGCCGTACGCAGCGTGCCGGTGAGTCCCCGCAGATCCGGTTCGCCGGTCAGGATCCGGATCGCCATCCCGGTCGGTGAGTCGCCGGGGAACGGGACATGCCCGGTACCCGCATAGGTGATGACCGCGCCCCAGGCGAAGACGTCCACCGCCGGGTCGGCCTGCTCGGTGGCCGGGCCGTCGAGCCGTTCCGGAGCCATGTAGGCGACGGTGCCGACCATCTGCCCGGTGCGGGTGTGCTTACTGGTGGCCTCCAGGGCACGGGCGATCCCGAAGTCGATGACCTTGGGGGAGCCGAGAGCGAACAAGACGTTCGCCGGTTTCAGATCGCGGTGCACGACACCGGCCCCGTGGATGGCGGCCAGGGCGGTGGCGACGCCGACCGCCACACTGTGCAGCGCCCCGTCGGTGAGCGGCCCGTGCGCGTCGACGACCTGGGTGAGGTCCGGGCCGTCGACGTACTCCACGACCAGGTACGGCGTGTGGTGTTCGGGGTCGGCGTCCAGGACTGCCGCGGTACTGAACGGCGGCACCTGACTGGCCCGCTGGACCTCGCTGCGGAACCGGGCCCGGAACTCGGGTGACTCCGCGTACTCCGGTCGGATGACCTTGATCGCCACGATCCGGCCACCGGGATCCCTCGCCTGGTAGACCGCGCCCATGCCGCCCTCGCCGATGACTCCGAGCAGCGTGTAGACGCCGAGAACGCGCGGGTCGTAGGGGCGGAGCGGACGCAGCGACATCGGGCGTTCTCTCCTGAAAGGACGATCGAACCGGAACCCGGGGCAATGTAGCAGCACATGCCCGTGGATCCGGTCCCTTCCGGACGGCCCGCCGTGCCACCACGGCGATGGTGGCACGGACTGGGGAGCCGGTGAGCGCCGCTGATTCGTACGGTATGAGCCATGGAACCGTCTCAATCCCCGGCCGTCACCTCAGCGCCGCGCCGCACCGGCCGCACCGTGGCCGTCGTCGCCCTGCTCCTGCTGTTCGGAGTGCTCTTCGGCCGCTGGATGTCGCCGAGCCTCGTCATCGCCACCGACACGAACCGCCACTGCGACGACGCCAGCGGCTACTGCGTCGACCACGTGACCCGCGGCGAACTGCTGTTCCTCGCCCCCTACGACGAGTTCCACGTCAACACCAAGGACAACCCGGGCCGCTTCTACGGCGCGAAGAACCCGTTCACCGATGACGCCGACCTCACTTACGGAACGGGCGGCGCCGTCAGCGTCACCGATGGCCGGATCACCCTCATCTGGGACAAGGACGTTCTCGCGCGCCTCGCGGACTGAGCCTATTTCTGGTGGCGGGCGTATTTGGCGCGGAACTTCTCCACCCGGCCGGCGGTGTCCATCAGACGGTTCCGGCCGGTCCAGAACGGATGGCTGGCCGCCGAGATCTCCACGTCGATCACCGGATAGGTGTTGCCGTCCTCCCAATCGATCGTCTTCTGGCTGGTGGCGGTGGATCTGGTCAGGAAGGCGAAACCGGCGCTGCGGTCGCGGTAGACGACGGGGCCGTAAGCGGGGTGGATTCCGGGTTTCATCAGTTCTCCTCGAGGTCTTCGATCGTCTGGTTTTCGTTCAGGGCTTTTCGCTCAGTGGTTTTCGCTCAGTGGGAAGCAGCCTTCGAACGGGTCGTTCATCTGCTGCCAGGCGTCGAAGCCGTCGGCGAGTTCGGCGTCGGTCAGCAGGCAGGAACGCAGCAGCGTGACGATCGCGGTGTGGTCCAGATGCAGGCCGATCAGGGCCAGGGTGGTGCGGCGGTCGCCGTAGTACGGGTCCCAGTCCATGTCGGCGGCCAGGCGCCGCTGGTCGCTGGTCTCGGTCCAGCGTTCCGGCGGCAGCGCGGCCAGCCAGTAGCCGAGACTGCCCAGGCTCACACCGCCGCCTGCGAACTCGAAAGCGATCACCGCGTCCGGCTGAGCGGCGATCCAGAGCTGACCGCGACCGCGCAGCGCGTGCTCGGTCAGCTCTTCGAGGGCGTCATGCAGACGCTCCGGGTGAAAGGGCCGCCGGGAGCGGAAAACCAGAGAGGTTCCTTTTTCCGGTACGCCGATCGAACGGCCCTCGAGAGCCATGCCGAGCACCCCCGGCCGTTCCGGATCATGCCGGCCGGACCGCAGCACCGCAGCAGCGAGCGCCGTGCAGTCGAGGACGTCCGATCCACCGACCTGAACCGGCACCGACCACGGCGCGAGCAGACGCGCCACCACATTGGTCCGGTGCACGTCCACACTGCCCGGCCGGCTCCACACCACGACGGTGTCACTGAACTCGACCTGATGCGCCACCACCTCGGCGACCGCCCGATGATCGTCACCGGCCGCGTGCAGATCCCGGTCGCGCAGGTCATCGGTGCTGGTCAGGTCATCAAGGAAACGGTCGGCGTCGACCACCGTGACGAACGAGTCGAACCGCACCGCAGCGGTCACCGGCAGCCCGTCGACCAGGCAGTGCGCACAGGCGGCGGCCACCGCCTCGGGTTCGACCGCCGGTGGCAGCACCAGGAGCTGATCGCTGCGCGGGCGTTCGCGGGCCAGCCGGACCAGGGTGGGCAGCACGTCCTCACGCAACGTGCAGGAGATGCAGCCGTGCACCATCTCGACATCGGCGCGCTCCAGGACGCGAGCGCCGGACTCGACGGTGCGGCGCACCCGGCCGTCGCGAATGACGGTGAGGTCGTGACTGATCGCGATCAGGCTGTCGTCGGCGATCAGCAGAGCGCGGGCGGCGGCCTGAACGGCACCGGGGGAGAAGCCGGACAACACGGTGACGGCCGGGCGGTGATCCACGGACGGGGACACGGCGGAGGTGATCGGTGTGATGCTCACACCCTCATCTTGTTGGAAATGATTTTCATTGTAAAGTCGCCACCATGTCCAACGTCTGTGACGTGACCGGCGCCAAGCCCAGCTTCGGCAACGCCGTGTCCCACTCCCACCGCCGAACCCGGCGCCGCTGGAACCCCAACATCCAGCGCCGGCGCTTCCACCTGGCCGACGGCACCACGATCCGGCTCAACGTCAGTACCACCGTGATCAAGACCATCGACCGAGTAGGCATCGACGCCGTGTTGGCCCGGCAGCGCGCCAGGAAGGAACGTTCCTGATGGCCAGATCCACCGAAATCCGCCCCGTGATCAAACTGCGGAGCACTGCCGGAACCGGCTACACCTACGTGACCCGCAAAAACCGCCGCACCCACCCGGACCGCCTGGTGCTGCGCAGATACGACCCGATGATCCGCCGCCACGTCGACTTCCGGGAGGACCGCTGATGGCCCGCCGCAGCCTGATCGAACGAGAGAAAAAGCGACTTCAACTGGCCGCCGGGTACGCCGGCCGCCGCACCGACCTGAAGAAGCTCATCGCCACCCCCGGTACCGATCCGTCGGCCCGTACTTCAGCAGTCCGTGCGTTGTCATCGCTGCCCCGAGACTCCAGCCCCAGCCGCCAACGAAGCCGGGACCAGATCGACGGCCGCCCCCGAGGCGTACTGACCCACTTCGGCCTGTCCCGAATCCGCTTCCGCGACCTGGCCCTACGCGGCGAACTACCCGGAGTACGCAAAGCCTCCTGGTAAAGAGCCCGGCCCCGCCGTCACGGGCCCACCATCCGACGGCGGGGCCCTCGGTTCCCGCCCCAGTCCCGGTGCCAACGCGGCTTCTCGTCCAGGCCCGGGCCCCGGGTCCGGCCCTGAAATCGGCGCTGTCCCGGCTTCTGGCCCTGGACTCAGCGCCAGCCCACGTTGCGCTGCTCAGCGTGGTTCGGTGAAGCCAAAACCGAGGTTTATGCGGCTTATGTGCGGGCACTCCGTTCGCGGAGGGGGTCGACATGAACACTCAAGAGCCGGTGCGACAGCCCGACATCGAACGGCCCATCGACCTGAACGACAACCCGGCACGGGAACGTCCCAAGCCGGACGAACGGCAGCCGCAGACACCCACGCCCCCGAAGCCCACCGACTGATCATCGGCAGCCGGGTTCTGACAGCGTTCCCGGGCACTGATCAGGACCCTGGGCCGAAGCCGGCAGGTGACGCCGGCTGGCCGGTATTCCTCAGCCGCACGGTTGCAGCGGACCCGAGAGCATTGCGTCGTGGGTTTCAGTTCCCCGCCCGGCCCGATAGTACTGCGGTAAGTGGAGTCGCAGGTGAAAGGCGCCCAGAGTCGTCGGCTGAACGGGTGCGGTCGGAGTGGCTTCCCCGACCCACACTCTGGCCACGGCTCAGCGGCTATGACGTCGTGCCAGAAGCAGTCCCTTACCGACCGGGACGGTCATGCCGTCCAGCTCCGGGTCGGCCTCGATCAGGGCCAGGAACCCGGCGACCTCGTCCGGGTGGGAGAGCACGTTGTCGACAGCCAGCAACCCGCCCGCGCGCAGCACCCGCCGAGGCTCCGGCCACCAGTCCGGACAGAGCGCCCGCTCCGCGTCGAGGAACAGCAGATCCACACTCCCGTCCGGCAGCCGCTCCAGATACTCGCCACCGTCGGCGACCTCGAAGGTCACCAGGTTCCCCAGTTCCGCCCGCGCGAGATTGACCACAGTCGCCGTCGGATCCACGACGTCCACACTGATCAGATGGCCTCCGGTGTCCCGGACCGCATCCGCAAGCCACAGTGTCGACAGCCCGTTCCCGGTGCCGATCTCGACGACGTGGATCCCTCCCGAGACCCGCAGGACAAACGACAGCAGTTCAGCCGTCTCCGGTTCGACATTGCGCCGCAGCCTGCCCCAGTCCGGTTCAGTGGCGTCGAAAGCCACGCCGTCCGCATGCAACCCGTCCAGAAGACCCCGAAGAACAACATCCATGTCTATGTTGTACGACCATGGCTCGCTGGAAGCCAGCCCGTACCCCGATCGGGATCATGAATCGCCGGTCGGATTCCGGTCGACATGCTCCACCCGGCTCCTGGCAGGTCCTGAGGATCCTGAGAGCCGCACCGAATAGATGAAGACCTTTTGTTGCCACTGTGGATTCGGCGGGCCGTGAGGGTGCTCGCGGACCGGTGCCCGATGCCGCCATTCGATGACGGGTGGGCGGAAAAGGTGCTGGTGGTGGCGATCTGCCCCTGCTGGTAGGTGCTCGCATACCGCTGCTACGGTGCCAACTCGCATATTCATCAAGATCACGGGGAGAGACTGTGCGTTCACTCAAGGCTGTTCTGGGGGCCGGTGTGCTGACTGCGATGATGGCTACGGCTGGCTGTTCGGGCAGTGGCGACGCGGCCGCTTGCGAATCCATCAAGACCGAGCTGTCCAGCGTTGCCAGCAAGGGCATGCAGCAGGTCTCCGACCCGCAGGCTCTCGCCAAGACGTACACCGACGGCGCGGCGAAGGTCCGCGAGGCAGGCGCGGACGCCGGCGGCGACGTCAAGAGCGCCGCCGATTCCCTGGCCACGGTGATGGAGGACTTCGGTAAGACCCTCACCGCGGGCAACGGCCAGATTCCCGATGCGGGCGCCTTCAGCAGCGCGAGCGTCAAAGTCACCGAGGCGTGCAGCTGACCGGTCCGGAACGCCCGGCCAGCCCCGGCCGGGCGCGCCGAATCGGGGTGGTTGGGCGCGCTCAGCCACCCCGGCCGGAACGGCTCAGTGTGTTCCGGCCTCATAGCTGAGCTCGTATTTGATTGAGTGGGCGCCAGGCTTTCGAGGGGGAGGTTTGGCATGGTGATCACGGCGGCGGAGTGGATGGTGGCCGGGCGGCGGCTGGTGGCGGCTGCCGGGAGTGTCGTGGGGAACCGTTACCGGGACAACTTCGATGTTCTGCATCTCGGGAATGAGCGACCCCTGGTGGTGGTGGCGGACGGGATGGGGGATGGGCCCGGCAGTTCGGCTGCTGGGCGGACCTCTGTGGAGGTCTTCGTTCGGGAGGCGGTTCGCGGCAACGGGGCGGCGGCTCTGCGGCACGCCGTCGCCGAAGTGCAGCGGGCGGTCCGGGAAGCGGGCAGTTCCCTGCCCGACCTGACCGGTTGCACGCTGACGGCGTTCGTCGCGGACGGAAGCGGACTGGCCGGAAGCGACGCCGCCGGGAATGGTGCGGCTCGGGACGGTACCGCTGGGAACGGGTGGACCGGGGTCGGGCCCGCCGGGAACGGTGTGGGCGGGGCCGGTGTGGGTGGTGTGGGGGAAGCCGCGGCCTGGATTGTGCAGCTCGGGGACTCGCGGGTTTATCGGGTGCGGGATCGGTGTTTTGAGTTGCTGACCACTGACCACACTGCGGCCTGGCTGGGGATGCTCAACGGGTGGTATGCGCCGGGATCTCGGGAGGCCCAGCGAGATCGGTATCGGCTGACCCGGTATGCCGGTCATCCGGGGATGCCGGAGCCGGATCTGCTCAACGTCAGTCTGCGGGCTGGGGATCTGCTCCTTCTGTGCACGGACGGGGTCTCCGATCAGATCGACGACCGGACCTTGGCGCAGGTGCTGGACGGTTCGGTGGACCCGGCGGTGCTGGTGGAGCGGCTGCTCATGCGGACGCTCGACAACGGGGGCGACGACAACGCGACGGCCGTGATCATTGCGGTGCGGTGAGGCGGCGGAGGGCGAGCACACCGCCGATTCCGGGGATCAGGGCCAGTAGACGGGTGAAGGGGGAGGCTCGAGGATGGCGCAACGTGAAGATCACCACGATCAGGTAGGCGCAACCGTGCACCGGGCCGCCCAGTGAGGTGATCACCTGGAGGTGGACGGTGGCCAGGTTGAGCAGCAGGGTCGCGAGCGACAGCAACTCGGTCCAGGACGCGATGCGCAGGATCGGGTAGCGGGGGTCGGGCATGGTCAGGCGCCCGTCGTCGAGCCGGGGCGGATGATCATCAACACCGTCACGGTGGCCCAGAGCAGGTTGAAGACTCCGGTCGTCATGCCGAGGCGGGACGCCGGGAACGGCTCTCCGGCCAGTACTCGTTGCTGGCCGGGCAGGATCACCAGTGCCAGGATCAGGGCGGCCGCGCCGGTCAGTCCGATGGAGATGATCAGCCAGGTGTCGCCGAGTACGCCGAGGCTGTTGGCGGTGGCCAGACCGAAGACCGGGACGGCTACACCGAACAGGCTGTACACGCGGCAGATCCGGTGCAGTAGCCGCAGCGTCGTCTCGCGGGCCTCGGCGCGGCGGGCGGCGGCCGGGAACATGCTGGCCGCGACGGTCACCGGTCCGATGGCGATGATGGCGGCCAACACATGGAGGGAGAGCAGGAGCTTTGTCACGCCGAGAGACGCTATCGACGGGTTCCCGGACCCGGAACTGGCTGGATTGCCCACCTCCAACGGATTCTGGCCAACCGGTCGGTAGGGTGTCGGCCATGCATGTGGTCGCCGTTCTGGCGCTGGATCAGGTCATCCCCTTCGATCTGGCCACTCCGATCGAGGTGTTCACCCGGGTTCGGCTCGCCGACGGCAGCACACCGTACGAGGTGCGGGTCTGCGCGGCCACCGACTCCGTCGACGCCGGGGCGTTCACCCTGCGGGCGCCGTGGGGACTGGACACTCTGCTCGAAGCGGACACGATCATCGTGCCGGGGTGTGCGGATGTCGGCGTACCCGTACCGGAAGAGGTCTTGAATCATCTGGTGAAAGCCGCCGTAGGTGGCGCCCGGATCGCCTCCATCTGTGCCGGCGCCTTCGTCCTCGCCGCGACCGGCCTGCTCGACGGGTTGCGGGCCACCACCCATTGGCTCGCCGCCGCCGCGCTGGCGGAACGGTATCCCCGGACCGAGGTCGACCCGAATGTCCTCTACGTCGACAACGGTCAATTTCTCACTTCGGCCGGAGCTGCCGCCGGACTCGATCTGTGTCTGCATCTGATCAGGCGTGACCACGGTTCGGCCGTCGCCGCCGACGCGGCCCGGCTGTCGGTGATGCCACTGGAACGTGAGGGTGGCCAGGCTCAGTTCATCGTGCCCGACCAGCCGCCGACACCACGGGGCGCCGGGCTCGAACCCCTGCTGCGCTGGATGCAGGAGAACACCACCGTCGACCTCACCCTCGCCGATCTGGCCGCGCAGGGCGGCATGAGCATCCGGACGCTGAACCGGCGTTTCCGCGAACAGACCGGGACCACCCCACTGCAGTGGCTGCTGCGGGCCCGCGTCCGACGGGCACAGCATCTACTGGAAGCCACCGACCAGCCGATCGAGGTGATCGCCGGGCAGGTCGGATTCGGATCACCGACGGCCTTCCGGGACCGCTTTCGGCGGGTGGCAGGCACCAGCCCGCACGCCTACCGTTCCACCTTTCAGGGAGCCCGCAGATGAGTGTCCCGGTGATCGCCGGTTTTCACCCCGACCCGACGGTGTGCCGGGTCGGGGACGACTACTACCTGGCCTGTTCCAGTTTCGAGTACTCGCCCGGAGTGCCGATCTTCCACAGCCGTGACCTGTACCGGTGGGAACTGATCGGCAACGTGCTCGGCCACATCGCCGGGGCCGGGCCGTCCCAGGGCGTCTACGCGCCGACGCTCCGGCATCACGACGGCCGGTTCTGGATGATCACCACCGATGTGAGCCGGCTCCGCGACGGCCACCTGATCACGCACGCCGAACAGCCGCACGGCCCGTGGAGCGAACCGGTCTACGTGGCCGGCACTCTCGGCATCGACCCGGACCTGGCCTGGGACGACGACGGGAACTGCTATCTGACCTACGCGAGTTTCCAGGAGGGCGGCGGCATCGTGCAGGTGCGCGTCGACCCGGTCAGCGGCCGGACGCTCGGCGACGTCCACCTGGTGTGGCGCGGCACCGGACTCGCCAACACGGAGGCACCACATCTGTATCAGGTCGACGGCACCTGGTACCTGATGGTCGCCGAGGGCGGCACCGAACGCGGCCACGCCGTCACGATCGCCCGCGGGCCGACGCCCGAGGGACCGTTCGAGGCGTGCCCCGGCAACCCGATCCTGTCGCATCGCAGCACCGGCCATCCGGTGCAGAACACCGGCCACGCCGATCTGGTCCAGGCCGCCGACGGGTCCTGGTGGGCGGTCTACCTGGGCGTCCGGCCACGCGGCTTCACGCCCGGCTTCCATGTGAACGGCCGGGAGACGTTCCTGGCCGCGATCTCCTGGGCGGACGGCTGGCCGGCCTTCCACGAACCGTCACCGCCGGTGACCGCGATCGATCACTCGTTCACCGACGATTTCACCGGCCCGTCCCTTCACCCGCGGTGGGTGACACCCGGCGGAGGACTTCTCTGCGTACGGGTACCCGACCTGTCCTGGAGCGCGGAGGCCGATGTCGACCTCGATTCCGGGCCGTCCCGTCTCGTGCTGCGCCTGGACGACCGGCACTGGTACGGCCTCGTCGCCGAGCCCGGCCGGGTCAGCGCCGTGGCCCGCATCGGTGACCTGGAACAGCAGGTCGGCTCGGTTCCCGTCACCGGCGGCGTGGTCAAGCTGCGGATCGCGGCCGTCGAGCCGGCGAACGCCGGTGCGATGAGTGTCAGGGTCGGCCCCGACGAGATCGTCCTGTCGGCGGCGGGCACCGAACTGGCCCGGCTGGACGGCCGGTACCTCTCCACCGAGGTGGCCGGCGGATTCACCGGCCGTGTCCTCGGAGTCAGCGGTACCCGACGACCGGAAATGTTCACCTACAGCTCCGCGCCGGTGCCGTAATGGGATGACGCGCGTGTTACCCGTACCGCAGAAGATTTGATCGTGGGGTTGCGTCGGGTAAGTTGCGAACCCGTGGCAGATCCACTGCGATCAACCGATCCGCGGACCATCGGGCGATATCGGACGCTCAAGCGCCTGGGGCAGGGCGGGATGGGTTCGGTCTTCCTCGCGGAGGACCCGGCCGGTCGGCTCGTCGCGGTCAAGGTCATCCGCCCGGAGTTCGCGCACGAGCCGGAGTTCCGGGCCCGGTTCCGCAGCGAGGTCAACCGGGCGCGTGAGGTGCCGCCGTTCTGCACGGCCGAGGTGCTCGACGCCGACCCTGATCACGTGACGCCCTACCTGGTGGTCGAATACGTCGACGGGCCCAGCCTCGCCGAGGTGGTCGCCGAGCAGGGGGCACTGACCGGCGGAAGCCTGCACGGTGTGGCCGTGGGGGTGGGCGCCGCGCTGGCCGCGATCCACGGCGCGGGCGTCATCCACCGCGACCTCAAACCCCGCAACGTGCTGTTCGCCCTGGGCACGCCGAAAGTGATCGATTTCGGTATCGCCCGCCCGCTGGAGCCCACGAGTTTCCACACCCGGGCCGAGGAGGTCGTCGGCACCCTCGCCTACATGGCGCCCGAGCGGCTCGACCCGGAGACCGACCGGCTGCTCACCCCGGCCGTGGACGTGTTCGCCTGGGGCGCGGTCGTCACCTATGCGGGGACGGGCCGCTCGCCGTTCGCCGGGGACAGTCCCGCGGTGACCGCGGCGCGCATCCTGACGCAGCCGCCCCGCCTCCACGATCTGCCGCCCTACCTGGCCGAACTAGTCATCGCGGCGCTGGAGAAGGAACCGGAGAACCGGCCGACCGCGACGGAACTACTCGACCGGTTGCTCGTCACCGGCGGCCCGAGCGCGCCGCCGCTGCCACCTGACCTGCAACGATCGGCGGAAGCCGCCCAGCAGTCCGGGCGCTACCACACCGGGCCCCGCAAACGTCCCGGCCGCGGCCGGATGCTCGGAGTGATCGCCGCGGTGACCGCCACCGCCGTCGGAGTGGCGGTCGGCGCCGGCACCCTGCTGCGGCAGGCGCCCAGCCCGGACAACCCGACCGTGGCCGTTTCGTCGCCGGCGCGGCCATCGACGCCGGCTGTCCCGGTGATCAGCGGCCCGGCGATCTTCGATTCTCTGGCCAAGGACAGTGTCTACAACGCCGGCCCCGGCTGCGCCTACAAGAGTGGCCTGCGGGCCGTCGCCAAAGGGCCGGCCGGTGAGACCCGGTGTTCCGATTTCCTCGGCACCGTTTACCCGCCGAGCCAGAACGTCACCGTTCGCGCGACCCTGAACGACACCGATTCCTGTGCGGCCGTCTGGTTCCGGGCCGCCAGCGAAACGGAGGACGCCGGGCCGCCCGACGCTTACCGCGTCGCCGTCTGCGCCGACCGGGTCACCCTGACCAGTTACACCGGCCAGGCCGGCGAAACCACGATCATCACCGAGAAACGGGCCACCACGACCGGTACGGCACATCCGATCCAGTTGGTCGTCGACGAGGACGAGGCTACCGTCAGCATCGACGGCGAGCCGGCCCTAAGTGGTCCACTCACGGAGAACAGCCTGGTCAGCGGCCGTGTGATGTTCGGCTCGGTGGCGCCGTCCGGAAGTCGCTCGGTGGTGACCTTCAGCGATGCCGAACTCCGGTCCGGTGTGGACCCCGCCGCTCCCGCCGCTCCCGGGTTCCGGACCGGTGACGCCGCCTTCACCGCGCGGACCTACATGGTCTACAACGACGGCCGGGTGGCCATCCTCGAGCAGATGGACGTGCTCACCGGCACGGAGTACTGCGACCGGCTCGGGCTGGTCAGCACCTCACCGAAGTGCGCCGACGACTTCGTGACGGTGCCCAGCCGGATCAAGGTCAGCCTGCCGATCGCGGCGAAACCGAAGTACTTCGACTACGACGCGAACCCGAAGAAATGCACCGATCCGCAGACCCGGGTCGCCACCTGCCGGGTCTCCTTCAGCGAGTTCGCGACCGTCTCCGACAGCACGAAGGACCAGCAGGTCTTCGTGACGGTCAAAGGTGGCGAGGTGGTCTCGGTGGCCGGCCTGAACCTGGACTGACCTGCGGCGACCCGAAAATGTCGTACCCGGGCGATAGGTTCCTCCCGACCCAGAGAGCTGCACGGGAGGCCGCAGATGTACCGTCAGGGTGATGTGCTGATGATCCCGGTTGCGGAGGGCGATGTGCCCGCCACCGCACCGGTTCCCCGCGACCGGCGGGGCCGGATGGTTCTGGCTCGTGGCGAGGCCACCGGGCACGCTCACGTCGTCGGTGGTCCCGGGCTGCGGCTGCTCGCCGACGTCGACGACCCGGAGCGCATGTTCATCGACGTTCCCGAGCACGGCCGGGTCAGCCATGAGGAGCACGGGCCCATCCCGCTGCCCGCCGGGCACTACCGGGTGGTGCGCCAGCGTGAGTACATTCCGGGTGCCTTCCGCCCGGTCGCGGACTGAGGGGACCAACCGATGAGACTCACCCACGACCAGGAGGCGATGGCCGCGGCCATCGAAGACCAGTGGCTGGCCACCGGGGTCGCGACCGGGCCCGCGGAGCGAGAGACCGCCGAGGCCGGGGTACGTTTTTCGTACGCTCAAGCCGGCCTGGCGCCACCGGACCGTGTCTACTGGTTCGGCTCGCCACGCGCCGGTGCGGCCGCAGCGGCTCTGATGTCCGGGGCCCTCACGCCCGGCCCCGGCGTGCCCGCCTGGTTCATCGAGGTCCACGACGAGCTGCGCCGTCAGGGCTGGACACCGCAGGATGACGTGGGCCGCTCGGTGCGCCGTCAAGTGCGCACCGAGCCGTGGGCCGCTGCCCGCCGGGCGGCCCTGGAAACACTCGGCCCCGACGGCTGGGCGCAACTCAGTGCTGCCGCCGGCCGTCGTTCCTGGGGCCTGGTGATGGACCTGATCGCTGGTCGCGTGCGCGTGCGCCTCGGCGAGGACCTGGCCGCTGACCTGGGTCCTGCCGCCCGGACCACGCTGCTCGACGCCATCTACGGCCAGCACGACGGCACCTGGCTCAGCACCTTCGAGGCCGCCGGGGAAGTGGATCCCGCGGCCGGTCTGACGACCCGGCTGGGCGGTCTCGCCGCAGTGGCCCGGCAAGCCGGCTGGTGGTGGGCCCACGAGCGGGCCGCCGTCCTGACCGAGCGTCCCACCCTGCTGGCCCGGGACAACGTCGGCCGTATGCACCGGGGCGAGGGTGCGGCCATGGAGTTCCCCGACGGCTACGGCTTGTGGGCCTGGCGTGGCATGCCGATCCCCAGCGACCTGGCCGCCGAGTTGCCGGCGTTGACCGTGGAGCGGATCCGGCGCGAGGAGAACGCCGAGGTGCGTCGGGTGATGTTGGAGCATTTCGGATACGAGCGCTATCTGCGGGAAGCCGGGGCCCGTAAACAGGGCACCGACGAGACGGGCACGCTGTGGTGGCTCGATCTGCCCGGCGACGAACCACTCGTGATGGTCGAGGTGGTCAACTCGACTCCCGAGCCCGACGGCACCTCCCGCGTCTACTGGCTGCGGGTCCCACCCCGCACACGCTCGGCCCGCGCCGGCGTGGCATGGACGTTCGGCCTGACCGAGGAGGAGTACCAGCCGCTGCTCCAGACCTGACATCCGCCGGGCCGTGCCTTGCGCTCGGTCTTGCCTGCCGTTGGCTCTTTGCCTTGCGCTCGGCCTTGTCTTCGCTCGGCCTTGTCTTTCAGGCTGCTTGCCGCCTGGGCCTCCTTGCCGTTTGTGCCTGTTGGTCGTCAGTTCTCGGGGGCGCGGAGCGACGTGGGGGACAGCAGGTCGGTGGTGAGGAGGTCGGTGCGGCGGCGGGCTATTCCGGCGAGCAGGTCGGCCACCTGGATGCGGGGATCGTCGCGGGAGTCAGCCATCACCAAGCCGGCCAGTGGCGACACCCCGGTCGTGTGGTCGGCCAGCGCGCGGCCGAGGCGGATCAGGCGGTCGGCGGTGAGAGCACTCTGTTCGTCGTGGATCACCAGGACCTGGCGCTGGCCGTAGCCGGCCCGGTGGTCTCCGCGGTCGGCTCGGTGATCCTCGTGGTCGGCTCGGTGATCCTCGTGGTCGGTGAGGTGGTCACTGAATTTGGTGGGGTCGGTCAGGTGGCCTCTGCTGGCAGCGAGGTGGTCTCCGCGGTCGGTGACTGGTGGGCGGGTGCCGCTCCAGAAGAGGATGGTCTCGGCCAGGGCGGGGAGCATCGGTTCCAAGGGCGGTGGGATGTCCCGGTCGTCCTTGTCGAGGCGGGCCAGGATCTCCCGCACCCGAGAGCGATCCAACCGGGTGAGAACCGCCGACATTGCTGACATTGCGGTGGTGGTGCGGGCGGTGGGGTTGCCGGTGGTGGGCTCTGGCGTGCCTGTGAGGGTGGGCTGCTGGCGGGGGTCGGTGGCGAGTAGGTTGTCTCTGGCGTGGAAGAAGGCTTCGAGCACCTGTTCGGCTGGACGGCGTCGTTTGGTGCGGGCCAGGTCCTCGAAAGCGGACAGGAACGACTGCCATGGGGCGCCGGTTTGATGTGCTGCTTTGTGGAGGGCCTGGGCCTGCTGTCGGGACGCCGGCGCCAGGTGGGTGCCTGCCAAGTAGGACGGTTCGGTCAGCAGCAGGTCGAAGATTCTGGTGACCAGGAAGAACCGCTTGTCGATCAGTTCGACCCGGGCGCGGTTGTGGAGTGCGGCCAGGAACCAGCGGGTGGCCTCATCGGCGTTCGGGCGGCGGAGGAAATGGCCCGACTTGAGTTCGTGTGGTGACAGCCGGAACTCGGTGCGTAACGCCGTGATCAGGACGGCTGCCTCGTCCCGGCGTAGGTCGGTGCTGGCGTGCGTGATCATCGGCTCGGTCGAGTGGAGCAGGTTGGTGCCGGAGAAACCGGACTCGTCACAGGCGATCTCCACGATGTCGCCGGTGACCGCGGCGTCGGGTGGTAGTCCGCCCTGAAGTGGTGATCTTCCGGTTCTCTCGCCCGTCATGCCGGTCATGGTCGGCGGGAAGCCGCTCGGGGACAACCGAATTGTGCCTGGCGGCAGGTTCGGACGGAATGGACGCGGGCTCGGGTGAGATGGACACCGGCCCGTGTGGATAGGGACACAGGCCACAGTCTCGGCGGCTGGTTGGGCGACGGCTCGCGACTACGATCTTCGGATGCCACGCGCTATCCGAAAGTCCGTCCCGGGTGGCTCCGGCGCGGAGTCCGTTCCTGCAAAGGCCATTCCGGAAGCCTCTGGGCGACGTATCCGTCGGATGTTCCCCGGCTCGGCCAGGCCCGCCGCGGCGTCTGATCCGCCCGGCAACACCCCGGCCGGTCAAGGGTCCGATCGGTCTCCGGCAGCGGAGCAACCGGATGACGAACTGGTGGCGTTGGCCAGGGCGGCATCAGAGGAGACATCAGAGGCGTCCGCCAGGGCGGCAGCAGAGGTCCCCGCCAAGGCGGCAGGAGAGGCGTCCACCAGGGCGGCAGCAGAGGCGTCCGCCAAGGTGGCAGCAGAGGCGTCCGCCAAGGTGGCAGCAGAGGCGTCCGCCAAGGTGGCAGCAGAGGCGTCCGCCAAGAGGACGGCAGCGAGGGTATCGACACCTGTCAATAGAACAGCGGTGTTGGCCGCCAAGAGGCAGGCCGCAGCGGCCGCCCGGCGGCAGGCGAAAGCGAAAGCGGCCGCACAGGAACAGGCGGATTCGGACGCCGCGGGAAAGGCGTTCCTCGGGCACGGCGCGGCAGCCGTCATCACCCTCGCCGCGGGGATCACCGCGGGGGTGTATGCCAGCCGGCTCACCGGTGTCGGGGCGCCGTTGGCCTCCTGGCGGCAGGTGCTGCCGCCCGACGGCCTGGTGATCATGGCGATCAGTGCGACCTGGATGCTGCTGGGTGCCCTGTTGCACACCCCGATCGCCGGGTGGCGAGGTGCCCGGGTAGCGGCCGGGTTCCGGGTCATCGCCTGGCTACTGGCGTACCACCTGGTGGTCGGGTTGCTGGCGATTCCGTTCGCCGACTTCGCCGGAGGTGACGACAGGGGCCTCTCCGACTACGGGTGGATGCTCCTCAGCCTGCTCTGGCTGCCGGCGCTGGCCACGGCGGCCGGCGTGTGGTTCATCGGTCCGGACGAGAAGGATCCGGAGGCACCGGACCTGGTCGGTAATTTCCGGGTTTTCACGTTCAACGTGCTGATGCTGTTGAGCTGGGCGCTCGGCTGGGTGTTCTTCTCCGGGATCCTGCTGGAGAACGCCGACCGTTACGCGTTGCCGCCCCTGATCCCGCCATGGAGCATGTCGATCGTGGCGGTCGGCTTCGTGGTCGGCCTGCCGTCAGTTCTGATCTATCTTCTCCGGCGTCGTTTCGTTGCGGTCCTGCTGTGGGATCAGATCAATCCGCGTCATCTGTTCCGGGCCGGCTTGGCGGTGCTGGTCGGCTCGCTGGTGGCTGCCCAGGTGACCAGGTTCGTGGATCCGGACGTGGTCCAGACCGTGGTGTTCGTGTTCCTGGTGTTCTTCTACACGGTGATTCTGCGTTATCTGCACCGGCGTTTCCCGCCGCCGGAGGACTGGGATCCGCTCCAGTAGCCCGTCGGCGTACACGTCCCGCAGTTGTAGGGGTTTCAGGTGGACGTAACCGATGTGGCAGTCGCACAGGTTGTTGACGCACGGCCGTGGTCGTAGCCCGGCGCGCCAGCTTCCGTCATACAGATTGCCGATCGGGGTCTTGATGAAGTGGCAGCGTCGGACCGTGCCGTCGCCGAGGACCGAGATGGCCGTCTCGCCGGCGTGGCAGGGGCGGCCGAGGGACGGGTGCGGCCGGACGCTGTCGCCGAAGAGTGGATCGATCGCGGTCCAGCGGGTTTCTTCCTCGGACGAGTAGACGTGCCCGTCGGCGGCGTTGATCCACAGGTAGACGCCGGGGGACAAGGCTTCCCGTAACGCCACCGCTTCCGTGTGATGTTCGGGCAGGCCGACGACGCCGACGGAGTAGCGGATGCCGAGGGCGTCGAGTTCTCGGCAGCGGGCCAGGAAGCGCTCCCGGGTGACCTGGCCCGGATGGTAGGTGGTCCACAGCGCCGCCACCCGCGGGTTCGCGTCGGCGAGCCAGCCGGTGCGGGCGGCCAGGTTGGTCTGGATCGCGACCCGGTCCACGTGCGGCAGGTGCGAGAGCCGGACGATGGTGTCCCGGTACCAGGACCGGGTCAGGCCCTCGCCCCACGGCGTGAACAGGATCGACAGCCGCCGGTCGGTGGTCTCGGTGACCCAGTCGGCGAATCGCGCGAGGTCGGCCCGGTCGGCCCGCAGCAGGTCCGGTGGGTCGACCCGTTTGGCGAACGGGCAGTAGGGACAGTCGTAGTTGCAGCTGGCGAGCGGCCCCCGATAGAGAACGTAGAGATCGGTCATCGGGCCACCCACGCCGTCATCGCCTCGCGCACCGAACCGGACACCAGCCACGGCCCGATGGCGTCGGACTGTGCCAGCCCGGCCGGGGTCAACACGGTCTGCGAAGCGTCCAGCCAGCCGCGCGACTCCAACTCGGCGAGCTGCGGAAAGTCCTCGTCGTGAGTGGTGCCGAAGCGCTGCCGGTAGGCGACCGCGTCCACGCCTTCGGCCCGCAGCAGCGACTTCAGCAGCCACCGCCGGCGCTGCTCGACCGCGTCCAGGTGGAAGCCGATCTCGGCGAACCGGAAGTCGTCGGCCGGCCGGGACAGATAGTCGTCGATCACCGCGCGGACCTCGGACACGGCGACCGCGTAGTCGAACGAGTAGTGCAGCGACGTCGTGTAGGAGCGGGCCCCGCATCCGAGCCCGATCATCCCGTCGTCCTGGCAGCAGTAGTCGGGGCCGTCCGGCTCGGGCGCGCCGGCCCGCCGGAACTGCCGCATCGAATGCCGCACGTAACCGGCGCCGGTGAGCACGTCGACGGCCTGCTGGTACAGCTCCTGGCGCTGCCGGTCCCAGTCGGCGCGGGCGTGGGCCCGCCGCCCCAGACCGGTCAGCGGTCGCACGTACAGCGGGTAGAGGTACAGCTCCTCGGGTTGCCAGCGCAGCGCCTCGTCCAGCGAGTGCTGCCAGCTGGCCGGGGTCTGCCCGTCGATGCCGTAGATCAGGTCGATGTTGAGCACCGGGATCCGCGCGTCCCGGATCGCCTGCAGCGCGTCGAGCACCTCGGGCAGCCGTTGTGGCCGCCCGGCGGCGTGGGCCTCGGCGTCGAGGAAGCTCTGCACGCCCATGCTGATCCGGGTGGTCCGGTGCTCGGCGAGGACGGCCAGCCGGTCGGGGGTGGCGGTCGCCGGGGACGTCTCCACCGACAGCGGCACCGCAGCGGCACCGAACGTGTCGTGCACGATGCCGAACAGCGTCTCCAACTCGGGTGCGGTCAGATAGGTGGGGGTGCCGCCGCCGATGGCGACGCGGGAGAAGACCGCGCCGGGGGAGAGGCTGTCCCGGACCGCCGAGGCCTGCCGGCGCAACTGCGTGAGGTACGCGGTGACCTGCTCCTCCGGCGGGTTGGCCCGGGTGAACAGGTTGCAGAACCCGCACCGCATCTCACAGAACGGCAGATGCACGTACCCGAAGAGCGAGTCCTGGTTTTCCGCACCCCACACGTCGGCGAGGGTGGGACGTGGTTCGAGGCGGCGGTAGGCGGTCTTGTGCGGGTAGGCGTACAGATAGCCCTGATAGGGAGAGTCGTCGAGGTTCATGGCGCTCCCAGGATGAAGTCGGCGTAGGGCACGGTCCACACGGCCTCGTGGGCGACCCGGTGGCCGATGTGACCGTCCTCGCCGTAAAGGGTGCCGTGGTCCGAGCAGATGATCACCAGGCAGGGCCGTCCACGGCCGCCGGCCAGGTCGAAGAGCCGCCCCATCTGCCTGTCGACGTATTCCAGGGCGGCGGCGTGGGTGGACAGGGAGTCCTCGGCGGCGCCCGGGACGTAGTGCCGGTTGGGCTGGTGCAGGGCGGCCACGTTGAGGAAGGTGAACAGCGGCCGGTCCGCGGGCAGCTCACCGATGATCTTCTCCAGGCGGTCGAGCTGAGCGCCCACGCAGTCCGGCGCGGTCACGCCGAACGCCCGCTCCCAGTGCGACTCGGCGAACATCCCCGGCAGCACCCGGCCCAGGGGAGCGGCCGGGTTGAAGAAGCCGACCCCGCCCAGGCAGACCGTGTGATAACCCTCGGCGGCCAGCGCGCCCGGCAGATCGGGATGATCGAAGACGTAGGTGCCGGGGCCGCTGGTCTCGCTGCCACCGAACCGCGCCGCGAACAGCCGCTCGTGCGGTCCCGGGGTCGTCGGGGTCGGGAGGAAACCCGCGAAGAAGGCATGATGAGCGGCGTACGTGAACGAAGCCGGAGTATGCCGCCGCTCCCACCTTCCACCGGGCAGCACCGAGCGCAGAACCGGAGTACCGGCCCTCGCCGCCACGTCGTAACGCAGCGTGTCCAGGGTGACGAACAGCAGGTCATGGGTGCCGATCAGCTCACGCATGCCGCCACCTGCGCGTCATAGGTGTCCTGCCCGTCGGCCAGCACCCCGGGAAGCAGGTCGCCGAACGCGTTCACCTCGGCGACCGCGTGCCCCCGCCACCCGGCCCGGAACATCAGATCCACCCCCACCTGCCCGGTACGGGGGAAACAGTCGGCCACGCGCTCACAGGTCGCCATCGCGGCGGCCCACTCCCGCTCCCCGGCGGCCGCCCGCACCGCGGCCACGTCACCACGGGCGTTGCCCAGGTGCAGGTTCGTCATCGGTGACCGGCTGGTGCGCACCACCACGTGCCGGGCCCGCCCGGCGATCACCACCACCCGCAGGTCGAGGACCCGGCCGACGAGCGCGGCTTTCGGGAACCACCGCTCCACGTGCAGCCCGTCCGGAGCCAGCCGGTCGACGATCGACGCGATGACCGGCTCGTCGTCGTACCGCCGAACTGCCAGGTTGTTGAAGAGTGACCCACCGCTGACCTCGACCGAGGTGACCGCGGTGACCCGCTTCCCGGCGATGGCGACCGCCATCACCCCGGAGGCCGACGAGCCGTGCGACGGCTTGACGAAGACGCGGCGCCAGCCGGAGGCCCGCAGCGCCGCCCAGCCGTCGATCGGGCCGAGCGCTTCCGGGACCGGCACACCGGCCGCCGACAGCAGCGCGTGGCAGCGTGGCTTGTCGGTCATGGTCAGGATGTCGGCGGGCCGGCTCAGCAGCCGGCCACCACCGGCCTCGATCCGGGCCAGCGCGGCCCGCAGGCCCGCGAACGCCGCCGCCCCGCCGACGATCTGCCCGTGCTCGGCGGCCCCCGCCGGGCGGCCGCTGCCCAGCTCCCGCAGCAGCCGGTCGACTTCGGCGTCCTCGCCGGGGGACTCGATGCGCACCAGCGTGCCCGGCCCCGGGACACGACCGCTGGTCAGCACGTCACGCCACGGGAAGATCTCCGGTGCCGGAAGACCGGCCCGCTCGACGGCGGCTCGGAACAGGGCGACCCGGCGGTTCTCAGGGTTGCCGACGACGGCGAGACGCACCTTACTCAGCCACCACCGTGTAGCGCCCGTACCGGCTCTCGTCCTGTGGGTCGGAGACGTCGACGGCCACCCCGGGCAGCTCGTCGACGACCCGCTGCGCCATCTCCTTGGTCATGAAGTGGTGGCTCAGGTCGAGCGAGGTCAGGTGGGTGAGTGGCTGCCCGGCCAGTAGCGACTCGGCACCCACGTCACCGAGCACCCCCAGCGACAGGGCGAGCGAGTCGAGCCGGGCGACCACCGGTGCCGCCGCGACGGCCGCCGCCAGCTCCTCGGCGATCTCCGAGTTGCACAGACCCAGGTGGGTGAGGGCCGGGAACGAACGGCCGGACAGGATCGGCGCCAGGTCGTCGGCGGTGATGTCGCCGCCGTAGTTGGCCACGCCCAGCCACAACTCCAGACGGGTGAGGTGGGGCAGGTCGCTGCCGACGATGCCCTCGAGCACCCCGGCGGGCAGGCCGCCGGTCTGGATGACCAGCTCGCGCAGGCCCTCGTGCCGCACCGGGCCGACCTGCAGGTTCTGCGAGCCGCGGATCCAGAGACGCTCCAGGGCCGGGAACGCGGTCAGCAGCGGGGTGAAGTCGCCCTGGTTGATCCAGGAGATCTCGCACTGCTCGGAGCTCATCTCGCCGAGGAACAGCGACCGCAGCCCGGTGAGCCGTGCGGCGTTGTCGATCAGCAGCTCGAAGGGGAACGCGTCGTCATAGGCGTCACCCCAGTCGCCGAAGATCAGCGCGGTCGGGCCGGCCGGCCCGGTGCGCTCCAGCACCCGCTCGAAGGCGGTCCGGAGATCTGCCTCGTCCGCCTCGAACTCCATCTCGATGCGCCACGCCACGGCCGTCGGCTCGGCCGGGAGGTCGTCGTCGTCCCAGGCCACGACGGGCAGACCCGCGAACTCCGTCAGAAAGTGGTAGATGGTCACCGGGACTCCCTTGGCCGCTTCGTGCAGTGCCGAGAAGCTAGCAGGACCCACCGACACTTTCGCGGCCATGCCGGGAAGAATGAACCTCACGGGTCCACCGCACGGCGTATGTCAGCCGAGCCCGGGGTGCTCTAATGTGCAACTCTGCAAAGGCGGACACCTGTAGGGTGACGAGTGACGTCGCCGTTACTTAAAGTTGAGGAACCGGCCGACCCCGGCAGATCCACGTTCATCAGCCGCCGAAGCATCGACTGCTGAACGCCGGAAGGGATGAGCTGTGAACGAGCCCGGTTCAGAATCGGGGTCGGCGTCCGCCGACATCGACGTTTCGCTGGTGCGTAACAGTGATGTGGACTGGGATTCCTTCGATTCGGACGCGTACTTCAGTTACAACTACGGCGAGTTACGACCCGATGATGCACAGATCATTCAGGTCGTCGCGAACCACTTCCAGGCGAGTCTGCGGGGCTCGGCACTGGGGCAGGCGATCGACGTCGGTGCGGGTGTCAATCTGTATCCCGCCATGGTGATGTTGCCGTACGCCGCCAGTGTGACGCTTGTCGAGCGGGCGTTCACCAACTGCGACTGGCTCACCACTGAGTTGAAGGGCCCCCGGCCCTCGTGGGGTCAGTTCTGGAAAGCGGTCTCCAGCGGTCGCGCCGCCTACCAGCTGATCCAGAAACCCGCCGATGTGCTGCAGGACCGGACGACGGTCGTACGAGGCAACATCTTTGATCTGAAGCCTGGTCTTTATGACCTCGGCACCATGTTCTTCGTCGCGGAGTCGATCACCACCCGGACCGATGAGTTCCGGCGTGCCGCCCGCCTGTTCGTCAACTCGCTGAAGCCCGGGGCGCCGTTCGCGGCCGCCTTCATGCGCGACTCGTCCGGCTACTTCGTGGCGGGCAAGCACTTCCCCGCCTGCTCGGTCAGTGATGCGGACGTGGAACGGGCTCTTGCGCCGTTCGCCCGCAACCTGAACATTGTGATGGTGGAGAGCAACGACCTCCGGGACGGCTACGGCGGGATGATGGTGGCCACCGGCAGGAAGAAGTAGCGCGACCAACACAGGCCCACGGACGGGTAGGTGACGGCGAAGCCATGCAGATCCAGCCACGTCAGCAGATCCTCGACATCTGGCGCGCGACCGCCCGTGTCTCACTCGACGACGGCGAGTGGTCGTCCCGCGGGCGCAACGGCGGCAATTCGATAAGTGACGCCGAGCAGTTGCTCTGTCTGATGTCGCCGGCCACCGAGATCCCACTGTTCCGTCTGGACCGGCCGGACGCCGTCGCCGACGACGCGCTGGAGGCGCTGCGGACCATCGGTGACAACCTGCAGATCCCGCAGCGGCTGTTGCAGGCCCTGTCGAGCTATGTGGAGCGGTATTCCGCCGCCGACGGCACCCCGTTGTTCTCCGGAGGCTCGTACTTCTCGATCGACGAGGACTCCGGGGACGCTGAGATCCAGCCGGAACAACTCGATCTCGACGTGGTGGACTCGTTCTCGATCTCGGTGACGCTGATGCTGGCGACCATCGGGTTCGCCCGGACCTTCCGCCAGGCGGTGACCCGGCCGGCGCTGCTGAAACAGGTCGACACGCTGGAGCGGGCGGCGAACGTCCGGCTGTCGGCGGCGATGGCCGGACTGCTGCGCAGTTTCGCCGTCAACGTCTTCACCGCCGACAGCCTGCCCGGCCGGGAGCTGCTGCGCACGGTCAACCAGGAACGGCGTCCCACCCATCAGGTGATCGACCAGTTGCGCGAGGCGCTGCGGGAGATCAACGCCCGGCTCCGTGACGACGTCACCATCGGCTCCGGCGCCTCGGAGAGCGAGCTGGACAATCCCAACCGGCTCTTCGAGTGCGGCTGGTCCTGGGGTGTGGTCCGGGACGCCCCCAAGATCGAGTCTCTGGCCACCATGGGCGAACAGCGCAGCGGGTACGCGCAGAACGCCCCGTACCTCTACTTCACCACCGTGGCGATGGACGCCATCCAGGCGCTCTCCTCGGAACGCACCCGGCTCCTCGGCCTTCTCGACGCCGAACAGTCCCGGCTCGCGCAGTCGCTGCAGCTGCGGTTCGAGCTGACCCGGTCGTACTGGGCGGCCATCGCCACCTTCGGGTCCGGCCGCTGGCCGTTGGAGGACCTGCCGTGGCGGGCCACCGACGGCATCGAGTTCGACTACTTCAGCCTCCTGGTCGGCGGCATCGTCATCCAGGACATGCAGGCCGACCGGGTGTCGAACACCGAGATGCGCCGGGTGGCCGACATCCTCGAGGAGATCGGCAACCGCAGCCGGATCACCCGCCGGTCCACCGAACCCGAGGCCGCCGTCAACGTGCACTTCCCGGGGCTGCGGTTCCCGCTGGAGGGCAGCGAGGACACCGGCGGCCCGCGACTGGCGTGGACCGTCGCCGACATCGCCCCCACTCTGCTGCGGCGCTCGCTCACGCTGGCCGGCATGGCCGACGACGGGGTGATCCGCAGCCGCCTGCTCGATCTCGCCGACGCGATCTGGGCCCACCTGCAGGACCGGGTACTGCGCGAGGGCGCCGACCACGGCCTCTGGGACCGCCCCGCGGGCGCCTACAAGTACCTGCCCGACGCGGCCTCCGAGGTGTCCTGGTACTACACGAAGCGGGTGGTCGACTGCCTGGTCGTGGTGGCGCGCCTGATCAACGACCCACCGTTGCGCAGCAGCCTGCTGACCCAGATGGCGGCCGACCTGCTCAACGAGGCCGATCACCTCTACGACCGGGAACTGCTCAACGGCACCACGGCGCGCGGGGGGACGTTGCGGATCGAGTTGGACCGCGTCGGCACCGAGCTGCGGCGGGCCAGGGCGGTACGGCGCGAACAGCCCGGGGTGGCCGTGGCGGTGACCGAGGAGGTGCTGCGCAAGCTGGACCGGCTCTCCGCGGCCCGTGAGGCCGACAGCGGGGTCGGCTGAGATGCTCGTCTTCGCGACCTCCGACAAGGGTGGCACCGGCCGCTCGGTGACCAGTGGAAACCTGGCCTACCGGCACGCGCTGCAGGGTTTCGACTCGTGTTACGTCGACTTCGACTTCGGCTCGCCGACCTCGGGGGCGATCTTCGATCTGCCCGAGGCGCTGGCCGGTGTCGAACAGGGCGGACTGCACGGCTATCTGGTCGGCGGTGGGCCCGATCCACGGCAGATCAACGTGTGGGCC
The DNA here is from genome assembly GCF_900104725.1 of Actinoplanes derwentensis. Classification (NCBI taxonomy): domain Bacteria; kingdom Bacillati; phylum Actinomycetota; class Actinomycetes; order Micromonosporales; family Micromonosporaceae; genus Actinoplanes; species Actinoplanes derwentensis. The sequence continues at coordinate 981,255 of NZ_LT629758.1, forward strand.
GAGTCCCAGCGGGAGGCGCTGCGTGGCCGCCCGCCGGGCACCGGCCGGTTGACGCTGGTGCCGGGTGACGTGGGCGGCAGTGAGTTCAGTTCGGGGCCCGGCATCGTGGACCGGTGCGCCCGGCTGTTCCAGCGTCTCGACGAGGAGTACGACCTGATCCTGGTCGACCTGAGCGCCGGCCGTTCGTACGCGACGGAGATCGTGCTGGCCGCCACCGCCCTGCCGGCCCTGCGCGACGTGCCGGTCCGCTGGCTGGTCTTCCACCGGTGGACCCGGCAGCACATCGTGGCCGCCGGGGGACTGGTGCACGGCCGGCACGGCATCCTGGAGACCGGTGTCGGCCTCGGTCACGACCGGGCCGGGCTGACCAGCGCGATCCGGTACGTCCGGACCGCCGTCCTGGACCCGTCGGCACCCGATCAGGCCGGGCTGCGCCCCGAACAGCTGGCCTGGCTCGACGTGTGCAACCGGCGGCTGCAGGAACTGGCCTCCCGCAAGGGGGTCGGCCGGCTGAACATGATCGGTGAGGTGCCGCTCGACCCGGTGCTGCAGTGGCAGGAGCAGCTGATCTCCAACGACGACGTGTGGCTGCACCGGACCGCCAACGAGCGGACTGTCGCCGCCTTCGAGGAACTGTCCAAGAAGATCGTCGACGAGACCGCGTGGGTCGGCCTGTGACGACCGCGGACGATCTGGCCGCCGAACTCGGCACACCGGTCTCGGCGATTCGCTCGGTGGCGCTGTCGCACCTGTCGATCGAACTCGGCCACCTCTACATGAACGATTTCCTGGCGGGCGCGGACCGTCTGCGGCAGCAGTTCCGGCGGGTGGCCCCGTGGGCTCAGAGCGCTCGCAGGCAGACCGCGGACACGCTGCCCCGGGGGCGCCCGCGGATCAGCACCTGTTTCCTGATCGACGACTACTTCACCCGGTTCTCGACACCCCGGGAGGTGGTCGTCTCGCTGGTGGCCGCGGCCGCCGACGCCGGGCTGACGATCGACTACGTGGCCCGCGAGTCGGGTTGCGCCCGGGCCGGCACCGTGGAGGTGGCCCGGCTCGTGCAGGATCACCTGGTGGACGAGCCCGCCGAGGGTGCCAACGGGCGCCCGGCGGCCACCGTGTCCGGTTGGCTCAGCAACGGTCAGCGTTCACCGGTCGGGTCGGCGGCGGCGATGGGCGCGCCGCGGCAGTGGCAGCCGCCCCGGCAGAGCGCGGTCCAGAACCATTCGATCTTCGTGGACATCGAGCTGTGGAGCGGCCCGGACGACGACCGGTTGTGGTCGTGCCCGTTCCTGGCCGCGGTGTGGCAGTTGCAGCGGCTCGGCCTGGTGCGCCATCTCGGTGAGCCGGTCGCGGTGCCGGTGCCGATGGCGCCCGCCGACCTGCCGTCCGAGTGGGAGCTGATGCCGCCGATCGTCCGGCTCAACCCGGACGCGGCGCCGTTCCACGCGTACCGGACGTTTACCGCGATGGACGGCCGTTTCCTGCCGATCGAGATGTCGGTCCGGACGATCCTCGGCAACGTGGCGATCGACCCGGCGGCGGCCGGACAGGTCCGCGACCGGGCCCGTGGTGAGGGCCTCGACCTGCCGGAGGAGACCGTCGACCGGATCGGTTACGTGTTCGTCTGACCGTCGATCTCGCGGGAGACCTCCCACAGCTCGCGGAAGAGCTGGGTGTACTCCTTGACCCGTGCCTCGTTGAGGACCAGCCGGGTCTCGGCCACCTGCGCCAGGAGCGTCTCGGTGATGGTGGGCGTGGTCTCGTAGGCGAGGGTGTCGTCGAAGAGGATCAGGTCGCGGATCTGCACCTGCAGCGGGGTCGGCACCGCCGACCGGTGGAGCAGCCGCACGTCGATGGCCATCTGCCGCTGTTCCTCGTAGGCGCGGCGCACAGTGGGATCGTCCTGCATCTCCGGCCGGTCGAGGACGAAGATGCGCCGGACCCGCCGGCCGTCCCGGGCGGACCGCCGCTGCACGTCCAGGTAACGCTGACCGATCTCGCGGTCCCACAGGCCGTGGTCGACCGCGGCGATGCTGATCGCGTCGATGGTCTCGGTGGCGTGCCGGGTGAGGCCGAGCAGCCAGTCGCGGTCCTCGCCGTAGTAGGTGACCGTGCCGCTCTCGGCCAGTTGTTTGAGCAGGTCCGACGTCTCCTTGATCTTGGATTGGACGAACCGGTAGATGATCGGCGGCGAATCCGGGGAGATGTGCGTCGAGTTGCGCACCAACTGGGTGACCACATCGGTCTGCAACGCTGAGGCCTCGATCAGGCCGAACAGGGCGGTGGCCTCGCTGATCTCGGTGAACGCGTCACTGACCAGCTTCTTCATCTCGGCCATCCCCTCCTTCTCGAGCTTCTCCACGGCGGCCAGCCGCTTCTCGAACTTCACCAGGAATCGAACCATCAGCACGATGCCGCCGATCAGCACGGAGAGCATCACGCACGTCGACATCGGCTGGTCGAGCCCGTTGGTGATCAGGAAGGTGGTGCCGCCGGTTGCCACCGTGACCACCGCCGAGCGGATGATGCCGGAGCCCTGCCCGACCTGGTGCACGTCGACGCTCACCGGGGCATCGCCGCCGACAGGGCCGCCACCGCGCCGACCGCGAACTGGTCCCGGATCCGGTCGCGCAACAGCGCCCACTGGCGGGTGAAGGCCGCTCGCCGTTCCAGCGTCTCCCACAGTTGCCCGGCGAGTTCGCCACCCCGGCCGGCGGGCAGCCACAGGTGCAGCAGATAGTCGACGGCCGGGCGCAGGCGCCCCAGCGACTCGTCGCGGGGCAGGGCGCCGATCGCGGCCCGGTCGACGATGCCGATCACCGAGGTCAGCAGCCAGTCGTGCAGGGCCAGATCCTCGCCGAAGGCGACCAACAGCCGCGGCGGCGCTTCGGCGGGCAGGGTGACGCGCATGATTCGTAACTGGTCGTCGTGCACGGCGAAGCTCGGTGGCCCGGCGGTGTCACCCTGTTCGACCACGAACCGCAGCCGGGTGCGGGGCAGGCGCAGCCGCTCGCGGGACCGGCCGCCGGCCGGGACGGCGCTCTGCACCAGGTCGGACGCCAGCGCGGCGATCCCGCCGAGGTCGAGCGCGCCCGCCGCCCGGTCCGGCGCGGCGAACGCCTCGGTCAGTTCGGTGGGCTGGACCCGTCCCACCGCCTCGATCACGCCGAGCCGGGCCAGGTAGTGCGACCAGGGCTGCCGGGCACTGCCGGTCGCCCGGGTCAGAGTGGTCCAGGCGGTGCCCTGCACGATGTGACCGCCGGTGATCGCGGCCCGTTGCAGAACGGTGCCGATGCCCCGGACCTGGCGGGCGGGTGCGGGCGCGCCGAGCGGGCAATCGACGCCGACCGGGCGCTCGGGGGAGCGCACATAGGAGCGTGGTCGTTCCAGGCGCAGCACGGGCTCGCCGGCCACCAGATCGACAAGCGACGCGGCCTCCCGGGCGCTCATCGGGTCGCGGCCACGGAGCAGACCGGTGTGGACCTCACCTACGACGAGCACGTCAAGGACCCCCATCCGCGGTGGCGAGGGAGGCCGGGAAGACGCACTGTGCGGCGCGTCCCCCGTGCGCCGCATCACGCCGGCCGTTCGATTGGAACCCAAGGATTCCGAGATTGCAACACCTTGGGTGATCATTGGATTGCTTTGAGTAATCGCATCTAGCATTCATCGTCGTAAGCGACAAGGTCGGGGCGTGAAAAGCCGCAGTCGCCGGAGAATTTCCCGGGCGCCCCGGTCCCCTCATCGATCGCCGTTAACGTCAGAAGGTGACCACTCGCCCTCTTGTGCTCATTGTCGGCGCCGGTGTCTCCGGTCTGACCACCGCGGTGCGCCTGGCCGAGAGAAAGCTCGGCGTCCGGGTGCGCATCCGTGCCGAGCAGGAGCCATGGGCGAGCAGCTCGGCCGCGGCCGGGGCGATCTGGGACCCGATCTACGCCAAGCACGCCCGCGTCGAGCACTGGGCCTCCCGCTCGTACGCGGTCTTCAGTGAACTCGCCCGCAGCGGATTCCCGGGTGTGCGGGTGATCGACGGTGTGGAGGCCTCCCGGGTGCCGATCCCGACCCCGGGGTGGGCACTCGACCTGCCCGGATATCGCGACTGCCGGCCGGCCGAGCTGCCGGTCGGCTTCGCGAGCGGCTGGCGGTACACCGCCCCGATCATCGACATGCCGCCCTACCTGAGTGAACTGCAGGCCCGGCTGACCGCCGCCGGTGGTGAGCTGATCTTCGGGGAGCGGCTGGGCGGTCTGGGCGACGCGTTCGCCGACGCCGCCATCGTGATCAACTGCAGTGGGGTGGGCGCGCGGGAACTGGTGCCCGATCCCGAGGTGCAGCCGATCCGGGGGCAGTTGGTCGCGGTGCGCAACCCGGGCCTGCGGGAGTTCTTCGCGGAGCACACCGACGAACTCGGCGAGATGACGTACTTCCTGCCGCAGGGCGACGTGCTGCTGCTGGGCGGCAGTGCCGAGAAGGGCGAGGCCGAGCCACTGGCCGACACCCAGATCGCCGCGGCCATCGTACGGCGGTGTGTCGAGATCTTCCCGGTCATCGGCGGCGCCGACATCCTCGGCCACCGGACCGGCATCCGGCCCTGGCGCTCCGAGGTCCGGCTCGAGCACGAGGACCTCGGCGACCGGCACCTCGTGCACAACTACGGGCACGGCGGCGCCGGGGTGAGCCTGTCCTGGGGGTGTGCCGACGACGTGGCGGACCTGGTGCAGGGCATCCTGGAGGGAGACGCCTGAGGCACGCCGAGGAGAGCACATGAGCACGAGGTTCGCCCTGGTCCGGAAACCGGCCGAGACGCTCGCCGACGGGATCGTCACGTTCGTCGAGCGGCAGCCCGTCGACCTGGCGCTGGCCCGGCGGCAGTGGGTGGCCTATGTCGCCGCGCTGGAGGCCAACGGCTGGCCGGCGGTCGAGGTCGACGCCGACGACACGCTGCCGGACTCGGTGTTCGTCGAGGACACCGTGATCATGTTCGGGTCCGTCGCCGTGCTGGCCAATCCGTCGCGGGCGGCCCGCAGCCCGGAGGTCGCCGGGACCGCGCGGAAACTGAGGGAGCTGGGCTTCGAGCCGGTCGCCCTGACCGAGGGGCACCTGGACGGCGGGGACGTGCTGAAGGTGGGCCGGACCGTCTATGTCGGGCTGGGCGGCACCACCGACCAGGCCGCCATCGACCAGTTGCAGCGGGTCCTCGGGCCGCACGGCTGGACCGTCGTGGCGGTGCCGATCACGAAGGCGCTGCACCTCAAGAGCGCGCTGACCGCTCTCCCGGACCAGACGATCATCGGTTACGGACCTCTGGTCGACGACCCGTCCATCTTCCCCTCCTTTCTCGAGGTGCCGGAGGAGTCGGGCGCCCACGTGGTGGTCCTCGACGAGGACACCGTGCTGATGAGCGACGGTGCGCCGCAGAGCAGATCCATCTTCGAGGCGCGCGGCCTGCGAGTGGTGCCGGTGGATATCAGTGAGTACGAGAAGCTCGAAGGATGCGTGACCTGCCTGTCGGTCCGCGTACGCCAATAGTTTGACCGATATCGATCATAAAGTTATCCCCACCTGGGAGGAGAGGCCTTGACAGGGCAAACTTAAGCCGCTTAATAATGGCGCCGTCGATTGATCCGACGGAGGGAATCCCCGATGCCCCACCTTCGTCGCGCAGCCGCACTGGTTGCCGTGACCCTCATCCTCGCCGCCTGCTCCGATTCCGGCACCGGTAAGGCCGCCGACAGCACCATCACCATCTTCAACGGTGCCAACGGCACGATCGTGGAGAACTGGAACCCGTTCTCCCCGACCCAGCTGCAGCCCGCCCAGGGCCCGATCTACGAGGCTCTGTACTGGTACAACGTGGCCACCGAGGCGGCTCCCCAGCCGATGCTCGGCACCGATTACGGCTGGAACGCCGACGGCACCGAGCTGACCATCACCACCCGTGAGGGCGTGCAGTGGTCGGACGGGCAGCCGTTCTCGGCCAAGGACGTGGCGTTCACGTTCGACCTGATCAAACGGAACAAGGCGATCAACGCGACCGGCCTGACCCTGACCGGTTCGGTGGCCAAGGACGACAAGACCGCCGTGCTCACCTTCGCGAAGAAGTCGTTCACCAACGAGGCCGCCATCATCGGCCATACGCCGATCATTCCCGAGCACGTCTGGAGCACGATCGGCGACCCGGCGAAGACGATCAACCAGAACCCGGTCGGCACCGGCCCGTTCAAACTGAAGTCGTTCTCGTCGCAGAGCTACCTGCTGGAGAAGAACCCGAACTACTGGCAGCCCGGCAAACCGAAAATCCAGAACGTCCGGTACCTCTCGCTGGCCACCGCCGACGCCGCCAGCGCCGCCCTCACCGCCGGTCAGGTCGACTGGATGAGCAGCTTCCTGCCCGGTCTGGAGCAACTGCTGCAGAACCACAAGGAGCTCTCGTACGTGAACACGCCCGTGCTCACGGCCTCGATCTTCACGTGCGCCAATGCCGCACTCGGCTGTTCCGGGCCACAGACCGAGACCGCCGTCCGACAGGCGATCTATCACGCTCTGAACCGGGACCAGCTCAACAAACTGGCCGGCGGCGGATTCGCCGGCACCGCGTCACCGACGTTGCTGCTGCCCGAGCGGGACCGGAAATGGATTTCCGATCCGTCGCAGGTGACCATTCCCGGCACCCCGGACGTGGCCCGGGCGAATCAGATCCTCGACGACGCGGGATGGGTCAGGGGCGGCGACGGTATCCGTACCAAAGAGGGTCAGAAATTGACTTTGACCGTCCAGTCCGTCACCGGCTGGAGCGATTTCATCTCACTCAACGACGCGATGGCCCAGCAGCTCAAAGAAGTCGGCATCGAACTGAAACCGACCCAGCTGTCCTGGAACGAATGGAACAACAATCAGGTGCAGGGCCGATATCAGCTCTCGCTGGACTCGATCGGGCTCGGCGCGAACGCCAACCCGTATCACACCTACCAGCCGAAATACGCCACGGTGACCACCGCGAAAGTCGGCGAGACGGCCAGCACCAGCGGAAACTACTCCCGGTACAGCAACCCGGTGGTCGACCGGGCGGTCGAGATCGCGGCCGGCACCAACGACGAGGCCGTGCAACAGGAGCAGTACACGATCATCCAGAAGGAGATCACCCGCGACCTGCCGTACATCCCGATCTACGTGAACTCGCTGCTCACCGAATTCAACACCAGCCGCGCCACCGGCTGGCCCACCGACGAGAACAAATACGCCCTGCCCGCCTCCTGGAAAGTCTGGGACAACGGCATCGTGCTGGCCACCATCGAGCCGGTTGAATAGCGTGTACCACCTGCTCCGCAAACTCGGGTTCTACCTGATCGCGTTCTGGGCGGCGGTCACCGTCAACTTCGCCATCCCGCGGCTGATGCCCGGTGACCCGGTCGAGATCATGCTGTCCAAACTCGGACAGAAGGGCCCGGTGACACCGGAGACCCGGCAGGCCGTCGAGGCGCTGCTCGGCACCGGGACCAGCCGGCCGGTGTGGTCGCAGTACAGCGACTACCTGGCCGGTCTGGCCCGCGGTGACCTGGGCGTCTCGGTGGTGTTCTTCCCAGCCCCGGTCAGCACGATCATCGGGCAGACCCTGCCCTGGACGATCGGGCTGATCGGGCTGGCCACCGTGATCAGTTTCCTGACCGGCGTGGGCCTGGGCACCCTGGCCGGCTGGAAACGCGGCTCGTGGCTGGACAACCTGATCCCGGTCACCACGATGTTCCAGTCGGTGCCGTACTTCTGGCTGGCCCTGATCCTGCTCTTCCTGCTCGGCAGCGTCTGGCCGTTCTTCCCGCTCAACGGCGGTTACGACGTCTACAACGTCACGCCCGGCTGGAACGGGCCGTTCCTCGGATCAGTGCTCTACTACGGCACCCTGCCCGCGCTCACCATCATCATCTCGTCGATCGGCGGGTGGATGCTCGGCATGCGCAACATGATGGTCGCCACCCTCTCCGAGGACTACATGCTCACCGCCGAGGCGAAAGGGCTGCGCCCCGGACGGATCATGCGGCGGTACGCGGCCCGTAACGCCGTACTCCCGTCGGTCTCCGGTTTCGCCATCTCGCTGGGTTTCGTGGTCGCCGGGTCGATCGTCACCGAGGCGGTCTTCTCCTACCCCGGCATCGGCTCGGCCCTGCTCCAGGCGGTCGGCGGCAACGACTACGCGCTCATGCAGGGCATCTTCCTGATCATCACGCTGGCGGTGCTCGGCGCGAACCTGCTCGTCGACCTGCTCTACTCGGTGATCGATCCCCGCACCCGGGCCACGTCATGAGCGGCAAACTCACCGCCGGGCTGATTCTCGGCGCGCCGATCGTGATCTTCGGGCTGATCGGCCCGCTGCTCGTGCAGGACCCGTCCCGGGTCGGCGACATCGGCCTGGCCGGCCCCAGCGGCGGGCACCTGCTCGGCACCACCCAAACCGGACAAGACATTCTAGCCCAATTGGCGTACGCCACCCGAGGCTCACTGATCGTCGGCGCCATCGTCGGCGTCCTCACGCTGCTGCTGTCCGGGTTCTTCGGCATCGTCGGCGCCTACGCCGGCGGCTGGACCGACGAAGCGTTCTCCCTGTTCACCAACGTCATGCTGGTCATCCCCGGCCTGCCACTGGTCATCGTGATCTCCACCTACCTGCCGGAACGCAGCCTGGTCCTGGTCTCGATCGTGCTCGCCATCACCAGCTGGGCCGGCGCCGCCCGAGTCCTGCGCGGCTCCACCCTCAGCCTGCGCAACCGTGACTACGTGCGGGCCAGCCGGGTCGCCGGGGAGAAACGCTGGCGGATCCTGCTCGTCGAGATCCTGCCCAACCTGATCCCACTGCTGGCCGCCCAGGTGGTCTTCGCGATCATCTTCGCGATCCTCGGCGAGGCCGGGCTCTCCTACCTCGGACTGGGCGCCACCGGCTCGTTCACCTGGGGAACCATGCTCTACTACGCGCAGAACGGCCTCGCCCTGCGACTCGGCGCGTGGTGGTGGTTCGTACCGCCGGGCCTGCTCCTCGCCCTTTTCGGCGCCGCCCTCGCGCTGATCAACTTCTCGATCGACGAGATCATCAACCCACGGCTGCGCGATCAGACCCGGGCCGCCCGCCGGGGCTGGCGGATGTCACGCGAGCAGCTGCGCAAGGCCAAGGAGGCGACGCTGTGAGCGAACCGGTGCTGTCCGTCGAGGACTTCAGCGTCGACTACCTCGTCGACCCCGTGGTGCACGCCGTCAAGAACGTCACCTTCAGCCTGGCGCGGGGCGAGGTCCTCGGACTGGCGGGGGAGAGCGGCTGCGGCAAGAGCACCCTGGCGTACGGGATGGTCCGCCTGCTGAAACCCCCGGCGGCCGTCACCTCGGGGCGGGTGGTGGCCGGTGACGTGGACTGGGGATCGCTCGGGCCGGAGGAGTTGCGGGCGGCGCGCTGGGACCGGATCTCGATGGTGTTCCAGGGGGCGATGAACTCGCTCAACCCGGTGATCACGATCCGTGAGCAGCTCGAAGACGTCTACCTGACGCACCGGCCCCGGATGAGCCGCCGGGAACGCCGGGACCGCTGCGGTGAGCTGCTGGAACGGGTCGGGGTGGACCGGGCCCGGTTGCGGTCCTATCCGCATGAGCTGTCCGGCGGGATGCGGCAGCGGGTGATGATCGCGATGGCGATGGCCCTGGAACCAGCGGTCATGATCATGGACGAGCCGACGACCGCGCTCGACGTCGTGGTGCAGCGCGACATCCTGCGGGAGATCAGCCGGTTGCGCGACGAGCTGGGGTTCGCGGTCCTGTTCATCACCCACGACCTGCCGCTGCTGCTGGAGATCAGTGATCGGATCGCGGTGATGAAGGACGGCTCGATCGTCGAACTCGCCTCCGCTTCCGGGTTGTACACCGATCCACAGCACCCGTATACACAACAGTTGCTGGCGGCATTCCCCAGTCTGACCGGCTCGCGTGGGGCGTTCCTGCGGGCGGCGTCATGAGCGAGCTGGTCGCCCAAGGGCTGACCAAGGTCTATCGGGGTGGGATCCGGGCGGTCGACGACGTCAGTCTCACCCTGGCTCATGGGCGGACCACGGCACTCGTCGGGCAGAGCGGCAGCGGCAAGTCGACCATCGCCAATCTGCTGCTTCAGCTCGAACGGCCCAGTGCTGGGCGGATCCTGCTCGACGGGGTGCCGGTCAGGCGCCGGGGGCTGAAGCAGTATCGGCGTACCGTTCAGATGGTCTTTCAGGATCCGTTCGCTTCGTTGAATCCGTTTCACACGGTGGCGCATCATTTGGCTCGGCCGCTTAACCTGCACAATCCTCGGCTAGCCGTAGCTGAGACAGGTAATCGGGTGGCTCGGCTGCTCGAACGGGTCCACCTGGACCCCGCCCTGGCCGGCCGCCGCCCGCACGAACTCTCCGGCGGCCAGCGCCAGCGTGTCGCCATCGCCCGCGCGCTGGCCCCGTCACCGAGCTTCCTGATCGCCGACGAGCCGGTCTCCATGCTGGACGTCTCGATCCGCCTCGGCATCCTCAACCTGCTGGCCACCCTGCAACGCGAGGAGGACCTGGGCGTCCTCTACATCACCCACGACCTGGCCACCGCCCGGCACTTCTCCGACGACATCCTGGTCATGTACCAGGGCCGCATCGTCGAACGGGGCCCCGCCGACGACGTGATCCTGAGGCCTCGGCACGAATACACGAAAACCCTGGCCGACGCGTCGCCGGACCCGGAGCGCCGCCTCCGGTCCAGCCCTTCTCCGGAACGCTGAGCGCGATCCGGTCCAGCCCTTCTCCGGAACGCTGAGCGCGGCTCGATCCGGTTGCGGCGCCGACGAGTGTGACGCCTAACCGCAAGATGCGGTGGGCCGAGTCGCTTGCGGATGCGAGCGGCACCGGTCACCAACGAAGGCGTAGCGCCCGCAGCGGTCACCAACTGGTGATCTTCCTGGCGATTCGCACCGACAACGTGAAGCCCAGCATAGGACGCGCGCTGGTCTTCCCCTCCATCCAGGATTTTCCGGTGACTATCGGCAACTCTGGGACAACGCGTCGCCCTACGGCATCGACTCCAGACGGCCGTATTCGACACGGCGCGTCACACCGTCGCCGCCGCCCGCACCGCTGTCCCGGCACATTCCCAACTTCCCGGGCATTCAGCAGCGCAATGATCTGCAAGCGGCCTCGACATTCTGGGCGACCTTTCCTCAACGACATGGCCAAACTCGAAGAAGTCCGCACCGATTTCCTGCGGGACTGCTACGCCAGTAGCGGCGCCCTGTCGCAATACGCGATGATCAGCAAACAGATCCTTCACTCGCGGTACGCGTTGCTGAGGCAGAAGCGTGGGCCCGGGGTCGTGACGGTGAGTGCCTTGACCGTGCGGGGTCTCCTTACGGCCGTGACCGCCAACTCGACGAACAGGCTCCGGCGATCACCATCGGTGACCTCAGCTGGACACGGCATACCCGGGTGTCACTGCGGCAGCACGATCTCGGTCAGTGATGCTGACATCAGCGGGTGCGGTCCTGTTCTCGGTCACGGTTGTCTTCGCAAACACCATGATCACCAACGGGTCGCACCCGTCCTACATGGACCCATCCCGATCGCGGGACCACACAAAATCCCAGCTAACGAACCTCTCAACCGACTACGCAACAGCCCTGGATACCCCTCTGGCCTGCTGTACGGATACGGAACGCCGCACATGAATCAACCGATGACTATGTCAACTGTGCGACAGTGTCTTTCGGTGTCAAAAATCTAACCGATATAGTTGCTCCAACTTTCGGTGGTTCGGCTCCGGCTCGGAAGGCGGAGTTTTTGAACGCTCCTCCATTTTTCTCGTGAGCCAACGCCTCAATTACCCGGCGGCCTCAGGGGAGCGGTCGCAAATAGAATCGGCCCATCTGCGCACTCTCTTGTCTGGCTTGAAAGGAAGCTGTTGCCCATGTCCGGCACTTCCGGTCATTTTGACCCCTCAAGAGTCGGTGGAAGGCAAACCCCTGACTCTGACTTCATAGATCTGGAGGCTTTAACGCACGCCGAGCAGGTTTTGGTTTGGATAACAACGGCAGCGTTGAGTGGAAGCATCGGCAATGCCGCGTACGACTGGTTGAAAAGTGTCGGGCAGAAGAGTTCCCTATTTCGCCGGAAGCCCAAGACGGAGCCGACCGAGCAAGTTGCAATGGAGATTGCAGAGGCGACTGTCAGGGAGCGGATAAAGTGGCCAGAAATTGGTGCTCCAGAAGTCATTGAAAGGCGACTCGAGTGGGTTCAGGAAGGCGGCTTCTCCGTTCACCTCTATATGAATTCAGGAGCTTCGTACGTCGTCGTGATCGAACCGGGTGCGGAAACTCGTGAAGGGGCAGTAAGGGTATCGATAGAGGCGCGCAATGGAGACTGAGGAGATCAGGCGCCAGAACCGCTCGTCACTGCTGTTGATTACCGGTGTCCCGATCGCACTGTTAATATTGATAACAGGGTCAGTGATTTTTACTGTCGTTGCCTTGAAAAGCGGATTAACCGTAGGCCTGACCTATCTAATCACCTTTGTGGTGCCTCTGTTGTTGGCGACTTTTATTTCCCTGATTCGTGCTGCGGGTGAGTTGCCTGGGGCGACAGGTGAAGAAATTGACATAACAAGCCAAGCTCCCGAGATAGTGGAGTTGGTTAGGAGTGTCGCTTACTCGACCGGTCATCCGTATCCCGATCGTATCCTGTTGACCGATAGGGCAAATGCATCCGCAGGATTTCGCCGCAGAGCAATTTTTCGAAATTCTGGCCAACTCGAACTACGTATCGGTGTACCTCTTCTGGCCACCATGTCTGTGGCGCATTTAAAATCTATTGTCGCACACGAGTTGGGGCATTTTCAGAATAATGACCCATCGGTGACTTCGGCTCATCGGTTCGTTTCCTACTGGACCGATATACTTATTAGCAATCTGAATGCTGCGGCCCCGTACTCGATGCTTAAATTCGTCGAGAAATTCCAGCTCCGTTTACTCAGCGAGAGGCTTCGTGGCCGAGAGATACTCGCCGACCAGGCAACTCTCGTCGTAGTGCCACTCGCGGTGGCAGTCGAGGCGTTGGAGATTGCGATCCGGGCAGACCGCTCCTGGAAAGATTTCACCGAGCGCTATCTTGGTGATGAGCCGCAACGCCGCACGCCCGCGACGGGCGTCTTCAGTTGTTTCACGCGTTACTACTGGCAGGTCTCCAGCCGATGGCCACCCACGTCCGGGGCTGGTCCTCGAGGAAAGAGCACGAGTGGTTCGCACCCGTCGAACGAGGAGCGGGTAACGGCTCTCCGGGTTCTGGCTAGCCAGAACTACTATTCACCCCACGACGTGGATGACAGGCCGGCATGGCATCTTTTCTGGCGGTTTCTGCAGAGCTCCGAAGGAGATCGTCTCTTCACGCCCGCCGCCGCCGGTGTAAACCGAGTCGATATGTTCAGCATCGCCCGCGACGCGCGAATCGCGGAGGCGGCCCGGCTGGCTCAGCCTGCCATAATTGCAATGCGGTCGTTTTTCCCAAATCAGCAGCTGCTTCTGGGTCATTTGAAAAGCGTCCTGGCTGATGAGCAATTCTTCAGGAATTTAGCAGAGGCAGCTCGAAGACCGCAATCCTCAGTAGTCGCCATGAAGCCTCTGTCGCGTCAGTTGGCAGCGGCCGTATACTTGACGCTGAGGGACTCACTGCGCGCTGATCTTATTGACGACTGGTTCGATGCGGTTGAGGATTCGCCCGAGAGGGTTATGTTGCTCCTGGCAGAGGGAAAAATTGTCAGCCAGTCTGACCTGATGCGTCTTCTTGATTCATACGGGTTAGATGACTCTGTCGCCCTGAGTTCGCCTGTGAACAACGATTTCCGTGACTGGAGGAAGGTCACGGTGAAACAGAATGCAATGACGGTTAGGTTGAACAACTGTTCATACGATCTTTTTCATCTGGATGACAGGATCGTCTTCTGGCCCAGGCCGTGGCAAGTCCCTTTGTCTGATCTTCTGATCAATCGACTGAACCGGCGATGGCATAAAATATTGGAGGGAGAGAACTCGGAACGATTCTTTGACATCCACCTTTCGGGCATCTGGCACATGGAGGATGCAAAATCCGGAGGAACGGGTTTCGATATCCAGCTGCGGAACGGTTTCCGGCTGGGTGTGGTCGATGTGATGTTTCTCGGATGGTGGACACCATCTCCCTCGCGTTCGGCCACCAAAGCAGGTCATGAGTGGCATAAGGAAGCTCTGAAGCTGCTGCGTGTGACCGCGGATAGATATCCCATCGTTACCGAAGGTTCGCTCGGCGTCGCGCCGCCCGAGACGCCTGTGGGACTACGATTTCTGGAAACGCGGCGCCGTGCCGATAGCGTGATCCAACTGTCACTGATGTGTTTCCTGGTGGCGCTGGCGATTTCGATCTATTCTCTGTTTGAGGACGAATTCTGGCTGCTGTACTGGGCGTTGCTCCCGGTAGCGCTCGGGCTTATCTTCGGCGCTGCCGCATCGGCGTACATCCGAACTTCAAAAAGGAGTCTGGCACGGTTTCCCTTCGTCAGCGCAAAGAGCGTGAAGCGATACTACTGGTGGACCGGAGTTGTGGTGTTCCTCGGCATTTTCGGATGCGGCTTCGGTGCTCTCGCGCTCCCGAAAGCACTCATCGAGAGCCGGCGAGCAGCAGCATCGAAGGCTCCCGCGCTGGCAGCCTTTGTTATACCCGTCGTTGCTTGGTTGACCTGGTTCGCGGTCACCTGAGGGCTGCATGTGCGGCATGGACGCTCACGGGCGCGCATAGCGGTTTGGAGATCCTCGGCAGCGGCGCTGAACAGGGCAAACGGCTGCTGAGCGTACGCCGTGCCGCCACGCCTCAAGGCCGGTACTCAGCTCAGGGTCCATTCCCAGCGGTAGGTTCCCGCGTTCACCAGGTATTCGGGGAGCGTGTCCGGGCCGCAGGAGGCGGTTCCGAGGCCGCGATGTGCTGCGTCCAAGTGCACCACCGACTCTGGTCGAGGCGTCAGTTCGTCGTGGTGGGTCGCCTGATCGAGATCCGCGGCGGTGAACCGGGTGACGCTTGTCTGCCGTGGCTGATCCATGGTCAGCTCCACAGATGGAGTGTCCGGGCCGGTCATGCGTAGCCGGCGGACTCCATGGCGGCCGCCGCTCTCCTGTGGGCGCAGGTACGGGGTGAACGCATCGTCGATCCGTACCCGGTATTCGCCCACCGGGCCGCCGACATGCCGGTCGGGGTAGGTGTCGCGAGGCCCGTGGCCGAACCAGGACATCTCATCGAATCCAGCCGTGAGTTGCAGGACCGTTCCGACTCGGGGCACGTCGTCGAGCCCGTCGGGCAGTGTCACTTCCTCGCTCACAAATACGATATTCCCGAAAAGGTGGGTGGTTTGCCTATGTGACACCGGGCCCATCGAAGTCTCGTACACGGCATCGACGACAGTGCGATCCGATTCTCGCCGGATCGCGATCACCCGGCGCTCCGGATCGGGCAATCCGAGTCGACGCCAACGCTCAGCCTGTCCGCCGATCCGATCGTTATCGGTCGGGGCCCGCCAGAGACTGAGCCGGGGAGCGACGGCGAACGCGGGATGGACCAGCAGACCGTCGTCGTCGACCTCAGCGGGTGTGCCACCTGTTCGCGCCGGGGCCGGCAGCGCCGGCCGCAACTGGATCTGCGGACTGGCGATCTCGGTGCCGACGGGTGCCCACGGCTGGTCTCGCCCGACGGCCACGCACAGGGTCAGCCACTGTTCGACGCCGGGGCCACCGACGCCGGAGGGAATCGGCACCACCGCCTCCTGGCCGGGGCCGAGGTCCGGCAGCGTCATCGGCACCCGCTGACCGTCCAGCTCCCAGACCGCGCGAAGCCACCCCAAGCTGCGGAAACTGCCGCGGTTGACGATCCGGACCTGGCCGTCACCGGCGTCGGACAGCCGGATCGGGGACGCCAGCTCGCGGTGTTCGTCCATCGCCGGCTTCGGGGTGCGGTCCGGGAAGACCAAGCCGTCGGCGCAGAACGTGCCGTCGTTCGGGGTGTCGCCGAAGTCGCCGCCGTACGCCCACCGGTAGCCGGATTCGACAGCGCCGTCCCGCCAGAACGAAGCGCTGGCGGGACCGGCCGGGCGCCCGTCGGAGAGCCGCTGCAGAATCCCGTGGTCCCAGAACTCCCAGATGAAACCGCCCTGCAGCCCAGGAGTGGTCTCGATGGCAGCCCAGTGCTCGGCGAGGGTGCCGTTGCTGTTGCCCATCGCGTGCGAATACTCGCACATGATCAGCGGCCGGTTCTGCGAGCCGGAGCGGGCGTGTTCGACGATCTGCGCCAAGGACGGATACATCGGGCAGACGATGTCGCTCCCGGCAAGGCCGCCGGTCCAGTTGTCCTTGATCGCCCCTTCGTACTGCAGGGGCCGGGTCGGATCGGCGCGGCGCAGCCACCCGGCCGCCGCGTCATGGTTGGCCCCGTAATCGCTCTCGTTACCCAGCGACCAGATGATCACGCTGGGATGGTTGCGGTCCCGGCTCACCATCCGGGCCACCCGATCGACGAAAGCGGGCAGGTAACGCACATCGTCGGCGATCTCGTGGGCATGGTCGTGCGCCTCGATGTTCGCCTCGTCGACGACGTAAAGCCCCAGCTCATCGGCGAGATCCAGCAGCACCGGATCGTTCGGGTAGTGCGAGGTCCGGACCGCGTTGAAGCCGTACCGCTTCATCAGCACCAGATCGGCCCGCATCTGCGAAGCGGTGGCCGTCCGCCCGGTGCGCGGGTCGAAGTCGTGCCGGTTCACGCCGCGGATCATCACCCGGACGCCGTTGACCAGCAGGTCCCGCCCACTGATCTCGACATCCCTGAATCCCACCCTCGTCGTCGTACGATCCGACTCGGCACCGTCACAGTCGTGCAGGACGACGGTCAGCGTCCACAGCGACGGTGTCTCGTCCGACCACGGCACCACATCCGGTACGACGGTGGAGAACCGTGGCTCGGCCCACCAGTCGGACACCCGGTCGACGTCGATCTGCTCCTGCTCGTGCGCGGTGTCCAGGGGAACCGGCCGGCCGTCGAGTGTCGCGGTGACCCGCCAGCCCTCGGGCAGCACCGGCCCGGTGGTGAGCACCCGGACGTCGACCTGGAGACTGCCGTTCGCGGCGGCGACCACCCGGAGGTCACCCAGGTAGGTGGAGGCGGTGCTGTAGAGGAACACCGAGCGGGTCAGCCCGGCGTGCCACCACTGGTCCTGGTCCTCGATCGCGGACGCGTCCGACCACTTGACCACGGTCAGGCGGATCGTGTTGACCTCGCCCGGCCGTACCGCCGCGGTGATGTCGAACTCGGAGGCCAGGTGCGAATCCTTGCCCAGTCCCACGTCGACGCCGTTGACCCGGGCGAACAGCACACTCTCGGCCGCGCCGACGTGCAGCACCACCCGGCGGCCGGCCCATGCGGCCGGCACGTCGAAGTCACGTTCGTGGACACCAGTCGGGTTGTGCTCCGGCAGCAGCAGCGGCGCGCCCGGCCACGGCATCGTCACGTTGGTGTAGTGCGGCAGGTCAGAGCCGCCGGCGTCCTGCATGGTCCACGCGCCCGGCACGAGAATGCTCGCCCAGTCGTCGCCGATGGGTGACGAAGGGTTGTCGAGCAGCTGGAACCGCCAGGTGCCGTCCAATGGCAGGCGACGGTCCGGTTCGTCCAGGTCGTGCCGGACGGCGTGGGCGGTCACCCGACGCCATCCGGTGACCTCCGGGGTGTCCCAGACCCGGTCAGCCACGGCGCAGCCGCAGGGTCTGCACTTCGAACGCGCGCAGTCCGAGCATGATCTCGTCGCCGTCGGTTTCGACTTCGATGTCGACCGGACGTTCCAGCAGGTCGGTCCGGACCGCTGCGGCCAGGGCGAACCCGGGGCGAAGGCGGCCGGTGGCGCGGGCGCCCAGCGACTCGTACAGGCGCACCACCACGTCCCCGGAACCGTCGTCGGCCAGCTTCACGGACTCCACCACGATCGCGTCGCCACTGGTCTCCACCAGCGGCGCGACCGCTTCGCCACCGCCCACGGCCCGCAACGGCAGGTTCAGCGCGTAGGCCTCGGCGACCGTGGCGGCGATGTCGGCGCCCGGCACGATGGCGTACGTGAAAGTGTGCCGGCCCTGGTCGGCGTCCGGGTCGGGGCTGCGCGGGGCGCGGAGCAGACTCAGTCGTACGGTAGTGGTGGTCCCGCCTTTGGTCCTGGTCTCCCGGCGCGAGTCGTGACCGTAGGTCGAATCGGTCAGCAGTGCCACGCCGTAACCGGGTTCACCGGCGTGGATCCACCGGTGCCCGCTCACCTCGAACCGGGCCGCGTCCCAGCCGGTGTTGGTGTGGGTGGGACGGAAGACGTGCCCGAACTGGATCTCGGCGGCCACCCGGTCGGCGTGCACGTCCAGGGGGAAGGCCGCTTTCAGGAACTTCTCCCGCTCGTGCCAGTCGGCGTCGGTGACGATGTCGACGCGGCGGCTGCCGGCGGTGAGCCGGATCGTCTGGGTGATGGTGGATTCGCCGTGGGTGCGGACCACCCGGATCGCGGCGAGCAGCGGACCGTTTTCGGTCAGCGTCACCTCGTCGGCCTCGATCAGGTCGGTCGACTGGTGGGCGTAGTGCCGTTCGACGTCCCACGCGTCCCACTGGCTCGGCCGGTCCGGGTGGATCTGCAGCAGGTTGCCGGGGGCGCCGGGTGCCAGGGCCTCTCGTCCGGAGGCGTGGTCGCGGATCGAGCGGATCAGTCCGGCCTCGTCCACCACGATCCGGACCAGGCCGTTGTCCAGCACGATGCCGTCGCTGTCGTGTTCCGCGGTCACCGGAGTGTCCGCGAACAGGCCCGCGACGGGGGCTGCCGCGGCGGAAGCCGGTACGTCGACGGCGACCGCCCAGCCACCACTGGCGAGCGGTTGTGCCTGTTCCGGCACCGGTCCATCGGTGACGACGGCGACCTCACGGCGCGGCCGCGGGCTGGTGTTGAGCAGCACCAGGCCTTCTTCGGAGGCGAGAGCCCGTGCCGCGGACCCGATCAGGGCGTCGAGTTCGCCGGCCACTCGGGCGTACGTCGCCTCGGCCTCGCGGTGCACCCAGGCGATCGAGCTGCCCGGCAGGATGTCGTGGAACTGGTGCAGCAGCACGGTCTTCCACAGCCGATCCAGTTCCGCGTACGGATAATCCGCCCCGGCCCGCACCGTAGCGGTCGCCGCCCACAACTCCGCCTCGCGCAGCAGATGTTCGCTGCGCCGGTTGCCGGCCTTGGTCCGGGCCTGGCTCGTATACGTGGCGCGGTGCAGTTCCAGGTACAGCTCACCGGACCACACCGGAGCATCCGGGTACTCGGCCTGTGCCTGCGCGAAGAACTGGTCCGGCGGCTCGATGACCACTCGGGGCGCGCCTTCGATGTCACGGAACCGGCGGGCGCGTTCCATCATCTCGCGGGTCGGACCACCACCGCCGTCACCGTGCCCGAACGGCGCGAGCGACCGGGTGGCCTTGCCCTTGTCGGCGAAATTGCGGACCGCGTGCGCGAGTTCGTCACCGGTCATCGCGGCGTTGTAGGTGTCGATCGGCGGGAAGTGGGTGAAGATCCGGGTCCCGTCGATGCCCTCCCACCAGAACGTGTGGTGCGGCAGCGGGTTCGACTCGTTCCACGACAGCTTCTGGGTCAGGAACCACTCCATCCCGGCCAGCCGGGCCAACTGCGGATATGCCCCGTTGTAGCCGAACGAGTCGGGCAGCCACACACCCTTGGTCTCCACCCCGAACTCGTCGAGGAAGAACCTCTTGCCGTGTACGAGCTGACGGGCCAGCGCCTCACCACCGGGCAGGTTGCCGTCGGCCTCCACCCACTGGCCGCCGACCGGAATCCACTGCCCGGCCGTGACCGCGTCCCGGATCCGCTGGTAGACGGCCGGATAGTGCTGCTTCACCCAGTCGTACTGCTGGGCCTGTGAGCAGGCGAAGATGAAATCCGGGTACTCCTGCGCCAGCGCGGTCACGTTGGAGAACGTGCGGGACGTCTTGCGGATCGTCTCGCGCAACGGCCACAGCCAGGCGCTGTCGATGTGGGCGTGCCCGATCGCCGACAGGGTGTGCGCGCTGGCGTGCGCCGGGCGGGCCAGCACCGCGGCCACCGCGGCCCGCGCGGCCGGGGCGGCCACCGGGACCGGGTCGGCGTCCAGCAGATCCAGGGCCTTCTCCAGCGCGCGCAGGATCTCGTGCCGCCGGGGGTCGGTGACGGCGAGTTCGAGCATCAGCTCGCGCAGCACGCTCAGGTCCAGGCCCAGATGCCAGACCTCTTCGTCGAGCACGGCCAGGTCGGCGCCGGCGAACTTGTACAGCGGCTTGTCCCCGGCGGTCAGTTTGTCGCCGAGCGGGGTCGGCTTGAACTCGTCGGCCAGGATGTCCGGGTTGGCGGCGGCCTCGATCAGCAGGTCGACCGCAGAAGAACCGGCGGGCGGTACGACGTACTGGTTCTGCGGGTTGACCGCCTTGATCGGGACCCCGGCGGCGTCGTACACCAGCGCCTCGGCCTGGTTGCCCGGCCAGTCACCGATGAAACCCAGGTCGAAGACCGCCTCGACCCGCCGCCCGGCCCAGTCTTGCGGGATCTCGCCCTCGGCCCGGAACCAGGTCGTGGACCAGGGGCGCCCCCACGGGCTGCCCAGGGTGAACGGCTCGTAGGTCGCGGTCAGCGCCTCGGCCACCGGGACCGGTTCGTCCGGCACGTTCCAGGCGGACAGCCGCAGCGGGATCCGCTCGCTGTACGCGGCCGGCAGCACCCGCTCCTTGAGCACCCGGTCGAGACGTCGTTCGACCAGGGTCCGGTCGTCATGCATGTGTTCTCTCCTCGCTTGGACCGGGCGATCAGCTCAGGTAGCCGAGTTGCGGCAGCTGGTTCTGGTATTCGTCGAGCAGGCGCCGGGCCACGGCCACCGAGTCGACCAGCGGGTGCACGGCGAAGGCGCGCAGAGCGGCCTGCCGGCTGCCGGTGACGGCCGCCTCGATGACCGCGCGCTCGACCGCTTTGACGCTGGCGACAAGCGCGGCCGCGTGATCCGGCAGCGGGTCGGCGGCGTTCGGGCGGGGACCACCGGCACCGACCGTGCAGGGCACCTCGATCACGGCGTTCTCGTCGAGACCGGCCAGGGTGCCGCGGTTACGGATGTTGAGGATCAGGTTCGCCCGCTGGTCGAGCGCGATGGCACGCATCAGGGCCAGAGCGATCTGCTCGTACCCGCCGGACTCCAGGTCCTCCTCATCGCGGTCCCCGGCGCCGGCGGCGTCCCGGTTCTCCGCCATGTAGGTGGTCTCGCGTTCCAGCAGGGTGGCCTGCCAGGCGGGCAGGGCGGGGGTGTCGCAGCCGGCCACCGTGGCGTAGAAGCGCCGCTGCTGATCGAGCAGGAACGAGCCCCGGGTCTGGGCGGCGCCCTTGGTGGCGGCCACGCCCTCCCGCCCGAAGTAGTAGTAGTGCAGGTACTCGTTCGGGATCGCGCCGAGAGTGCGGATCCAGTCGGTGCCGAAGAGTTTGCCCTCCTCCAGCGAGTTGATCAGCGTGTCGTCGGCGAGCAGGCCGGGCAGCCGGTCCACGCCGTCGACCACGGCGCGCCGCAGCCAGCCGAGGTGGTTGAGGCCGGCGTAGTCCAGCCGGACCTCGCGCGGCTCGACGCCCAGCGCGCGTGCCACCCGTTTACCGAGCCCGGCGGGGGAATCGCAGATGCCGATCACCCGGTCACCGAGGTGCCGGGACATCGCCTCGGTGACCATGCCGGCCGGGTTGGTGAAGTTGATGACCCATGCTTGCGGGGCCAGCACGGCGACCCGCTCGGCGATGTGCAGAGCGACAGGCAAGGTCCGCAGCCCGTACGCGATCCCGCCGGCGCCGACCGTCTCCTGCCCGAGGACACCCTGGGCGAGCGCCACCCGTTCGTCGATCACCCGGCCTTCGAGGCCGTGCACCCGGATCGCGGAGAAGACGAAGTCGGCTTCGCGGATCGCCTCGTCCAGATCGGTGGTGGTGTCGACGACCGGGGCGTCGGGCACCCCCTCGGCCTGTTCGGCCAGGACCCGGCGGATCGCGGTCAGCCGCTGTTCGTCCAGGTCGTGCAGGGTGACCCGGGTGACCCGGCCCGGTTCGTGGTCGGCGAGCAGAGCCCGGTAGACCAGCGGAACCCGGAAACCACCGCCGCCGAGAATCGTCAGTTTCATGTGGTGAGCACCTCCGCGCCGGCCTCACGCAGGGCGGCACACGTCGTCGGGTCGGCGTCATGGTTGGTGACCACGACGTTCAGATCGTCCGGTCCGCAGATGCGCGCCACACCGGAACCGGGAAACTTCGCCGCGTCGGCGACCAGGACCACCTGGTCGCTCGCGGCGATCATGGCCCGTTTGATCGGCACCTGGATCACCGTCGTGTCGACGATCTGGCCGTTGGGCTGGATGCCGCTGGTGCCGAGGATGAGCCGGTCGGCGTGCACCTGGCGCAGGTTGTCCTCGGTGAGGAAGCCGACGAGGCAGCGGTAGTCGCGCCGGACCACCCCACCGAGCATGATCAGTTGCACGGTGGGGTCGTCGGCCAGCTCCTCCTGCACCGCCAGGCTGCTGGTGATGACGGTCAGCGACCGGCCGTGCAGCAGTTTCGCCACCTGATGGGTGGTGGTGCCGACATCCAGCAGCACGGTCTCGCCGTCTCTGATCAACTGTGCGCATCGCTGCGCGACGGCTTGCTTCTCCGCGGTGCGCACGGCCGCCACGTCGGCGAACGGGTCATCGGAGTCCGGCACCAGGGCAGCGCCCCCGTGCACCCGGCGCAGCTGGCCCTGACCGTCGAGTATCAGCAGGTCACGGCGGATCGTGGCCGGGCTGACACCCAATCTGTCGGAGAGCGTGACAACTGACAGCGGGCCGTCGCGAAGGCCCCGCAAGATCAGGTCGTGTCGTTGCTGCTGAAGCATGCCGTGAGCCTACACAGCAGATTCGATCAAATCCATGCTCACTTTTGATTGAGTATTGCTAAAAACGATCAGCTGTCCCACGATCATGCTTACCTTTGCAGACATCAGCTCGGGCTGACCCTCGAAAGGAGTCGTCGTGGAGACCCCGGAGACCGACGTTTTCCTGTCTGGACTGCTCTTTGTGGACGTCGTGTTCGGCGGTCTCCCACAGGCTCCCGTGCTGGGCACCGAAACCTGGGCCACCAGCTTCGACACCGGCCCGGGCGGCATCGCCAACATGGCCGTCGCGCTCCGCCGGCTCGGCCTGCGCACCAGCCTGGCCGCCGCCTTCGGCGACGACTTCTACGGCGACTACTGCTGGCGTACGCTCGGCGACCGCGAGGACATCGATCTGTCCCGCTCACGGCGGTTCCCCGGCTGGCCGATGCCGGTGACCGCGGCCCTGGCGTACGGCGGTGATCGCGCTCTCGTCACCCACGAGAAACCGGCACCGATCACCCTGAACGAGCTGATCGGGGAGCCGCCCACCTGCCGCGCCGCGATGGTGCATCTCGGCCAGGACCCGCCGCAGTGGCTGACCACGGTCTCCGCGGCCGGCGGGCTGGTCTTCGCCGACGTCGGCTGGGACCCCGACGGCCGCTGGCCCGAGGAACTGCTCGACCAGCTGAGCGCCTGTCATGCCTTCATGCCCAACGAGCACGAGGCGATGGCGTACACCCGGACCTCGACACCGCAGGCGGCCCTGGCCCGGATCGCCGACCTCGTTCCCCTCGCCGTGGTCACCCGCGGTGACCGGGGGGCCCTCGCCATCGACGCCTCCACGGGGGAGACCGCCGAGGTCGCCGGGCTCCCGGTCACCGCGGTCGACCCGACCGGCGCCGGCGACGTCTTCTGCGCCGGGATGATCGCCGCCACCCTCGCCGGACTGTCCCTGGCCGACCGGCTCCGCTTCGCGAACCTCTGCGCCGCCCTGTCCGTCCAAGGCCTGGGCGGCGCCAACTCGGCACCCGACCAGCCGCGACTACGGCAATGGCGGGAGACCGCCCCACCTTCTTTACGACACGAGTACGGCTTTTTGGACTCCCCCTCTGTTCGGAAGGAATCGACATGACCCTTTCCCGACGTAATTTCCTCCGGTACGGCACTGCCGGGCTCGCCGCCGTGGCGGTTCCCGGACTCGCCGCCTGCACCTCCAGCACCGCGACCAGCGGTTTGTCGGGCGCCGGCGCCACCGCCCTCTGGTACTGGGGCGACGGGCTCAGCGACAAGGTGGTGGAAGCCGCCAAGACCCAGTTCGCCGGGCAGACCACCCTCGAACCCACCAAGGTCGGCGGTGACTTCAAGCAGAAACTCACCACCACCCTGTCGTCGCGGCAGTTCGTCCCGGCCATCACCGGCATCAAGGGTGAGGACATGGCGAACTTCCGGGGCAACGCCGACATGTTCGCCGACCTGAACGAGTACGGGTTCAAGGACCTGTCGTCGCAGTATCTGGAGTGGAAGGTCAAACAGGCCACCACCGCCGACGGCAAGGTCATCGGCTTCCCCATCGACATCGGCCCGACCGGCATGTTCTACCGCGAGGACGTCTTCGCCAAAGCCGGCCTGCCCACCGACCCGGCCGCGGTCAGCGCGCGACTGAGCACCTGGGACGCCTTCTACGACGCGGCGGTAGCGGCCAAGTCGAAGGTCCCCGGCACGTTCATGGTGATCAACGCCGGTGCCATCTTCAACCTGGTCATCGGGCAGGGCACCAAACGGTTCATCGACGAGAACAACACCTTCATCGGCGACCAGCCGCACGTGAGGGCGGCCTGGGACCTGGCGGTCCGCGCACACACCCTCGGGGTCTCCGGCAAGACCGAGGACGGTTCGGCGGACTGGACGGCCGGCATCTCCAAGGGCACACTGCCCTCGGTGATCGGCGCCGCCTGGGCCGGTATCGACATCCGCAACAACGCGGCCGACACCTCCGGCAAGTGGCGGGTCGCCTCCGCACCCGGCGGCCCCGGCAACTTCGGCGGTTCCTTCCTGGCGATCACCAAGCAGGCCGCGAACCCGCAGCTCGCGTTCGACATCGTCAAGTGGATCCTCAGCCCGGAGAACGCCGCTAACAACTTCACCGACTCGTCGCTGTTCCCGGCCAGCCCCGCCACCTACACCTCGGCTGCCCTCACCAGCGGCGACGACTTCTTCGGCGGCCAGAAGACCATCGACATCTTCGGTCCCGCCGCGCAGAAGATCCCGATCGCCTACGAGGCCGCCGCCGACGCCGCCGTCTCCGCCCCCTATTTCAACCAGCTCGGCAACGTCGAACAGGGCAAGAACGCCGACGAAGCCTGGGCCGAAGCGGTGAAGGAAGCCAAGCAGATCGGCACCCGGCAGGGAGTCAAGTGAATCGCGCCCGGTCACTGCGGTCGAGCTGGCCGCAGTACCTGGCGATCTCCCCGTTCTACCTGCTCTTCACGGTATTCCTGCTCGGGCCGACACTGTTCTCGCTCTACCTGGCGTTCCACCGCTGGGACGGCATCGGGGAGATGCAGTACGTCGGACTCGACCAGTTCCGGTTCCTGATCGAGGACGCCACGTTCTGGCTGTCGGTCCGCAACACCCTGGTCATCTGGGTCCTGAGCACCGTACCGATGCTCTTCTTCGCCCTGGTGCTCGCGGCGCTGCTGAACAACACCAAACGACTGGTCGGGTTCTACCGGGTGGCCCTGTTCATCCCGAACATCACCTCGGTGGTGGCGGTGGCGATCGTCTTCGGCGCGCTGTTCGCCAACAACTCCGGCCTGGTCAACATCACCCTGCAGGGACTCGGTCTGTCCGGCGTGCCGTGGCTGACCGACCCCTGGGCCATCAAGGTCGTGATCGCGATGCTGATGACCTGGCAGTGGACCGGTTACAACGCCCTGATCTACCTCGCCGGGATGCAGTCGATCCCGAGCGAACTCTACGAGGCCGCGAAGATCGACGGCGCCGGACCGGTCCGGGCGTTCCTCTCGATCACCATTCCGATGCTGCGGCCGATCATCCTGTTCACCGTGGTGGTCTCCACCATCACCGGCATGCAGAGTTTCACCGAGCCGCAGGTGCTGTTCGGCAACAACTCCGCAGTCAACGCCAACTCCGGCGGACCCGGACAGGCCGGCCTGACCATGGTGCTGTACTTCTACCGCACCGCGTTCGGGCAGAACGACTACGGCTACGGCGCCGCCATCGCGTGGGCCGTGTTCCTCATCGTCATGGTGTTCACCATCCTGAACTGGCGCCTCGTGCAGCGCCGGGCCGATTAAGGGGGCGCTGTGCGCAAGATCCTGCTCCATGGCTGCCTGGGCGTGGCGGTGCTGCTCTCGCTGTTCCCGTTCTACTGGACCGTGGTCATGGCCACGAACACCACCCAGGACGTGTTCCGCAACCCGCCGAAACTGACGATCGGCCCGCACCTGTTCGACAACGTCCAGACGGTGCTGCAGAGCGTCGACCTGATCGCGCCGATCGTGAACACCGTTCTGGTCGCCCTCGGCACCACCGTCCTGGTGCTGTTCTTCGACTCGCTCGCGGCGTTCGCCTTCGCCAAGTACGACTTCCCCGGCCGCAAGGTGCTGTTCGGCCTGCTGCTGCTGATGTTCATGGTGCCCACCCAGCTGGCCCTGATCCCGCAGTTCGTGATCATGGCGGAACTCGGCTGGGTCGGCACCCTCAAAGCCCTGGTCATCCCGGCCGCGGCCAACGCCTTCGGCATCTTCTGGATGCGGCAGTACATCAGCAACGCGGTCCCCGACGAGATGCTGGAAGCGGCCCACCTGGACGGCGCCGGCTTCTTCCGCATCTACCGCAGCGTCATCCTGCCCGTGATCCGCCCCGGCCTGGCCTTCCTGGGCATCTTCACGTTCATCGCCGCCTGGAACGACTACGTCTGGCCCCTGATCATCCTGCTGGACCCGAACAAGGTCACCTTGCAGGTGGCGTTGTCCCAGCTCAACGTAGGCCTGAAGCAGGACTACTCAGTCCTGATGGCGGGCGCTCTGATCGGCGTACTCCCACTGGTCGTGATGTTCGTCCTCTTCGCCCGCAACTTCATCGGCGACGCCGTGAAGGGAGCCGTCAAATGACGCCCGGCCCGGAGCATTCGCACCGGAGAGGAGGTCATTTGGTGACGCACGGGGGGACCTGCCCGTTGTGGCCGGAGGGCAGGACGAGTCCCGCATAGATCCAGCCGACGTACTTGTCGGACGGCTGCGAGGACCACAGGTCCTCGTTGCGCCGGTCAGTCGGCCAGCGGACGCGTAGCCACTTCGCTTCGACCTCGTCCGACACATCGGGGTCGAAGCCGGAGACCGACGAACAGTCGACCCACACGATCACCTGGTCGAACGCCGCGCCGATGTGGTACCCGTCGACCGCGGCCGACGAGCGGACCCAGAGGTGCCTCGGCGCCAGCACGAGAAACGGCGCGGGCACACCGGCTGGCGGGGTGATGCCCTGGTATTTCGCGGCCTCGCGTTCCGCTTCGGCGCGGCTGAGCCCGGCGGCCTCCCGCTGGAACTCCTGGGACTGAATGTTCACGTCCCGGCCCGCGTTGATGCCGCCGTTCTGGGCCTGCTGGTTCCCACTGCCCGACTGGGTCTGCGTGCTGTCCCGTCCTCCCGGCGAGGGGAGCAGGGTGGCCAGAACGATGCCGATGATCGCCACGACGACGCCGGCGATGGTCCAGTAGAAGGTCTTTCTCGGGATGCTCGGTGCCATCGGGGCTCCAGACATGATCTCCGGGACGACGACACACGCGGCTCGCCCGGTCACCATTCAGCATCGCCGCCATCGCGTTCGCCAGCGCCGTCCAGCGAACGGAACATTGTCAAAATGGCTCCTGAGCTGCGGTCATGCTGGATCGAGACGGTGAACGTCAGCGAATCGAACTGCCGTCGAGCCCCTGCCGCACCCGTTCGGCCTCCGCGGCTCGGCCCTGCTCCACATACATCTCATGAGCCTGCCGAAGCCGTCCGCGCCCCTCGTCCTCGCGCGACGGCATGGCGACGAGCACCCGGCCCAGCCGGGCCAGGGTGTTCGCCTCCGAGGAGACGTTCTTGAGTTCACGGTAGATCTCAGCCGCGGCGACCAGATCCTCGGCTGCCTCATCCAGGCGACCGGCTCCCTCGGCGACGATACCCAGGCTGTCCAGCGTCGCAGCCTCGCCGGACCGGTTCCCGAGCTGTCGGTGCAAGGCGAGAGCCTGTTCGCAGAAGGTCCGGGCGAGGTCATAGTGGCCGCCGTCGGCATGGGCTTCTCCGACTGCGTTGAGGCCGATGGCGATCCACGACTGCTGACCCACCTCCAGGAACAGGGCCAGGGCGCGCTCCGCGTGGTCGAGTTGCCGTTCGGTGTCGACGTCGTCCCAGGCGAAGTGAAGGGCTCGGTGAGTTTGGGCGAGGTTGGCCGTGTCGCTCGTCTGCTCGAAGTGCCGAATGGCCGGTTCCAGCAGTTCCAGCGCCTCTCGGTGGCGACCCTGGCGAGCGCGGATGTTGCCGAGACAGAGGCGAGCCAGCGCGATCGGCCCCGGGGCGCCGTCCTCCTCGGCGGCGGTGAGCCCACGTTGCCAGGTCTCGTCATGGCGGGCGATCAGCCCGCGCCGGTACTGGTAGTTGTCCAGACTCCAGGCCAACTGCCAGGTGATGGTCCGCCATTGGTGCTTCACGGCGGTTCGTTGTGTGACGACCAGATTGGCGTCGTTGATCTCGAACCAGTCCAGTGCGGCGTCGGCGGTGGCGAACGGCTGGATAGCGACGTCCGCTTCGGTGCGGGCGACCGTGATCGGTGGTCGTTGCGGGCTCAGCAGCCGATCGCCCTGGAACGCCATGCCGAGAAAATGCTCGGCGAGGCGACGCCGGGCGGCGGTCCGCTCGTCGTCGGCGACCTCCTCGGCGGCGCGTTCTGCGGCGAATGACCACATCAGGTCGTGCATCCGGTACCGGCCCCGTTCCGGCTCCTCCAGGAAGCTGGCATCGCTCAACACGGTCAACGGGCCACGGGCTGATTCCGGCGGGAGGGCCAGAAGGCTGGCCACCGCATCCAGGTCGAGTTCGACCCCGTTGCCCAGGCCGAGCATGCGGAAAGCGAACCGGGCCTGCGGGCCGAAGCCCAGGTATCCGGACGTCAGAACGGCCATCAGGTTCAGGTCCGCATTCCTGCTCGTCATCGCACGGACCGGGGATGCGCTGCTCCGATAGAGATCGACGATCTGCGTCAGAGGCCAGGTCGGGTGCATCCGAGCCTGCGCGCCGACGAGACTCAACGCCAGCGGCAGACCGGCGCAGATCCGGATCAGGTCCTCGGCGGGTTCCCGCTCGGCGGCCGTTCGCACCCGGCCGATCCGGGCGGCCAGCAGCGTGCGCGATTCCGCCTCGGTCAACACGTCCAGATGCAGCACCGCGGCGTCGTGCATCGACACCAGGTCGTAGAGCCTGTCCCGGCTGGTCACCACGACGGTGTGCGGCCCCTCGCCGGGCAGCAGCGGCTCAAGGTCGTCGTCTGCGGTCACGTTGTCCAGCGCGACGAGCAGCCGCCGTCCGGTGGTGATCTCCTGGTAGAGCGCGACCTGGGCACTCATCGCCTCCGGGATGGACCGTGCGGGAACGCCGAGGGCGGAGAGGAATCCGTGCAGGACCGCGCCGACGGATGCGAACTCGCGAAGGTCGGCATGGAGGCAACCGTCGGGCCACTTCGCTGCCCGCAGGCGCGCCCAGTGCCGCAGCAGCCAGGTCTTGCCGACTCCAGGCTGCCCGGTGATCAGCGTTGCTGTGCGGCGCGGCTGCCCGCGCCCGGCGACGTCCGCTGCCCGCGAGAGCTCAGTCAGGTCCGGCAGCCGGCCCACGAAGCCGTCCGGCGAGGGCTTGAGCAGGTGCGGCGCTCGGGTGCGCCGAATCCTGCGAGCATTCTCCGCCGAGGTCACGATGTCCTCGGCCAACTCGAACGCCTTCTGCGCCTCGGCCTTCGACCCGCTCATGGCCGTCACCAGCCGCCGGGCGGTGTCCGGCGGCGGCTTCTTCCGCCCGTTCAGCAGTTCGCTGAGGTGACTCGGCCCGATGCCGGCCCGTTTGGCGATCTCCCTGCGTACCGTCTTGGGCTTGGTGGAAGCCTCGAATGTCCGGTTGAGCAGCATGGCGAACAGGGCTAGGAGATCCGCGTGCGGGCCGACCGTATCGAGCACCATGTGCACCACTCCACGTGAATGGATGTGCGGAACCGGGATTCCATTGTGGCGCTTCTTGATTCCCCGAAGACCCCGCCATGACACCACCGGGATCAGCCGGTACGGCTCGAGGGTGATGGCGCTGGGACTCAGCGGGCGGTCACGGGGAGAGGACGCGCTGGTGGAGAGCGGACACCGCGGCGCGGGCGGAGACGAAAGCACCGTGTTGCCAGGCGACCTCGTGGCTCAGCCAGTCGCCGGCGAAATAGACGCGGCCGGCCGGTTGCAGCAGCAGACGGTAGCCGGGGGTGGTCCACGGCGGGGACGTCCACGCGCCCTCCAAGTAGGGCGTCCGGTGCCACGCTATCGAGAACGCCGATGCCAGCTCGGTGCGGTACTTCTCGCCGTGGATCTTCACGCCCTGCATGACGGCACGTTCGGTGCGTTCGGCGGGGGACAGGGCGCCGTACGTCCGGGCCGCCGTTCCGGTGTTGTAGTAGCCGACGATCAGGCCTCGCGCGGCGTGGAAGTCGTGCGACGGGTACCAGACGTGGGCCAGGTCCAGATCCGTCTCGGTGATGCCGCCGTAGATGCGCAGGTCGGTCTCCCACCAGCGGCTGCGGTACTCCAGGCCGATCTTGCCGGAGGCCGCGGCCGGGAACGACGACAGCGCTGCGGTGACGTCGGCTCCCAGGTTGTGCGGCACCCGGGCCATCAGGTGCGGCGGCAGGGTGGCCACACAGAAGTCGGCCGTCACCGTCCGCGTTCGGCCACCCTGCCGGTAGGTGACCGTCACGTCCGAGGCGCGGCCGGTCACGTCCAGGACCTCGGCGCTCAGCCGCACCCGATGTCTGCCGACGGCGGTGGTCAGCGCGGAGGCGATCCGGTCCATGCCACCGACCGGCTGAAACATCATCATCGCCTGGTCGTAGCCGAATTCGAAACTGAAGTAGCGGCCCACATTGCTGGCGAAAACGTCCGACAGGGCCGGTGGCCCGGGCAGCGGAGTGCCTTCGTTCAAACCCGCGCCCGGGTACGTGGTGAAGCCCCGCCGATTCGTGCCGCGATATTCGTGGGCTGATCCGATCGCCCCGAATCCTTCCAGGAAAGACAGCAGCCGTGCCTTGTCCGTGCTGGTCAGCGAACTGTCCAGGGCACCCTGGTCGGTGGCTTTGGCCAGCAGTTCGGCTACATACCCGTACACATCGGCCTTTGCCGTCCGATATTTTATCGGTGTGCCGGTGGCCTCGTTGTAGATCATCGCGTCCGCGTTGGCATTGACGAACGGCTGAATCGGAACGCCCAGCTCACGACAGTAATCCAGGGTGACCATCCACTGGGCGATGCGGGCCGGGCCGGCATTGAGATAGGTGCCGGGGGAGTATTCGGCCCGCTGGGTGTGCCCGTCCAGATCGGTCTGCACGGTCCCGCCGCGAACCGTGAAGTTGCGGCCACCGGTGACGTCCCGGGCTTCCAGGATCGTGCAGTCGTAACCGGCTTTGCCCAGCTCGTAAGCGGCGGCCAGCCCGGCGATGCCACCACCGAGGATCACCACCTTGCGGGCCGCGCGCCCGGTCAGGTGGAAGTCGGCTGGGCTGGGTGCCCGGAACGCCGGTGTGGCGGCGTGCGCGGGCGCGAGCCCGAGTGCCCCCATCGTGGCGAACATGGCCCCGGCACCACCACTGACACCCACCGCGGACAGGAATCTACGTCGAGTGATCTCATCGCGCATGAGCCCGAGTGTCGTCACGCCGCATTGCATCGACGTCCGTCAACTGTTGCGGGGCTATTACAAGCGCTGTCACGAAGCGCTGAGTACGACGCAGCCCTTGCCCGCGGCCTTCGCCCGGTAGAGCGCGGCATCGGCGTCGCTGAGTATCGAACCCAGGGTGGCGCGGCCGGTCGGCTCGTAGGCGAGACCCACACTGGCGCCGACCCGTCCCTTCGCGCTGATCTCCGCGACCAGGCGTTCACCGAGGGCGGCCGCCTCGGCGAGTGACGGCGACGGCTCCAGCACCACCGCGAACTCGTCGCCGCCCAGCCGGCTCACCGTGTGCCCGGCCGGTACCGCGGCGTTCAGCACGTCCGCCACCTCGACCAGCACCTCGTCGCCGACGGCGTGCCCGAAACGGTCGTTGATCTGTTTGAAGCCATCCAGGTCGAGCAGCAGCAGAGTCACCGGCTCGCCGGTTCGTCCCCAGGCGGCGGCGTGTTCGTAGAGGTACTTCCGGTTCGCCAATCCGGTCAGGTGGTCGTGGGTGGCCTGATACTGCAGTTCGGCGCGGGCCTCGTCGACTTCGGCCAGCAGGAGCGAATTGCCGTACAAGGCCAGGAACTGACGCAGGAGAACCAGGACGAACAGCACCGCCATGGCGGCGAACAGCACCCCGTCGAACATGCCGGTGAACCAGCTGGTCACCGCCACCGGAAACGCGCACAGCACCGGTGCGTACGGCAACAGGGCTCGTCTCCCGGTCGCGGCACCGCCCCACGGTGGCACGTCCGTCGGCATCGGATAGCGCCCCATCCGCAACAGTAGGTACGTGGCGAAACTCATCAGCGCCGACACCGACGCTATCTGGTTGGACAGTCCGCGCAGCACGAAGCTGGAGTAGAGGATGGTCGAGATGCCGAAACACCCGAACGCGGCAGCGAGCATCGTGTACGCGTTGGTGCCGTCGGCCCGGCGCCGGGACAGCAGCACCAGCGACATCGCCGTCGTGCAGATGTGCATGCACACCGCGACGGCCATGATGGTGGTGAAGAGCCCACCCACATTCCGGTACGCCGGGGCGAGCAGATAGGCCCACGCCGGAACGAACATCGCGCTGGCGGCCATGGCCCCGTCAGCGGCCATCCGCAGCCGTTCCCGCCACGCCAGAGCCGCGTTCGGCCCGACGATCGGGCACAACATCGCCAGCATGGTGCCCAGGCCACCCATGATCGCGTCCGGCTGTGGGGGCGGACTCTGGTCACGTTGCGCGGCGGTGATCAGGCTCAGCACCGTGCCCACCAGCCACAAGAGCATTCCGGCGGCGACCAGCGCCCAGGCCAGGCGCTCTCGTCCGCTCGCGCCGGCCGCCCGCCGCCCGAGCACCCACAGAGCAGCGGCGGCGACGACGACAGCGACAACGCTGCCAGCCATCAGCAGCGGCTGCGGGAAGCCCGCAGCGGTCAGTACCACCTGGCAAGCCACACCGATCCCGGCTACCACCGGCAGGCCAGCCCTCATATCAGGATCTTCGACCCCGATCGCCCAGAGCTGAGTCCTCACCCCGGCGCCGCCCTCGGCGGCCGGCCCGCACTCGGGTCGCGGGTCCCGCCTTCGGGTTGAGTGCTCGCCCGGCGACGGCTTCGGTGGCCGGTCCCGGCCTCCGATCGCGGGTGCGCTACCCCTGGCGGCGCAGGTCGGACTGCAGGATCAGTGCTGCAGCCCCGGTCGCGGACGCGGTGGCCGCGGCCAATGAGACGGTGACGGTGACGGTGCGGTGCCAGGTCCGGGTGTCGGCGGGCTGGATCCGGCGCATGATGGCCGGGCCGTAGACGAACGACGCCGCCGCGAACCCCGGGCCGGTCAGCACCAGCAGGCCGATGTCCAGCAGGTTGACCACTGACTCGGCGGCCGCCGCCACATACCTCGCCGAGTCCTCCAGCAATGCCAGACAGCGGGGGGCTCCGGCGCGGGCCGCCCGGGCGATCGCGGCGAAATCCGCAGTCACGCCGCGAGGTACGCCCGGTGCGAGACCCGCCTCGGCGACCGCGCGCGGGTCGGAGCGGGCGGCCTCGACCACCGTCCGCGGGCCGGCCAGCGTTTCGAGGCACCCTCGGCTGCCGCACCAGCACTCCGGGCCGTCGACCTGGACGCACATGTGGCCGAACTCGCCGGCCGATCCGTGGCCACCGCGTAACGCCCGGCCCTCGACGACGATCCCGGCACCGATGCCGGCGCCCATGTGCAGGGCCGCGAACGCCCGGTCCGCACCGACCCGGGCCACCCAGTACTCACCGACCGCCGCCGCAGTCGCGTCGTTCTCCACCAGCACCGGCCGGCCGCTCTCCTCGGTGAGGCGTTTGCCCAGCTCGGTGGCGTCCCAGCCGCGCAGATGGGGTACGTCGTCGCGAGGTCCGGGCCAGACCACCCCGATGCCCAGACAGCGAGCACGATCCACACCCGACGCGGTGAGCAGCAGACCGATGCCGTCGGTCAGGTGCGCGAGAAGCCCACCGCTGACAACTGGCTCTTCCGTGTGCCGGGTTCGGGTGCGATTCACACCCGAACCCGGCACCCCACCGTGACCGTTCGCCGATGCCGGGCGGGCCAGGCCGGCCGGGCGAGCCAGGCGGGAGATGACGCCACCGGTCTGACCGGTCAGGACGAACGTCGTCACGTCACGGTCCAGGTGGATGCCGACGGACAGGCGGGCGGCCGGATCCAGGCGAAGCATGGTGCGCGGTTTACCGCCGGTCGGGGTACGGCCGGTCTCGACGAGCAGCCCCTCATCGAGCAGGCGACGCACCGTCATCGACACCGCCGCCTCGGTGAGGCCGGTGATCGAGGCCAGCTCGACACGGCTCAGTTGTTCGGCGGCGCGAATGGCGTCGAGGACGCTCTCGCGAGCCGCCGGCCGACGCCCACGACCGGGACGGCCACCCGGCACCTCGCCGACTGTCTCACTCACGCGGCGCTCCCCGAAGACTCGTGCGGAAACCCATGCGGCGCTGCCCGAAATCTCGCACGGCGTTCCCCGAGAACTCGCGGAGAAGCCCGCACGGCGCTCCCCGACAAACTCGCGCGGATGCTCATGCGGTGCCTCCGAGAATTCATGCGGCTTTCCCGGGCACCGCCGTGGCGCGGATCAGCAGGACACGGTCCGGGTAGAGGACCGGGAGCCGCAGGCCGGCGGAACCGAGCACGCGCCCGTTCAGGCGCACGCCCTGCGGGGTGCACCAGGGTAGCGCGGCTCCCCACGCTGCGGCGTTGCCGTCGGCGACATCGCCGGGTGGCTGGGGCCGCACGTGCCAGCGGGTGTCCGGTGCGAGGCCGGGCAGGGGCACCGCGCCAGGTGGGTAGGAGACGCTGGTGGCGGTCGCGGTCAGCGCGAACAGGGCGTCGGTGGGGGAGACGACTCCGGTGAGCGAGTACGCCGGATCGGCCACGTCCCCATGAACGAGCGTCCCGGAGTGCAGCAGCCCCCGAACCTCCTTGAAGAGGGCGACCCATTCGGCTAGCCGGGACAGATCGGAAGCGGACGCCGCGGTGAGGTCCCACTCGATTCCGAAATGGCCGAACAGGGCGACGGCCGCTCGGGTGTCCAGCGGCAGTGCGCGGTGCGTGGTGTGTGCTTCCGGGGAGCCGACATGCGACCCGATCAGTTCGAGGGGCACCAACACCGAGGTCCACCGCTGGATGGCCACCCGCTCGTGCGCGTCGATGCAGTCCGAGGCCCAGATCCGGTCGGTACGTTCGAGGATCTCCAGGTCGACGCGCCCGCCGCCGGACGAACACGACTCGATCTCCACCCCGGGATGCCGGGCACGCAACTCGTCGAGCAGCCGGTAGACGGCCCGGGTCTGGTCGTGGACTCCGGCCCGCCCGGTCGCCGGGTGCCCGGCTTCGACCAGATCGCGGTTGTGATCCCACTTGAGGTAGGCGATGTCATTCTCGGTCAGGAGCGTGTCGAGATGGTCGCGGATGTACTCGTACGCCGCCGGGTTGTGCAGGTCCAGAACCTGCTGCGACCGTGCGGCGGGCGGCAGACGGTGACCGGTGCCCATCATCCAGTCTGGGTGGGCACGCGCCAGCTCCGAATCCGGATTGATCATCTCGGGTTCGACCCAGAGCCCGAACTCCATGCCCAGCTCACGGACCACGTCGATGAGAGGGGTGAGCCCGTCCGGCCACACGTCGGCGGAGACCGTCCAGTCGCCGAGCCCGGACGTGTCGTCGCGCCGTGACCCGAACCAGCCGTCGTCGAGCACGAACCGTTCCACACCCACCGACGCGGCGGCCTGAGCCAGGGCGGTCAGGCGCTCCAGATCGTGGTCGAAGTAGACGGCCTCCCACGTATTGATCACTACCGGTCGCGCCCGGGACGGATGATGCGGCCGGGCGCGCAGCAGATCATGGAAGCGCGCGGAGAGGCCGTCAAGCCCGTCCGCGGAGAACGCTCCGTAGATCCACGGCGTCTCGTAGGACTCACCCTCGCCCAGGCCCACCTCACCGGGCAGCAGCAACTCGCCACCACCGAGCGCGGAATGCCCGTGATAGTTACGCTCGGCGACGGTCCGCGCGTTGCCGGAGAACGCGGTGTGCAACCCCCACACCTGTCCGTGCCGGTTGGCGAATCCCGCGGTCCCGGCGCACAGCAGATAGGCGGAGTCGTATCCGGTGCGCCCGGTGCGGTTCTCCCGGACCCGCAGCCCGTGCGTGAACGCGGTCCGTTGCGGCGAACGTTCGCGCAGGTGGTGACCGGTGAAGTCGAGCAGTTCGGTGGTCTCGCCCGGCACCGGCAGGAACAGTGTCAGGTGCTCCAGCCAATAGGTCCCCGGCGCGACGCTGGTCAGCCGCGTCCGCGCCCGCAGCACCCCGGACGGCGACAACTCCAGCTCGATGGCCAGCGCCAGCCCGGCTTCCCGATCAAGACCATTGATGAGTACGCCGGACGAGCCCTGGACCACCCCGGTCAACTCGAACGCGCTGGACCAGGCCCGGCCGTCCCGGTGCCCGGCGAGCCCGGGGTGGCCGAGCCACCCGGCGGACTGCTCGGGAACGATCCCGGCCCGAGCCGCCCCGTCGACGGAGAACCCGATCGGCTGCGGCGCGGCGGCCACCAGCAGATCCGGCTCCTTGGGGGTGCCGAGAGCCGCTCCCCAGTGCAGGATCGAGGGAAGTGCGGGGCCCCGGCAGTCCAGCACCAGACTCGTCCCGGCAGCGGTGAGGTGCACCAGATCGGTCATTGGGAGGACGCCTCCACCAGCGTTGACGGGCTTCGTTCAGTTGCTTAAGAATGTGGGAACCCCGGCTCGGCGACAACCCCTGAGGAGCGACCCGATGCTCAAGACCGACCTGCACACGGGCTGGACCGTCCGTGCAGCCGGTGGCCCCATCCCGTCCGGGATCGCCGCTTCCCCAGTGCCCGCGACGGTGCCCGGCACGGTCCACACCGATCTGCTCGCCGCCGGGCTGATCCCCGACCCTTACCTGGGCGGCAACGAGGCCGATCTCGCCTGGTTCCACCGCAGCGCCTGGATTTACGACACCGTGGTGACCGCCGCGCCGGCCGGTGACGGCGAGCGCGTCGACCTGGTCTTCGACGGGCTCGACACGGTGGCGGCGGTGTCGTTCGGCGGGGCCGAGGTGGGGCGGACCCGGAACATGCACCGCAGTTACCGCTTCGACGTGCGGCACCTGCTGCACGACGGCGGCATCCCGCTGAGTGTGCGTTTCGACTCGGCCCTCGATTACGCCGAGCAGAGCGAACGGGAGCTGGGCAGCCGGCCCCGGCCGTACCATCATCCGTTCAACGCCGTCCGCAAGATGGCCTGCTCCTTCGGTTGGGACTGGGGCCCGGACCTGCAGACGGCCGGCATCTGGAAGAGCGTGCGCCTGGAACGCTGGCACACCGCCCGGCTGGCCACCGTCCGCCCGCTCGCCACCCGCGACCGGCTCACCGTGCACATCGACCTGGAGCGCGCCGCGGACGTCCCGGTGACGGTCGAGGTGACCGCCGGCGAGCACACCGCGGTCATCGAACTGCCCGGCGGCATCGACCAGGGCGCCGTCGAACTCGCCGTGCCGGACGCCCCGCTCTGGTGGCCCGCCGGTTACGGCGACCAGCCACTCGTCGACGTCACCGTGACCCTGCGCGACAGCACCGAGACCCTCGATGAGCACCACAGCCGAGTCGGGTTCCGTGACGTGCAGCTCGACGAGAGCCCCGATGAACACGGCAGCCGCTTCGCTCTGTCGGTCAACGGCACCGAGATCTTCGTCCTCGGGCTCAACTGGATCCCCGAGGACCACCTGCTCACCCGGATCACCCGGGAACGCCTGGAAGCCTCGGTGGACCGGGCCGTCGCCGCCAACGCCAACCTGCTGCGCGTCTGGGGCGGCGGCATCTGGGAGACCGGTGACTTCTACGACGTGTGCGACGAACGCGGCGTCCTCGTCTGGCAGGACTTCCCACTCGCCTGCGCGGCTTACTCCGAGGAGGAGCCGCTCCGCTCCGAGATCCTCACCGAAGCCCGGGAGAACGTCGCCCGGCTCGCCCCGCACCCGTCGCTGATCCTGTGGAACGGCGGGAACGAGAACATCTGGGGTCACGAGGACTGGGGCTGGAAAGAAGCACTGAACGGCGCCACCTGGGGTGCCCGCTACTACTACGAGGACTTCCCGGCGCTGCTCGCCGAACTCGACCCGACCCGGCCGTACCACCCGGGCAGCCCGTCCAGCCCCGGTTTCGCGCCGGAGGACGTGCACCCGAACGACGACCGGCACGGCACCCGGCACGAGTGGGAGGCCTGGAACCGGCAGGATTACACCCACCACGACGGCTTCGTGCCCCGGTTCTGCTCTGAGTTCGGCTGGCAGGCGCCGCCGACCTGGGCCACCCTGACCGCCGCGCTCGCCCCCGAGGATCTGCGCAAGGAATCGGCCGCCTTCCTGTTGCACCAGAAAGCCGAGGACGGCAACGGCAAACTCGACCGCGGGCTCGCCCACCACATGCGGGTCCCCGCCGACTTCGGTGACTGGCACTGGGCCACCCAGCTCAACCAGGCCCGCGCCACCCGTTACGCCGTCGACCACCTGCGCAGTCATGCTCCACGAACCATGGGCAGCATCATCTGGCAGCTCAACGACTGCTGGCCGGTCACCTCGTGGGCGGTCGTCGACGGGGCGGGACGGCTCAAACCCGCTTGGTATGCGCTGCGCCGGGCGTACGCCGCAATCAGGGTCTCGTTTGTCCGCCGGGGAGACCGCACGCTGCTCGCAGTGATCAACGACAGCGATCTGCCGTGGCGCGAGAGCGCCCGTTTCCGGCGACTCCGTTTCGACGGCACGGTCCTCGCCGAGATCAGCTCGGACGTCTCGGTGACGCCCCGCTCGGTGACCCTCATCGATATTGCCCCCTCGTTGCTCGCTGCTTCCGACCCCACCCGGGAGGCGCTGGTCGCCGACGCCGGCGGGCTTCGCGCCACGCATCTGTTCGCCGAGGACAAGGACCTCAATTACGACCCCGCTGCGGTGCGGGCACACACGGTCGCCGTCGAAGGTGGTTACTCGGTGACCGTGACCGCGGCATCGTTCGCCCGGGACGTCGCCGTCCTCGCTGACCGGGTCGCTCCCGACGCCGTCGTCGACGACATGCTCATCGATCTCCTTCCTGGGGAGAACCATACTTTTCAGGTGTTGACGGATTCTGTAGTCGACGCGGAGACGTTCAGTGCCCCCGAGGTGCTGCGATCGGCGAACGTCCTGACCAGCCCGGCCAAGGTCGGCTGAATGCTGATCGGCCTGGTGCTCACCGGTAGCACCGCCCGGGTGGGCGTCGAGCCGTTCTTCATGGAGCTGATCGCCGGCATGGAGGATGCCCTCGCTCCGCGGGGCCTCACCGTCCTGCTGCTGGTCGTCCCGTCGGTCGAGGCCGAGCTGGACACCTATCGACGCTGGGCCGGCGACCACACTGTGCGGGCCGTCGTCGTGGTCAACCTTGTCCACGACGACCCGCGACCGGAGTTCCTGGCCGCGCTGGGCCTGCCCGCGGTGCTGGCCGGGCGCACCGACCACCCCGGTTTCGCCAGGGTGGTGACCGACGACGCGGGCGCCCTGACCGTCGCGGTGGACCTGCTGGCGGAGTTGGGCCACCGCGTCATCGGCCGGGTCACCGGGCCCGCCGACCTGGTCCACACCGCCGACCGGACGGCCGCCATGCTTCTCGCGGCCGCGCGACACGACATCCGGGTGCACCTGGTGGAAGGTGACTACAGCGCGTCCGCCGGGATCCGCGGGGTGCGGGAACTTCTCGCCGTCACCCCGCCGCCCACGGCCGTCGTCTTCGACAACGACGTGATGGCCGTCGCCGCCTCCAACTCCGGCATCGACGTCCCCGGCCAGGTCAGCCTGCTCGTTCACGACGACTCGCCGCTCTGTGAACTCGCCGTGCCGCCGCTCTCCGCCCTCAGCATCGACGTGCACGAACACGGGCGGGTCCTCGGCCGTGTCGTCCTGGCCGCCCTCGACGGTGCCGCGCCTGCCGAGTACCCGGGCCCACCGGTCCGGGTCCTGCGCCGGGCCAGCATAGAGTCGGTTCGGTGAGCTTCGACGTCACCGCCTTCCGCACCCACTTCCCGTCTCTCGACTCCGGCCTGGCCTTCTTCGACGGGCCCGGCGGCACCCAGACCCCGCGCCCGGTCGCCGAGGCGATCGTCGCGACGATGACCGGGCCGCTCTCCAACCGGGGCGCGGTCAGCATCTCCGAACGCAACGCCGACCGGGCCGTCACCGACTTCCGGTCCGCCTACGCCGACCTGCTGGGCGTGCCCGCGAACGGCATCGTGCACGGGCGCAGCGCCACCCAGCTCACCTACGACTTCTCCCGGCACCTGGCCAAGACCTGGCAGCCCGGCGACGAGATCGTGGTCAGCCGCCTCGACCACGACAGTAACGTCCGCCCGTGGATCCAGGCGGCCGCCGCCACCGGGGTCACGGTCCGCTGGATCGAGATCGACCCCGCTACCACCGAACTCGACCTCTCCCTGGAACTCTCGCCCCGCACCCGGCTGGTGGCGGTTACCGCGGCCTCCAACGTGCTCGGCACCGTCACCCCGCTCCGGAAGATCGCCGACATGGCCCACGCGGTCGGCGCCCTGCTTTACGTGGACGGGGTGCACTACGCCGCTCACCGGTTCGTGGACGTGCCCGCGCTCGGCGCCGACCTGTTCGTGTGCTCGCCGTACAAGTTCCTCGGCCCGCACTGTGGTGTCCTCGCCGCCGACCCGGCGCTGCTGGAGACGCTGCGGCCGGACAAACTGATCCCGTCGGCGGACACCGTGCCCGAGCGTTTCGAGTTCGGCACCCTGCCGTACGAGCAACTGGCCGGCGCCACCGCGGCGGTCGACTTCCTCGCTTCGGGTTACTCGGGCACGCGCCGGGAGCGCCTGGTCCAGTCCTTTCAAGCACTGCACGCGCACGAGGGCATGCTGCGGGCCCGCATCGAGAACGGCCTGGACGGCATCACCCTCCACTCGAAGGCCGCCGACCGGACGCCCACGCTGCTGATGAGTTTCGAAGGTCAGGACGCCCGCGACGCTCAGCTCTTCCTGGCCGCCCGGGACGTCCTGGCGCCGGCCGGGTCCTTCTACGCCCACGAGCCGTTCGAAGCCCTCAAACTGCCGAATCCCGCGCTGCGGGTGGGACTGGCCGCTTACAACACGGTGGACGAGGTGGACCGGCTTCTCCACGGGCTGGCCGCCTTCCGATCAGCCGCCTGAGCGGCGTTTCTTCACGCCTGAGGCGACTATACACACGGTTTATAAACCGTGTGTATAGTCGTCGGCATGTCAGTCAGCTTCGCTCTGCTGGGACTGCTGGAGAACGGCCCCCGGCATGGATACGACCTCAAGCGCACCTACGACGACACGTTCGGGCGGGACCGTTCCCTGCACTACGGGCAGGTCTACTCGACGATGGCCCGCCTCCTTAAGAACGGGCTCGTCGAGGTGGAGTCCGAGCCGGGCGACGGACCGGACCGCAAGAGATATGCGATCACCGACGCCGGGATCACCGACGTCGCCGAGTGGATCACCCGACCGGAGAAACCCGAGCCGTACCTGCAGAGCACGCTCTACACCAAGGTGGTGCTGGCCCTGCTGACCGGCCGGGACGCCGCCGAGGTCCTCGACAGCCAGCGCGGCGAGCACCTGCGCCTGATGCGCGAGCTGACCCGCCGCAAAGCCACCGGTGACCTCGCCGACGAGCTGATCTGCGACCACGCCCTGTTCCACCTGGAAGCCGACCTGCGCTGGCTGGAGCTGACCACCGCCCGCCTGGACCGCCTGGCCGCCACCTACGGAGAGTCCCGATGACTGAGCAAGCCCTCCTGAGCGCCGAGGACCTGCACCTGAACTTCGGCGAGACCAAGGCGCTCGACGGCGCTTCCCTGCACGTGCGGGCCGGTGAAGTGGTGGCCCTGATGGGACCGTCCGGCTCTGGTAAGTCGACATTGCTGCACTGCCTGGCCGGCATCCTCTCCCCAGAGGCGGGCCAGGTGTCCTATGCCGGCCGGGACCTGACCGCGATGTCCGACAGTGAGCGCAGCACGCTTCGCCGGGGCGAGTTCGGGTTCGTGTTCCAGTTCGGGCAGCTGGTGCCGGAGCTGACCTGTCTGGAAAATGTGGCGTTGCCACTGCGCCTGTCCGGGACCGGCCGCCGCGAGGCACACCGGATCGCCGGCGAGTGGCTGGATCGCCTCGAGGTCGGCGACGTCGCCCAGAAACGTCCCGGCCAGGCCTCCGGCGGCCAAGGCCAGCGGGTCGCGGTGGCCCGGGCGCTGGTCGCCCAGCCGCGAGTCGTCTTCGCCGACGAGCCGACCGGCGCACTGGACTCCCTCAACGGCGAGCTGGTGATGAAATTGTTCATCGCGGCCGCCAAGGAGACCGGCGCGGCCGTGGTGCTGGTCACCCACGAGGCCCGGGTCGCGGCCTGGTCCGATCGGGAGGCCGTGGTCCGCGACGGCCGGGTCCGCGAGCAGGAGTTCGTCCGATGACGCTGATCCGGCGGTGGTTCTTCGAGCTCGGGCTCGGCGCGCGGATGAGTGTCGCCGGAGGCCGGTCCGGCTGGACCAGACTCGCCCTCATCGCCGCCGGGGTGGGCATCGGCGTCGCGGTGCTGCTGTCCATCGCGGCCCTGCCCGCCGCGATCGGGGCGGCCACCGCGCGCGACCAGGCCCGCAGCGAAAACCCGCAGGAGAGCCCGCCGAAAGGCGACAACACCCTGCTGATCGGCATCGCCACCACCATGTTCGGCAGCGACTCCGTGCACGGGCGGATGCTCCAGCCGGAAGGCGCCAATCCGCCGATCCCGCCGGGCGTGACCACCTTGCCGAAACCGGGCCAGATGATCGTCTCCCCAGCCTTGGCCGACCTGATCCGGGACAACCCGTTGCTCGCCCAGCGGTGGGATGCCCCCATCGTCGGCACCATCGGCGAGCAGGGTCTGCGAGGTCCCGCCGACCTGGCCTTCTACCTGGGCACCGACACCCTCACCGAGGAGACCGGCTACCGGATCGACCGCTTCGGGGCTGGCGGCGCCGATGACGGCGAGGGCACCTCTCCGGCGATGCTTCTGCTCGGTGCCGTCGGCATCGTGGTGCTGCTGATGCCGGTGATGGTTTTCATGGCCAGCGCCGTGCGTTTCGGCGGCGAGGCCCGAGACCGGCGGCTGGCCGCGCTGCGGCTGGTCGGCTCGGACGCCTCGATGACCAGGCGGATCGCCGCCGGCGAGACCCTGGCCGGTGCGGTGCTCGGGCTGGGCCTCGGTGCGGTGCTGGCGGTGGGGGCGGCCCTGGCCGCGAACCGGTGGGCGACTGGTGCCCTCAGCTTCTACCTGTACGACATGCGACCTGTGCCCGCGCTGGTCGCCCTGATCGTGGTGGCGGTGCCCGCGGTGGCCGTGCTGGTCACCCTGTCGGCGATGCGCCGGGTGGTCGTGGAACCGCTCGGTGTGGTCCGGCTCAGCACCACGGTGCGCCGGCGGCTGTGGTGGCGGCTGGTCCTGCCGGTCCTCGGCGTGGCCCTGCTCTGGCCGCTCAGGAACGGCCTGGAAGACGGTTCGAGCGGCGTGGAGTTCCAGGCCGCGGGCGGGGTGGCGCTGTTGTTGATCGGCCTGGCGCTGCTGCTGCCCTGGCTGGTCGAAGCTACCGTGGACCGGCTCGGCGGCGGCAGTCTGGCCTGGGAGCTGGCGATCCGCCGCCTCCAGTTCGACAGCGGCACCGCGGTCCGGGCTGTCTCCGGCATCGCCGTCTCGGTCGCCGGGGTGATCGCCCTGCAGGGACTGGTCTCCGGCATCGAGAGTGTGGTCGGCCCCAGCGACTCCGCCACCGGCCGGTTCCACCACCAGATCTCGCCGACGACCGACATCCCGGACAGCGCCTGGACGGCCGCGCTGAGCAAGACCCCGGGCGTCCGGGAGACCCGGACGATCCGGACCGTCTTCGGAGAGCTCTCCGGGGACTCGACAGCGATCCATATCGGCGACTGCCAGGCCCTCCACCGCTACGCCGACATGAGCGCCTGCGCTGACGGCGACGTCTACGGCATCGCCGTCCCCGAGGGCCGGACCGAATACACGCTGCGAGACGGTGGGACCTGGACCCCGCCGGCCCCGACCAAGCAGGCGACAGGTGCCGATTCGGTGCTGGGTTATGGCGCGATGCTCCTGGTCACCACCGGCGCGATCGCCGGTGGCGACATCCCGGAGACGGAATCCACCTACGCCGTCGACCTCGACACGAGCCAGTTCGGCGCCTTGGAGCAACTGCGCAACACAGCTGCGCGTCTCGATCCGCAGGCCCTCGTCTACGACCCGGGCAACGCCACCATCGCCGACGTGATGCGCACATCCCGGCAAGGTCTGCTGGCCGGCACGATCGTCCTGCTGGTGTTGATCGGCGCGAGCATGCTCGTCAACGTCGCCGAACAGCTCCGCGAACGCCGCCGTGTCCTCGCGGTCCTGGTGGCCTTCGGCACCCGCCGGCGCACCCTGACCGGTTCCGT
Source organism: Actinoplanes derwentensis (assembly GCF_900104725.1). Taxonomy (NCBI): domain Bacteria; kingdom Bacillati; phylum Actinomycetota; class Actinomycetes; order Micromonosporales; family Micromonosporaceae; genus Actinoplanes; species Actinoplanes derwentensis. The sequence continues at coordinate 1,026,203 of NZ_LT629758.1, forward strand.
CCTGTACCAGGCCACCATCCCGGTCTTGATCGGGATGGCACTGGCGGTGTCCCTGGGCAGTGCTCTGGCGGCGGTGATGATGACCGCGGTGGACGCCCCGGTGACCATCGACTGGTTCGGCATCGGCACCACGTCCGCGGTCGCCGTCCTGGTCGTGCTCGGCACCACAGCCGCGGCCTTGCCTTCCTTGATGCGCCTGACCCGCCCCGGCAACCTACGCAACGAGTGATCCCCTCCGTCCCGGCCGGCCGGCGCGCCGCGATCCGGTCCGATTGGCCGAGGCGACACGGTCCGGTCCGGTGGAGTGGGGTGATGCCGTCCGGCCTGGCGGAGTGGGGTGATGCCGTCCGGCCTGGCGGAGTGGGGTGATGCCGTCCGGTCCGGTGGAGCAGGGCGACGCGGGCAGGTCCGGTCAGGGTGAGCGAGGCGGTGGGGTCGGAGACGTCTGGGTGGCGCTCCGCGGTTGGGATTGTGTGGTCTGTCAGGGTGCGAGTCCACTCTGGCTGACCACACGGGAGTGGCCTTTGGGCCTTGGGAGTGAGGGCTTCGTGTCATGCGGTGGCCTGGGCGAGGGTGGCCAGGCGGCCCGTGCCTCGGAGAGGCTGCCGCTTGGTGGTCGGCCGTCTGGTAGACGGCCGTTTGGTGGTCTGCCGACTGGTGGTCTGCCGTTTGGTGGTTTTCTTCGGCGGTGAGGTCAGGTGATCAGGGTTCGGATCAGGCAGTCTGCTGCCCAGATGCGCCAGCGTTCGTGGGGCCAGCCTAAGTGGTCCACGAGCAGCAGGTATGTCTCCGGGGAGAGCAGGGCGACGCTGGTGTCGGTGGCGGTGCTGAGGTCCGTACGTAATTCGGCCTTGGTGCTCAATGCTTTTGCGAAGACTCCCTGGACCTCGTGGTGATGTCCGATAGCGGTCGCGCAGACTTCGGCCAGTTCGGGGTCGGTGGCGGCGTTGCGGATGATGTCGAGCAGGCGGGCGGCGCGTCGTAGCACCTCGCCGACGCCTTCCACCTGGCGTTCGATCTGGCGGTGTGAGTCGGGCTCGGCGAGTGCGGCTTGGACCCACGGGCGCTCCAGCGTGGGGGTCGGTTCGTCGTCGCCGGCTATTGCCCGGTCCAGGGCGGCGGCTAGGACGGCTCGTTTGTTGCCGAACGAGTAGTACACCGTCTGCTCGCTCACCCCCGCCGCCGCTGCGATGGCGTTGATGCTGGTCGTGGCGTATCCGGACGTGGTGAACGTCGCGGTCGCGGCGGCGGTGATGCGGGCTCTGGTGGCGCGAGCCCGCTCGGCACGCCCGTCGGTCTTTCCGGTCACAGTGCTTGACTATAGCGGTACTACAAAAACATTCTTAGAGCGTGACTACAAAAACTTTGATCCTTGGCGGGTACGGTGCGGTCGGCCGAGAGGCGGCCGTCGCCCTCACTGAGCACTCGACCGTCGTGGTGGCCGGGCGTAACCCCGCCAAGGCGCCGGCGGGCACCGAGGCGATCCGCGTCGACCTGACCGATTCTGCCCAGGTCGAGGCGGCTCTCGACGGGGTCAGCGCGGTTCTCATGTGTGCCGAGATCGGCAATGCCCGGGTCGCGCGGGCCGCCCTCGAACGAGGCATCGACTACGTCGACATCTCCGCGACCCCGGCAGTGCTCACCGCGATCGAGGCCTTGCGTCCCGAGCGGGTGAGTGCGCCTGCGTTCCGGGGCGTGGGGCTGGGGATGGGAGAGGAGGCCAGGGCTGCTGGAGCGGAAGGCGGGATCGCGGGGTCCTGGGTGGCGGGCGGTAGTGCGTTCGCGGGATCGGGGGTGGGGGACGCTACCGCGGTTCTCAGTGTCGGTATCGCGCCTGGGGTGAGCAACCTGCTTGCTCGGTATGTCAGTGAGCGGGCTCCTGGGCAACCTGTGCGGATCGGTGTGCTGCTCGGGTCGGGGGAGAAGCATGGGGCCGCGGCGGTCGGGTGGACCGTTGATGGGCTCGGGCAGGAGGGCGGGGCTTGGGCGGCGGAATTTCCGGCGCCGTACGGGCGGCGGCGGGTTCGCCGGTTTCCCTTCTCTGACCAGTACACCCTAGGGTTGCCGGACGTTCGGACTGGGCTGGCGCTGGACTCGCGTGTGTCTACCGTGCTGCTCGGTCTGGCCAATCGGCCGGCCATCGCGAGACTGTTGCACCGGCCGGCTTTTCGCCCGCTGACCGAGAAGGTCTTCGGCGGTCTGCACCTGGGCACCGACGGTTTCGCGGTGATCGCTGAGGCCGGTGACGTGCGGGCGGCGTTTACCGGCAACCGGCAGAGCCGTGCCACGGGGCTGTTCGCCGCTCACGTGATTCGGCAGCTGCCCGGCCTGCGTCCTGGCATTGCCCACATCGAGGACCTTGTCGAACCGGCCGAATTCCTGACCATCCTCGCCGCGGATGGTTTCCAGTTCCACCCGGCGCGATCGTGACAGAAAGGCGCGGCGTGATCGTGACTGGGGATACGGCGCGATCGTGACGGGAGGCGTGGCACGAAAGGGGAGGACGAAAGGGCGCCGGGCGTACCGGAAAGGGGTGTTTGGGGTCTTTTGTTGAGTGTGGTGGTGGGGGGCCTGCTGGGGGTCACGTGGTTTTGGGGAGCTTGAGGATTCTGGCCAGGCGGCGCCATTCGGGGCGGGGCAGGGAACGTGGGGCGCCGGAGTCGAGCAGCACCTGTACCGCCACGTGGTCGGCGCCCGCGGTGAGGTGGGCGTCGATGCCGGTGCGGATTCGGTCGTCGGGGCCCCAGACCACGGCTGAGTCGATGAAGCGGTCGCTGCCGTCGCCGGTCAGGTCGGATTCGGTCAGGCCGAAACGTGTCAGCTGCCGGGTGTAGTTGGGCAGCGACAGGTAGGGGCGCAGCGCCCGCCGGCCGCCCTGCCGGGCCGCCTCGGGGTCGGCGCCCAGGTGGACTTTCTGTTCGGGGGCCAGTAGCGGACCGTCGCCCATGATCTGCCGGGCGGAAGCGGTGTGTGCGGGCGGCATCAGGTACGGCAGGGCGCCAGCGGTCAGCGAAGCCGCCGTCTCCAGAGTGCGCGGTCCGAGCGCGGCGATCATCAGCTCGTTCGCGGGTGAAGCGGGTGAAGCGGGTGAAGCGGGTGAAGCGGGTGAAGCGGGCGCAGCTGATGGAGCGGGTGAAGCGGCCAAAAGGCCGGTGAGGAACTCCTTCAATCGGGACAGTGGCCTGGTGTAGGCCTGCCCGCGGGACTCGGCGGTCGGCGCGTGACCGGAACCGACACCCAGGTAGAAGCGGCCGGGAAAGGAACGCCGGATCCGGGTGTGCGAGGCCGCCAGGCGGGGGCCGTCACTGGTCCAGATGTCGACGATGCTGGTGCCGACCACGATGGTGCTGGTGGCCGCGAGCACTGCTTCGACGATCTGCAGGTCGTCGCGGGGACTGCCGCCGATCCACACGGTGCCGTACCCGAGTGCCTCGATCTCCTGGGCGGCGTCCGCGATCTCGTTCGGATCGTCCGGCCAGATCTGCCACGGGGTCCACACCCCGTACCGGCCCAAGTTCTTCATCGGTTTCTCCTTCGGGAGTCGGTGGCGTAACAGTAGGTCAGCTTTTTCTGTTCGATGAGGCCTGATCGGGGATACAAGGGAGGTAGCCGTTCAACCATCGGGAGGAACCATGCAGAGTCGTCGTATCGGTGATGTGCCGGTCAGCGCGATCGGGTTCGGTGGGATGCCGATCTCCATCGAGGGCCGGCCGGACGAGGACCGTTCCATCCGGACCATTCACGCCGCGCTGGACGCGGGTATCACCCTGATCGACACCGCTGACGCCTATCACATCGGCGCGGCTGAGGTCGGGCACAACGAGACGCTGATCGCGCACGCGCTTGCCTCGTACGGTGGCGACACCTCGGCGGTGCTGGTCGCGACCAAGGGCGGGCACCTGCGGCCCGGTGACGGGAGCTGGTATGTCGACGGGTCTCCGGACTATCTGAAGCGGGCCTGCGAGGACTCGCTCAAGCGGCTCGGTGTCGACGCGATCGGTCTGTACCAGTATCACCGGCCTGACCCGGCGGTGCCGTACGCGGATTCGATCGGCGCGATCCGGGACCTTCTGGACGCCGGCAAGATCCGGATGGCCGGTATCTCCAACGCGAACCCGGACCAGATCCGCCAGGCGCGGGAGATCCTGGGTGGCCGTCTGGTGTCGGTGCAGAACCAGTTCTCGCCCGCGTTCCGTTCATCGGAACCGGAGCTGGAACTCTGCACCGAACTGGGTATCGCGTTCCTGCCGTGGTCGCCGCTGGGTGGCATCAAGGCGGCCGGTTCGCTGGGCGGCGCGTTCGCCGAGGTCGCCGAGCGGCATGGGGTGAGCCCGCAGCGGGTGGCCCTGGCCTGGCATCTGGCCAAGTCGCCGGTCTCGATCCCGATCCCGGGTGCCAGCCGCCCGGAGACGATCATCGACTCGGCCGCCGCCGACAGCCTCGAACTGACCACCGATGATCTTGCGGTTCTGAAGTAGAAGGAGGTAGAAGGAAAACCGTGGAATACCGACGCACTGGCCGTAGCGGCCTCAAACTGCCCGTCGTCTCGCTCGGCCTGTGGCACAACTTCGGCGACGACAAGCCGATCCAGACTCAGCGTGACATCCTGCGCCGGGCCTTCGAGCTGGGCATCACCCATTTCGACCTGGCCAACAACTACGGCCCGCCGTACGGGTCGGCGGAGGAGAACTTCGGCCGGATCCTGGCCACCGACTTCGCGGGCCGTCGCGACGAACTGGTCATCTCGACCAAGGCGGGCTACGACATGTGGCCCGGCCCGTACGGCAACGGGGGTTCTCGCAAGTATCTGACCGCCTCCCTGGACCAGTCGCTGAAGCGGATGAACCTCGACTATGTCGACGTCTTCTACTCGCACCGCGTCGACCCGGAGACGCCGCTCGAGGAGACGATGGGGGCTTTGGACGCGGCGGTACGAGCGGGCAAGGCGCTGTACGTGGGCATCTCGTCCTACTCGCCCGCGAAGACCGCCGAGGCCGCCGCGATCCTGCGTGACCTGGGCACACCGCTGCTGATCCATCAGCCGTCGTACTCGATGCTGAACCGCTGGATCGAGGACGGCCTGCTGGACGCCCTGGAGCTGGCCGGTGCCGGGTGCATCGCGTTCTCGCCGCTGGCGCAGGGCATGCTGACCGACCGTTACCTCACGGGGGTGCCGGACGACTCGCGGGCCAACGCCGACAAGTCGCTGGGCACCGAACTACTCAGTGCCGAGAACCTGGACAAGATCCGTGGGCTGAACGCGATCGCCGAGCGGCGTGGTCAGAGCCTGGCGCAGATGGCGATCGCCTGGGTGCTGCGGGACCCGCGGATGACCTCGACCGTGCTCGGCGCCAGCAGTGTCGCCCAGTTGGAGGCGAACGTGGCGGCCCTGGACAACACCGCGTTCACCGCCGACGAGCTGGCCGAGATCGACAAGTACGCCACCGAGTCCGGCATCAACCTGTGGGCGAACTCCAGCAACCAGTGACAGTGGATCTCTCAGAGTTCGGCGGCGGCGTCGTACCGGCGCCGTAGGTCGGTCATCTCCTGCGGGGACAGGGCTTCTTTGACGGCCATCTCGGCGTACCGGGGTGGGAACATCTGCCACAGCCGGTCCACGTACCGGACGGTCTCGGTGGCTTCCACCGCCTGGATGCCCGCCGGGTCGGTGGACATGTCCAGGATGACCGGCCCGGCCAGCTTGACCGCTACGTCCCACGGCTGCTTCTGGCCTGCGACGCCGCAGAGGTGGAAACCGTAGACGGTCTTCACCTCGGTCAGGGTGGCCGCGCCGGCCGGTTCGTAACCGTAGACCCGGACTCCGCAGATCACCGTGCCTTCGGCGGCGCCGTGACCGGCATGCTGATGCTGGTCGGGGCTGGACTGTTCGAGGGTCGTACGCATCCGGGTCGTGATCTGTCCCCGCAGGTCCGCGGGCTCGTCCGTGCCGGCCAGTGCGTAGACACCGGCCGACACGGACGTCAGGGTCACGAGAACCCATAGGTGGCGAGCCTTCATCAGCCGAAGTTCACGTCGCTGCACCACATGTAGGCCTGGTCCAGATGGGAGGCCTGCCAGATGACGAAGAGCACGTGGTGACCGGTGTAGCCCGAGGTGGAGATGTTGAACGAGATGTTGTTCGCGGGCGCGTACTTACCGGTCTGAGTGATGAAGTCCAGGTTCCCCCAGCCGAGTGCCTGCGTGACCGGGTTGTACCCCTGTTTGCTGACGTACACCTTGAAATAGTCGGCGCCGTGACTGGCCTGGTCGTACAGCTGCACGGTGAAGTTGTTCGTCAGGTTCGTGGTCTTCCAGGCGCCGGGGCGGTTCAGGCTGTCGTTGCGGGTGAGGGCGTTGCTGCACAGTTGGCCATCGGGGGTCTTGGCCTGGAACTGGGCGCCGAGACCGTCCCGTAGCGCGCTCATCCAGTTCCACATGGTGTCCGGGTTGGCCTGGAACGCCTGCCAGCACATCGGATCCTGGGTTTGCATGGCCGGGTTGGTGTGCTGACTTCCCCAGGTCTGCCAGCACTGATAGGCGCGGGAGGCCGGGTTGATGATGGTGCCGTGGGCCTGGGCCGGGCTGCTCCAGGGCAGCGTGCCGATCACCATGGCGACCAGCACGACGAGCACCTGAGCAAATCGGCGGCCGGACTGAGTGGACTCGTGTGGGGGCACGGTGGTCCTCCGTTCTTCGGCGTTTCTGCGGACTCATGGGAGCGCTCCCGTGTCCAAAGCATTGCATCCATGTTTCGGGATATCAACCGATGTCTATCTGGTTTGGCGCGTTTGGGGGTCGTCCCCGGCCAGGCTGAGATCGACAGGGTCGTCTAGGGTGGGCCGCTGATGTTCCGAACCGGGGGAGAAAAACATGAAAACGGCACGTTTGAGCATCGCCGGAGTGGCGTTGGCGACGATCGCCGCGCTCGGCGCCTGCGGCAGTGGTGACGACACCGCCACGACCAGCACCGGCACCACGGTCACCGGTTCGTCGGCCGCCGCCACCAGTGCCGCCCCGGTCCCGGCCGGCGCGCTGGGCGAGCTCGTCGCGGCTTCCCAGAAGACCGCCACCACAACGGCCAAGATCGCGATGAAGAGCGGCGGTATGACACTCGGAGGAGTGTTCGACGCGCCGAACGAACTCGTCGAGATGGATTCGGACTTCGGCACCGCCGGCGGCATCAAGATCCGGCGGGTCGGCAACGACCTGTACTTCAAGGCCAGCGGCGGCATCGCCAGCTCCTACGCCGGCAACGGCAAGAAGTGGCTGCACGTCGACGCCAGCAAGCAGACCGGCACCCTGAGCGTGGAGCAGAACGACCCCGGCAGCACCGCCAAGCTGCTGAGCACCCTCGCCTCCGGAGTCACCGGCTCGGGCGGCACTTACAAGGGCACCCTCGACATGAGCAAGGCACCGACCGTGGCCAGCACGATCGGCTCGGCGGCCGGTGAGAAGTTCAAGGCGATCCCGTTCACGGCCGAGGTCGAGAACGGATACCTCACCAAGGTCACGATGGACATGAGCGGGGTCGCCAAGGGCGCCGGCAAGTCCGTCACGTCCTACTCCGCCTTCGGCGATCCCGTCGCCGTCACGGCCCCGGCCGCCGGCGAGACCATGGAGATGCCCGCCGCCGACATCAAGAAAATGGGCGGCTGACACTTCTGACAAAGGCGCCCCAGGTGATGGGGCGCCTTTTCGGTCAGTCCGGGAGCAGGGCTCGCAGTGCGGGTTCGGCCAGATCGAAATCAACTTCCGGCACGCCCAGTACGCTGCTGTAGACCACCGATTCCATCAGCCGCACATAAAGGAACGCCCGAAGTCGCAGTTCGTCCGGATCAGCGGTGACACCCGACTCGTGGAAGATCTCCAGTTGCGCGTCGACCGCCCGGTGGTGCACGTCGGTCGCGGTGGTGAGCAGCACCCGCGCCGCGGTCTGCGGTTCCGCGGCCACGAACTGTCTCAGCTGCTGGGCCCCGGTGACCATCTCGGCGAACGCCCGCGACAGGAACAGCACCCGGTCCGCGCCGGTCCCGGTCGCCTCGCCGGCCGCCTCGGCCAGGAAGATCCGGCCGATCGCCCAGAACACCTCACCGAACAGAGCGTCCCGGCTGCCGGCCGCCCGGTAGAGAGTCGCCCGGCTGATCACCATCTCACTCGCCAGCAGATCCATGTCGATTGTCGAGTGCTTCAGGTAATGCATCGCCGCACTACGCAGCAACACCTCAGAATCGATGACACGCCGAGCCGGCAAAGCGAACACTCTCCCTGTTTCTCCAGGGGATGCTAACCACGCGAATGCCGATCACCAACTGCCGGGAATCACCCTGCGGAACCGTCCGGACACGATTTCGCGCCCGATTCCTGTCCGCCTCGTCAGCGCTGTCCCTCTTGATCGGGGCCGGAACGCGGACCCACGCGCGCCCGAACCGCCGCCGATCTCACCCGTTCGACCTTCCGAGGTCACCGAGTCGGCGCCGAATCGCCGAGCCGCGCCTGGTGGCCGGGTCAAGCGATCTTGATGACTACCTTCCCGAAAGGGCCCTGGTTCAGGCGTTCATAGGCCTCGCGGGCGTCTTCGAGGTCGAAGACGGAGTCGACGACCGGCCGGATTCGATGCTCGCCGACGAACCTGAGCAGGCGTTCGAACGCCCGGACGTGACCGACGGCGATTCCTTGTACGCGGGCTTGCCGCCAGATCACGCTCATCAGGTCGAGCGGCGAGGTCTGGCCGTCGAGGAATCCGACGACGGCGACCATGCCGGAGCCTTTGACGGCCCGGACCGAGTCGGTGAGACCGGTACCACCGACGACGTCGATGACCATGTCGACGCCTTCGCCGCCGGTGAGTTCGAGTGCGGCGGCGGCCCAGTCGGGGGTGGTGCGGTAGTTGATGGTGTCGGTGGCGCCGAGTTCGCGGATGCGTTTGAGTTTGTCGTCGCTGCTGGAGGTGCCGATGACCCGGGCGCCGAGTGCGGTGGCGATCTGGGTGGCGAAGACGGAGACGCCGCCGGTGCCCTGCACGAGCACGGTGTCGCCGATGCCGATGTCGCCGTACTCGCGCATCGCGAACCAGGGGGTGAGTGCGGCGATCGGCAGGGTGGCGGCCCCCTCGTCGGACAGGTGCGCGGGCGTGGACATCGCGGCGGCCTCGGTGAGCACGGCGTATTCGGCGAGGCCGCCGTCGAGCGGCCCGCCGGTCTGGCGGTCGGTGTAGGACTCGCGCCACGGGCCGTCGATCCAGTCGAGGTAGAAGTGCGAGGTCACGCGGTCACCGACGGCGAACTTCGTGACTCCCTCGCCGAGGGCCGCGACGGATCCGGCGAAGTCCGCGACCGGGATGAGTCCCTTGGGCATCTTCTCGGGGGCGTAGATGCCCTCCACCAGGGCTTTGTCCCGGTAGTTCAGCGCGGCGGCCGCGACCTTGACCAGGATCTCGCCAGGCCCGGGCACGGGTACGGGCACGTCGTCGTAGAGGTGCAGATTGTCGAAGCCGAAGTCGTCGAGTTTCCAAGCGCGCATTGGTTGGACCGGTCCCGTTCGCAGGTGTGGCGGTGGCGTTCGGCGAGTGCCGACAGCCGCCACCGTACGACCTAATCTCGATTATGGTCAAACTTCAGCTCCATCAAACTTGATGTAGGTCGCTGATTCGACCGGCGTCGTACTATGGGAGATCCGTACTGTGATCCCTCCGAGGAGACGCCTGTGCCCCGCCCCCGCGCCACCCCCCGGATCATCGAGCACCCTGACGTCTCGCAGGTCTCCCTGCAGCAGGTCCTGGAGGCTTTGGTCGATCCCGTGCGGCGCGGCGTGGTCTCTCAACTGGCACGGGCGGGCCAGGAGTTGAGCTGCGGCACGTTCGACGCGCCGGTATCGGTCTCGACGTTGACGCACCACTTCAACGTGCTGCGTGAGGCAGCGGTGATCCGCCAGTACTACGTGGGCACGACGAAGATGAACGCCCTGCGCCTGGAGGAGATGGAGAGCCGTTTCCCCGGCCTGCTCCCGGCGGTCCTGGCAGGCTGCGTTTCATAGCAGGTGAGGCGCTTGTGCGCGGCGGTCTCACACTTTCACCGGGTGGTCGTCGGGCCTGGTTGACGTTCCCGGTCTACCGAGGTGAGAAGGCGGGCAACGATGGTGCGAGCAGTGGCGATTCAGCGGTTCGGGAACCCGGACGGGATGGCGCTGGTGGAGATCGCGGCCCCGGAACCCGAGGCGGGGCAGGTGGTCATCGCGATCGAGGCGATCGGGGTCGGTGGGGACTTCGTCGAGCTTTCCGGCGGAGTCAGTTCCGTGGACGCGGTGGCTCTCGGTGGCCCGGTGCCGGTCGCGCACTTCGCCCTCCAGCACGCGCACTTCAAGACCGGAGACACCGTTCTGGTACGTGGGGCGGCGGGCAGCATCGGCATCGCGGCCGTGGAGATCGCCGCCCGCGGTGGAGCCGGAGCCGTCGCGGTGACGACGTTGTCAGCGCAATGGGGCGAGCGGCTTCGGGCCCTGGGGGCGACGGAGGTTCTGGATCGTTCCGGGAAGGGCGATGCGGCGTACGACCTCATCATCGACATCGTCGGCGGCCCTGACCTGCCGGACTTCATCGACCGGCTCGCCCCGAACGGGCGCCTGATGGACGGGATCGTCCTGACTCCCTGATCGGGGTCAGTAGCGGTCCAGCCAGAGGACGTCAGTAGCGGTCCAGCCAGAGGACGACACCTGTCACGTCGTGCAGGACAGCCGCCGCGCCCGCCCGGATCGCGGCCGCGCACCGGGCCTCGGTGAACGTCGCCGGGTCGAAGGCCGAAGCCGCGCCGAGGCCCGCGCCGCGGAACGAGGCGCCGGTCCAGTCGACCGCTGTCACGTTGGCGGTCGGTTCGGCGATCTCCGCGCCCACGATCAGGAACTGCTGGTCGAGGTGGCTGGGGCTGACCAGGGCGAGCGGATCGATCAGGCCGTTGCCGGCGCTGACGATCAGATCCGGTCGCAGCGCCATGGCCTCGACGATCGCGTCGACGGGTTTCGTGGCGTCCGCGGTGACCGTCCGTAGCGACACGTCCTCCGCGGATGCCCAGTCGTGGACCGCTGTCACCAGTGCTTCCGCCGGGGCATCGGTGCCGATGGTCAGCAGGACCACCCGGTAGCCGGCGGGCGGGCGCACCGACGACCACGAACCCGGGCTCGGCGTGATGATCGCTTCCGGGGTGGGCGGCGCCGACGGGTCGGTGAAGCCCGTTCCGAGCGCGCCCAGCGGAGCCGGAGCGGGCCGTGATCGGGACCAGTCGTCGTGGTCGGCACAGGCGGAGACGAGGACGGCGGTCGCGGTGAACAAGACGACGGCCCGGAGAAGGCGGCGCACGGTGATCGTCCTCTGTCGGGGGAACGGAGCTTTGCCGGGGGAACGGAGCGACCCCTTTCCTACACCGGATCCCGCGCTGGTCCACGGGTTGCGCGGAGTTGTCGTCAGCGGTTCGCCCGGCATCTTGATCTTGTTAACCCGCGGGGTGCAGCGTGCCATCGCATGTCATCGCTCCACCGTCTCCTGGTTCCACTCGCTGCCGCCGTCCTGATCGGAATCGGCGCCGGCCCGGCCGCCGCACACGGATTCATCTCGACCGTCTACGCCGATGTCACCGCCGCCGGACAGGGTCACGTCCGGACCGTGCTGGAGCTGGAGTACGACCTGTTCGTCGTGTCGGCCGCCGACTCCGGTGGGAACGACGGCCTGTTCCAGGACGGCACCGCGGCGTTCGAAGCCGGTGACCCGCAAGCGCAGGCCGCCGCGCTGGACACCCACGCCACGACCGCGGTCGGCTACGTGACCAGCCGTTTCACGGTCGCTGCGGGTGGCCGGGCCTGCGTGCCGGTTCCGGTCGAGGGCTTCCGGATGGGTACGCGGGAGAACGTTCCGTACACCACCCTGGTCCTCGACTGGACGTGCCAGGCGGCAAGCGACTACGAACTGCGCAGCGTGCTGTTCCCCGCGTCCGAAGAGTTCGTCCGGGACACCAAGACGATCGTCACCTACGCGATCGGCGGCCGGACCGGAAGTGCCGCCCTGGACGCGGGCACGCCCGGGTTCTCCACCGCGCAGCCCTGGTACCAGCGGTTCGCCGAGTTCTTCGTACTCGGCGCCGAGCATCTGCTGTTCGGACTGGACCACGTGCTCTTCCTGCTGGCGCTGATCGCCGGATCCCGTCGCCTGCGGGAGATCGTGCTGGCAGCGTCGGCGTTCACCGCGGCCCACTCGGTGACGTTCATCCTGGCCGCTCTGGGCCTGGTCACGGTGCCGGCCAGCATCGTCGAACCGATCATCGCCCTGTCGATCGCGGTGGTAGCGGGCTGGGACCTGTGGCAGTTGCGGCGAGAAACCCCGGCCACGGGCCGGCTCGCGGTGGTGTTCCTCTTCGGTCTCGTGCACGGAGTCGGGTTCGCCGGTGCGCTCGGGATCGACGAGCCGTTCTCGTGGACGCTGCTCTGGTCACTGCTGGTGTTCAACGTGGGCATCGAGACCGTGCAGCTCGCTCTGATCGCGGTCACCTTCCCGCTGCTGACACTGCTGCGCCGACGGTCGCCCCGGACGGCACGCTGGGTGTCCGGTGTGATCGCGGCCGGGGTGTCCACGATGGGGCTGATCTGGTTCGTGCAGCGCCTGACGGGAAGCTGAGGTCTTCCGGCGTACGCCATCAATGATCTTGATCTTGTTAATGATCGGTTCATCGGACTGGACGAGCTTGATCCCCGCTTCCCGAACTTTCCCACTGGGAAGCGATCTCTCTCATCTACGGAACGGAAACCGATGAGAACGCACCTCATCCGTAACGGGGCAGTCGTCCTGGGGATGGCGGTGGCCGTCAGCGGCCTGGGCGCACCCGCCTACGCCGCCGACTCCGCCACGCTGAGCGCCGTCGTCCTGGGCGTCGGCGCCAACGAGACCCAGCGCATCGTGAGCTGGTACTCCTCGGCGGACACCACCCAGTCGGTCCAGCTCGCCCCGGCCGCTTCGGTGGTCGGCGGCGAGTTCCCGGCGAACGCGCCGACGTTCGCCGCCCTCGGCTCGGCCAACATCGCGAGCAGCGGCGGCTACAACCGGCACGCCACCATCACCGGCCTCGCCGAACACACCGCGTACCAGTACCGGGTGGGCTCGGAAGGCAACTGGTCGGCGGCGTACCCGTTCAAGACACAGGACTTCGAAGGCGACTACGACTTCCTGTTCTACGGCGACCCGCAGATCGGGGCGTCCGGCAACGTGGCCAACGACCAGGCCGGCTGGACCGACACCCTGGACGTCTCGCTGGCCGCCAACCCGAACGCCGAACTGCTGGTGTCCGGCGGCGACCAGGTGGAGACCGCCAACACCGAAGCGCAGTGGAACGCCTTCCTGGCCTCCGACAAGCTGCGCCAGTACCCGTGGGTGGCCACCATCGGCAACCACGACGTCGGCGGCAAGGCGTACGAGCAGCACCTCTACACCCCGAACACCGACCGTTCGGGCTCGTACTACTCCAACGGCAACCCGGCGTCCAACACCTCGGGCGGCAACTACTGGTACGTCTACAAGGACACGCTGTTCATCGACCTGAACAGCAACTCCTACGCCACCTCGCAGGGTGGCGGAGGCGACGCGGCGCACGTCAAGTACGTGACCGACGTGGTCAAACAGCACGGTGCCGAGGCGAAGTGGACCGTCCTGGTCTACCACCACTCGATCTACTCCGCCGCTGCGCACGCCAAGGACAGCGACGCGAAGGTCCGCCGGGTCGACTTCCCGACGACCTTCTCGGATCTGGGCGTGGACCTGGTGCTGCAGGGTCACGACCACGTCTACACCCGCAGTTACCTGATCAAGAACGGCCAGAAGGCGAACTCCGACGAGCAGCCCGGTGACGCCGAGGTGTTCGCCGGACCCGGTGGTGTGCTGTACGTGACCTCGAACTCGGCGTCGGGTTCGAAGTACTACGACATCACCAAGCCGGACGCCAGCGGCACCAACGGCCCGGACCCGTTGAAACCGGCGAACTACTGGTACAACTCGGTCCAGAACCAGGAGCACGCCCGCACGTACGTCAAGGTCGAGGTCCGCAACGACAAGCTGGTCGTGGCGAACGTCCGCAGCGCCGCCTCCACCGAGGCCGGTCAGCCGGTCGGCTCGATCGTCGACAAGGTGACGGTCCGCCCCTACCACGGTGACGGCCAGCAGATCCAGGTCGGCGTGCCGACGGCGGTTCCCGGCGAGTTCGGCTGGACCATCGACGGCCACAACGACCTGGTCGACCTCGGCACCGCGGTCGAGACGAACGGCGAGTACTTCGCCGCCACCGGCAAGATCAACCCGATCAAGGTGTCGGACAGCCGCCGCTCCCTCTCGCCGTGGTCGATCTCGGCCAGCGTCGGCGACTTCACCGACGCGGACAAGAAGTTCTCCGGCTCCTACCTGGGCTGGGGACCGTACCTGGCGACCGCCGGTGCCGGCGCCGAAACCGGAGCCGACGTGGCCTCCGGTTACGACGACGACGGCAAGGGCCTGTCGGTCTCCCGTGGCCTCGGCTACGCGGAACAGGGACACGCCCGCGGCACGGCAGTGCTCGGCGCCGACCTGGATCTGAAGATCCCGGGCGAAGCCGAGAAGGGCAACTACCGCACCACCTTGACGATCACCGCGCTGAGCAGCTGATCGCACCCCCTGGTGGGCGGGCGTCCTCCGGCGCCCGCCCACTTCTTCTAGGAGCACTCACTGATGAAGACCGTCGTTGTCGCCCTGCTGGCCGCCCTGGCGATACCCCCTGTCCAGGCCGCCGACGGCGACGTCACCTGGACGGTGCGCACCGCCTCCAACAGCCTCGGCGCCACCCGGTCGAGCTTCGGCTACGACGTCAGCCCCGGCACCACCACCAGTGACGCCATGGTCGTCGCCAACAAGGGCACCGAGGCGGTGAACCTGAAGGTCTACACGGCCGACGGCTACACCACCGACGCCGGCCAGCTGGACCTGCTGACCGGCGACAAGAAATCAAAAGCCATCGGCGCTTGGGTACGTCCGACGAGCACCGCCGTGACCGTGGCCCCCGGCAGGACCGTCGAAGTGCCGTTCACCATCACGGTCCCCGCCGACGCCACGCCCGGCGACCACGTCGGCGGCATCGTCACCTCCCTGACCGCCCCCGACAAGACCGCGAACGTCAACGTCGAACGCCGCCTAGGCATCAAGATCAAGCTCCGGGTGGCGGGCGACCTGGCTCCCGCCCTGGCCATCGAGAACCTGGACGCCGACTATCACGACGGTTCGGCGACGGTCTCCTACACGATCCACAACACCGGCAACGCCGTGCAGACGGCCAGTCAGGCGGTCACGGTCAGCGGCCCGTTCGGCTGGTTCCGCGCCGACGCCACCGGAATCGTCACCCCACCGGAACTACTGCCCGGCGAGTCCTGGCAGGTCAAGGTCCCGATCTCGAACGTCACCCCGGCGCTGCTGCTGACCGCGACGGCCACGGTCACACCGTTGCTGACCGACGCATCCGGCTCGACGACCGCCCTGAATCCGGTCACCGCCACCGCCACCACCTGGGCGTTCCCGTGGATGATCACGCTGCTGGTGGCCGTACTCATCGCGCTCGTGATCCTCGTCGTGGTCCTGAACCGCAAGCGGCGCGCCCGTCGCAAGGAACGCGAGGACGAACGCGTCCGCGAAGCGGTCGAACAGGCCCTGCGCGAGAAGGACACCGCTCACTGACACCGTGTACGTGACCTTGCCGTCCGGTGCGGAAACGGGTGTTCAGGGGTTGTGGATCTGGATCGGGAAGGACTGGGTCAGTGGGTTCGTGATGCCCGGGGCCGGACACCGGGCCCACAGGATCGGGGTGCGGATCGTGACGTCGGCGGGAATCGTGGCCCGCACGGTGAAGGTTCCGGTGGCGAGGTCGGTCGTCGTGGTCAGGTCGCGGCTGCCGGCGGTGGGTGCGGTGGCCAGCGGGCTCGGCTGCTCCTTTCGCTGCGCCATCGTCGGGCTCAGCGGGGCGCCCCGGTCCCAGCGAAGGCCGACCGACCCGGCCCGGCCCGGTGTACAGCCGGCGCCGGAGATCGTGATGAGGCCGCCGGAGACGGTCGTCGCCGGATCGGCGGTCAGTGTCCGGGGGTCGGCTGTCGTCGCCGGGGTGGGCTGATAGCGGTCGTGGCGGGTCAGCGGAAGAGCAGCGGTGGCGGCGGCGACCAGGACCACCGCGATGGCGGCGCCGCGGGCCGTGCGGCGGCGCTGGGCGCGGCGGTGCAGGCTCGCCGACGGCGGCTGCCGGGCGGCGAGAGCGCCCTCTTCGACCAGGCGGCGGAGGCTGTCGCGAGGATCAGACATGACGGGATACCTGTCCTTCCGCATCGGTGTCGGTGGCGACGTGCCGGGTCAGGATCGAGCGGGCCCGGGCGAGGCGACCACGGACTGTACTGACGCGCAGATTCAGCTGGGCGGCCACCTGCTCCCGATCACCGGTGTGCTGGTGCTCCACTCAGTTACGACCCACCGGGGCGGCGTTTTCGAGTTTCTCGGCGGGCGTCAGGGCGAGCCAGGTGAGCTGTTCCCACGTTGCCTTGCCGTCCGCCTTCAACTCCTTCACCAGTCGGTTCATCTCGGCGACCTGCACCGAGGTCCACGGCCCGCCTACTTTGATCTTCTCCTGGAGGCGCAGCAGTTCCTTGTTCGCCGACGTCTCGGCCTTGGCCTGGGCGACGGCGTTGTGGGACACGGACTGCCGAGCCGGTACGGGTGCGGCAACGGCCACCGGCTTGGCTCCGTTACCGGTGGAGGCGATCGCGGTAGTGGCCAGTGCGCCGCACAAGCCGGTGGCTACGGCACCGATGGCGATGGCCGTGAGCAAGGGCTTTCGCATGCTGGGTCCTTACTTCCCGAGGACATTGTCGAGACTTCCACGCCCCCGCCCATCGCCACGGCACACGACGACGATCTTCGTTACCGACCCGTTACCTTCGGCAGGGCCTCGGTAAACCCTACGGATCGATCGCACTCTCAGAGCTGGTGCTGGGCCCACTCAGTGCATTGCGCCCCGTACTGCTCCTCGCGGTCGACCGCGTTGTCGGTCCGGCCACTGGTCAGCCATCGGCGTTCGCCGTCACCGGTTTGGACGTATGTCATCCTGTACGACTCGAGATTTGCTCGGTCCTTGCGAACCTCGGATGCGTCCTCAACACCACGCCAGTAGCCGCGATCGGTGCAGAACGTGACCCGGGCCTCGTCCGGGCCGGTCTCCTCGACGCCCATGGCCTTGGCCCAGAGAGGACCCCTCGATGGGTTCTCGGCGTCCGTGACTTCGGCGGACGGCGCAAGGACCTCCTGGTAGTGCTTATCGGTGAAGAGGAACCGGCCGATCGGAATGATCGGGGTCCAATCGGTCTCGCTCCGCAGCCAATAGCTGAACACGAGACTCCGCCTGGCGGCAACGAGGTCTTCTGTCGCCGGCACCCCAGCAGGCTCCCAGGTGATCGGCAGTTCCTTGGTTCCGTCCATCGGCAGTTTCTGGTATGCCTCCTCGAAAGTCATCGCCGGCGCATCGCTACCTATCACACCTGGCGACGGCGATGCCCCCGGATTCGAGGGCGCATCGGTATCCGTGCAGCCTCCCGCTACAGCGCAGACCATCACGGCAACGACCGCCGCACCCCACCACTTCACTTCGATCCACCGTTCGCCGCTTCGGTCGTGAGGCCTTGTGCCCATGCGTAGCCACCCTGGTAGGACTCTGCTGCTTCGGTGGCGGCCTTGCCGACGGTGTCCAGGCCCCGATCACCCTTGTACTCCCGCCAGTCCACGATCTCCTCTTCAGCCCACTCTTCCATTGGCTTCAGATGGCCGCCCCGGTCGAAGAGGCTGTCGGGCAGGCCTTCGAGTCTGCCGCTGTACAGGAGCGCCGCTTCGGTGCCGGCAACCGCGGCGGCGCGGCTGCCGCCTAACATGGCGCCAACCTCGTACGTGACCCGGCCGCTACTGTCGATCTTCCCGCTCTCTTCGAGATCGCTGAGCACGTTGCCGGCGAATCCGTTGATCAGGTCGCTGGCGCCGGGCACTCGTGAGGTCGCCGCGCCCACGACCATCTCAGCGAGCGGGCCGGCGATCTTGTATCGGTCCTCGACGCTCGTGTTGTGTTTGTCATCCGACTCGGCGCTGGTCGCGTGTTGCTCCAGAGCCGCCCCGAAATCGACGGCGCCGAGCACACTGCCGTGGCGGTGCGAGATGACCTGCATCGCGTCCACGTTGGCATGGATGTCGGCGTCCGGGTTCAGACGACCGGCAAGGATGTTGTCGTACGTGCCAGCTGCATACACCGCCTCGGCCGCCGTTATGGTTCCGTGCGCGCCCTGATCCTTGCCGAGGTCGGCCAGAAAGCGCAACATATGGGTCTGATCGACCCGGAACGACTCGCTACCTGTCGGCTGCCCGGCGGCGATGTTCTCGTTCACGTCGACGATGTACGCCGACATGATCGTGCCTATCGAGTCCCGCAGCTGCGGCTTGATCAGATCCGTTTCCGCGAAGGTCTTCGTGTCCCCATTGTTCTCGCCGTTCGCGAGGCCCTCGGCTTCTTCGTCGACGTTGGTCTCGAAGATGATCGCCTCGACCAGGCGCCGCGAGTCCTCGCCGGGCTGACCGATCGTGGCACGTTCGAGGGCGGTGCCGAAGTCGTCGAGGGCGCTGCTCTTGTAATCGTCGCCGTGCCCAAGCACCTCGGCCGTCCAACCCGGCCCGCCAGGAGTATCCGCCGTCGGATTCCACTCCCGGTCGGTGAGCAGGTAGTCCAGCCGAGGAAGCCGCTCAATCGCGTGCCTCTCGCCTTGGGCGTCGGTGACACTGGTGTACTCGCTGACACCGGTGAGCAGGTCCCGGCCAGCCTCGCCGTTGCGAGACAGTGCGTCCATCAGGCCGTTCATCGGGTCGTACCCGGCGGGCGTCTTGTTGTCGTCGTGTCCTTGGGTCCAGTCAAGGCGCACGTTCTCCCCACGCGCCTCGCCCCACAGGTCGCTGCCCTTGCCCTGCTCGATCTCGAAGTCGACGATGTCTCCACCGATGGTCGACAGGAACCCGGAGTCGAAACCACCACTGTGCAGCAGCGGGCCGAGCAGCTGGTAACCGTAGACATCCTCCACGTACCGCATCGGGCTGGACGGGTCGCCGATGTCCATTCGGCTACGCCCGGCGGCCATCAGATCGGTGACCCATTGACTGGACAGCTCGTGCTGTCCGGGCACGTAAGTCTCGCCGCGTAGCCCGGTCGTGGCGCCGGTCTCGGTGGTCGCGGTCCCCAGCATCACTCCGAGGCCGTTCTGCAGATCGCGTACCAGATCAGCGGTGTTGTTGTTGAACAAGGCGTTGTCAGCGTCCTTGCCGGGGTAGTCGAGCTGGTAGGTGGCGAGGGTGCCGCTGAGTTCCAGCAGGCCCTTCGGCCCGAGAGCGGTGAGAAGATCAAAGGCGAAGACCTGATCCCTGCCGTACGTCTGGATAAGGTCCAGCAGTTCGTCGAACTCCGCGGCTGTCGGCTGGTACGCCGGGTCCTTGATCTTCCGCGCCAGCTCGGTGGCCCGGACGATCGCGCCGGGCGGGCTCGCCCCGAAACCGCTCTGGGCTGACGGCACGTTTTCGTTGATGATCCCGGCCGTCGCATCGTCCTGCGCCCGCGCGTACTCCACGACCGACCGCAAATCGTTGAGCAGCATTCCGGTCTCCCGGCCGGTCCGGTCCAGGTTCCCGCCCATGTACGCGGACGCGGGCGCAGTGATCGTCCCGGCCGCGGTATCCACGGTGTAGCCGCCCTGCTGGGCGGCTGCGACGATGCTCTCGGCCTGCTGCCGCAGCGAGCCCATCGCATACGCATGCTGATCCATCGCCTCCCGGATCCGCCGCGCCGGCCCGTAGGCGTTGCCCACTGCGGCGCTCACGGCGGCGGCCTCCTGCAACGTCGCGGCCGAACCCGCACCGCTCGGCCAGGCGAACGAGAAGTCACGAGTACCCCGGATCACCTGATCGGTGGCGTCGTCGATACCCCGCTCGAGTTGCCGCCACCGCTCTGCCGCCGCATGCCACGGGGCGGCGTCGAACGCCAGGAGAAGCTGCAGCGTCATCTCACTCATCAGACCACCTGCGATCCGCTGTGCCGCAACTCGTCAGCACCGGCCCGGTCGGTGACCTGATAGCTGTCAGCGGCATCCGTCATCGTCCGGCCGAGCCTTTCCACTCGGCCAGTCAGCCGGTCCAGACTCGCCGACCAAGCCGCCTCCGCGGCCTGCGCCGCCGTCCCGGCCGATGACCCGGGCTGAGCAGCAGGTGCAAGGCCGGTTCCGGCAGCCTTCATCGCCTCCAGCAACGTGACGGCGGCACCGGCGAGATCTGAACCCATGACACGCAGGGCCACCACATCGACCCCCAGTTGTCCCGGTTGCATCGACGCCCTCCCCCCGTCACGTTCCGCGATGCGCGCCTCTACCGGAACGTACGCCGGCATCGATGTCTCGGTTCGCCGAGCCGGTCCAGATTCTTCGGTCAGCTACCTGACATCGGCGTCAAGGCGGCCTTGGCGGTGCGGGCTGTGCCGGAGGTGGTCACCGGACCTGACAGCAGCCGGTGTCCCCGCGCCAACGCCTAACCTCGGACGTGCAGGCTGAAGCCTTTGCTGCCCGGCGCTTCCAGGTTCTCCTTCAACCGCAGCGACGGGATCTCGTAGTCGCCGAAGTTCTGACGCCGGAACGCGATCGGTTCGGTCGTCTCCAGGGACAGCAGTCGCTCCTGCCAGGCCTTCGCGACGTCCTCGAAGGCGCCGCCGGTGATCTTGTCGGTGCCGTACAACACGAACGGTGGCAGCACCTCCAGGCCCGGGTAGTACAGGATTCCGTGGTGGATCGGGAACAGCAGGTCCTCGATCGGGCCGTTGATCCCGCGGTCGGTGTAGTGGGACTCCGGGCCACCGACAGTCACCGACAGGAGCGCCCGCCGCCCCCGCAGCGTCCCCTCACCGAAACGCTCGCCGTAGTGGGTCTCGTCGTGCCGACCGACGCCGTACGCGAAGTGGAAGGAGAACACCCGGTCCACCCAGCCCTTGAGGATGGCCGGCATCGTGTACCACCACATCGGGAACTGGAAGATCACCGTGTCGGCCCACAGCAGCTTCTCCTGCTCGGCCGCCACGTCGAGGGTGAGCGCGCCGGCGTCGTACGCCCCACCCGAACTCGGGATCACTCGCAGCGGGCTCGTGGCGTGGGCACCGAAGTCAGCCGCGTCCACCACGGCCTTCCAGTTCATCGCGTACAGGTCGCTCACCCGCACCTCGTGCCCGGCGGCTTCGAGGGTCGACACGGCGATGTCCGTCAGCGCGCCGTTCAGCGAACGCGGCTCGGGATGGGCGTGAACGATGAGCGTCTTCATGGTTGTCCCCTTCAAAAGGCGTCTCGGTAGATTTTCGGCCGCCGGGACCACGGTCATTCAGGGGCGCCTCTTCCATCGGACCGGACTTCCTGGTACTGACAGGGCCACCTTCATGTGCGTCACCCGAGCCATACTGGCGGCATGGACGACCTGGCAGGCTTCCTGCGCACCCGGCGTTCCCGGGTCGACCCGGCCACCGTCGGCATCCCCACCGACAGCCGGCGCCGTGTCGAAGGGCTGCGTCGCGAAGAGGTCGCGCACCTGTCCGGAGTCAGCGTCGACTACTACGTGCGCTTGGAACAGGGCCGCGCCACCCAGCCCTCGGAGCAGGTCATCGACGCGCTCGTCCGGGTCCTGGGCCTCGACGAGACCGAACGCGGGCACCTGTTCCGGCTCGCCCGGCAGCGCCGTCCCCGCGCGAAGTCACCCAGTGGGCGCCTGCGGCCGGAGCTGCTGCGTGTCCTGGACCTGGTCACCGACGCGCCGGCCCTGATCATGGACTACCGGCTGGACGTGGTCGCCGGGAACCGTCTCGCCAGGCTCCTCTACGGCCGGGACGTGCCGGGTTTGAACACCGCCCGGCACCTCTTCCTCGAGGAGGCCGAGCGTGGCCTGTTCGCCGACTGGGAGAGTTGCACCCTCGACGTGGTCGGGCACCTGCGCCTGGCGGCCGGAAAATACCCCGACGACCCGCGCCTGGCCTCGCTCATCGGCGAACTGGCGATGGGCAGCGAGCGTTTCCGCCGCCTCTGGGCCCGTGCGGACGTGCGCGCCCGCACCCATGGACGCAAGGCGTACCGGCATCCGATGGTCGGGCTCCTGGAACTGCATCAGGAGAACTTCGCCCTGCCGGATGCCTCCGGCATGGAGCTGATCGTGTTGTCGGCAGCGTCCGGGAGCCCCGCTGAAGACGGACGGCGCCTGCTGGGCGCGCTGAGCGGGGACAGGGATAGCTACGGTGGGTTCGGGTGCGATCCGCACCCGAACCCACCACACGTCAGGCGATGGTGACGGCTGTCCAGGAGACCGCGGGCAGGTCGATGGTCAGGACGCCGTCGGTCAGCTTTGCCGAGTCGTTGGGGCGGGGCTTCACCCGGTCGGGGTCGGTCAGGGTGTTGGTCGCGTAGTGGTCGTCGTCCCAGATTCCTGTCGCGGTGGCTGAGGAGAAGTCGCCGAAGCTGGACAGGTCGATGGTCACCGTGGTGGCTTCGGTGGTGGAGCGGTTCTGCAGGAACAGCTGGACCGACGTGCCGTCAGTGGTGGCTGCCGCTGCCACGGCCGGGACGTCGCCGTACTTGGCGGTGGTGATGGAATCGACGTCGAGCGAGATGGAAAGAGCGGTGCCCTGGGCGGCGGCCGCGGTGATCGAGAACGGGTAGAACGTGGTCTGACGCCATGCCGGGCCGCCGGGCTCGGTCATGATCGGGGCGATCACGTTCACCAGCTGCGCCAACGAGGCCGTCGTTACGCGGTCGGCGTGGTTCAGCAAGGTGATCAGGAGGCCGCCGAGGGTCACCGCGTCGGCCACGTTGTAGACGTCTTCCAGCTGGCGTGGGGCGACCGGCCACTCGTCGATCGGGAAGGTGCCCTCGACCTCGTTCCAGCGGGTGAAGTACCAGACGTTCCACTCGTCGAACGAGATCTTGACCTGCTTGTCGGAGCGTTTCACCGCGGCCACGTGGTCGATGGTGGCCGCCACCGAGGCGATGAAACGCTCCATGTCGACGCCGGAGGCCAGGAAACTCGCGAGGTCGCCGTCGTACTCCTGGTAGTAGGCGTGGCAGGAGATGTAGTCGACGTCGTCCCAGGTGTGTTCCAGGACGGTGCGTTCCCACGTACCGAAGGTGGGCATGTCGCGGTTTGACGAACCGCAGACGACCAGCTTCAGGCGATTGTCGACCATTTTCATGGCCTTGGCGGTGCGGGACGCCAGCTTGCCGTAGTCGTCGGCGCTCAAGTGGCCCAGCTGCCAGTCGCCGTCCATCTCGTTGCCCAGGCACCACATCGTGACGCCGAACGGTTCGTCGCGGCCGTTCGCGCGGCGCTGGTCGCTGCGGGCGGTGCCGGACGGGACGTTGGCGTACTCGACCAGGGCCGTCGCCTCGGCCACGTTACGGGTGCCCAGGTTGACCGCCAGCATCAGGTCGCTGCCGACCAGATCGAGCCAGGTCTGGAACTCGTGCAGGCCGACCTGGTTGGTCTCGGTGGAGTGCCAGGCCAGGTCCAGGCGGCGCGGGCGGTTCTCCACCGGCCCGACGCCGTCCTCCCAGCGGTAGCCGGAGACGAAGTTGCCGCCGGGGTAGCGGATCGTGGTGACGCCCAGTTCCTTGACCAGCTCGACCACGTCGCGGCGGAAACCGTCGGGGCCGGCGCTCGGGTGGGCGGGTTCGTGGATGCCGTCGTAGACGTGCCGGCCCAGATGCTCGACGAAACCGCCGAACAGCCGGCGATCGACCTCGCCGATCCGGAACGCCGGGTGCAGGGTCAGACGGGCGTCACCCATGGTGCGACTCTCCTAGCTGGTGCTTACTGCCGAGCAGACGGTGGAAATCGGGGAACGGGTCGGCTTCGGGGCTCAGGCCCCGCGCAATCGTGAGCTTCACGGCCAGCAGTTGCAACGGGATGACGGCGGCGAGGACCGGCGCGCCGTCAGGGAGCAGGTCGCGGACGTCCAGGACGCGGGCTCCGAGGCCGTGAACGAAACCGGTCAGGGCGTCGGCTCGTTGGCCGCGCGGGTCCCGGTCGCCGACGATCACCAACAGGCTGGTGGGGGAGAGGCGGCGGTGCGGGCCGTGCAGGAACTCCTCGACGTCCCAGACCTCGGCCGGCAGCAGTGAGGTCTCCAGGATCTTCAGGGCGCCCTCGTCGGCTGCCGGGCGCCAGGAACCCCAGGTCACGATGTGTACGGCGGTCGGCGGGGCGGTGCCGATCAGCGCGTCGACGGTCGGGGCGGAGCGGTCGATCAGGTCGGACAGCAGGACGTCGAGGCCGGGGTGCGGGGCGAGTCCGGCGAGGGCCTGGAGGGTCAGGACCGTTGCGGTGAAGCCTTTGGTCTTGGCGCCGACCGGCTCGGGGCCGCAGCCGATGTCCAGAGTTACATGTCTGGGCGACGGCTGGCCGGACACCAGCAAGGTCTGCGACCCGGCGGCCTCAGCCCGGTCCAGCACCGCCAGCGTGCCGGTGCTGCGACCCGATTGGGACACCCCGACGACCAGCACATCGGGTCCCAGCTTCAACTCGGCATCGTGCAGCGCGTCCGACGGGATCATCACCCGCACCGGCACGGCGAAGGAGGCCGCCGCGATCCGGGCCGCGTGATACGAGGTTCCCGACCCGACGATCAACACCTTTTCCAGCAGCGGCGGTACGGGGGACAGCACGGTCCCGCGCGCGATCGCCGGCTGCTCCCGGATGAACGAAGCGACCGTCACGGCACCACCGAACCGAAGCGGACACCGACCGGGGCGATCGTGCCCACCGGCTCGGTCACGAGCGGATCTCCAGGCGCACCGTGCTGTCGCTCCATGCTCCGAGCAGGACGCGCTGGCCGGGTACGGTGTCGTGGCCGTGGACGTAGGAGTACGCCTCGCCGTCGTCGAAACTCGGCGGGAGTGTGTCGTCGTGACCTGTCACCCGTACCCCCAATCGGTCTTGATCTTGGTCCAACCGCACTGTCTCACCCCGGAGCCACCCGGTGCCAGCGATTGTCGGGTGCGCATCGACACCGGTGAGGGTGCCGTCGCCGAAGACCAGTTCCACCGCCACTCGGGTACGGGGACCGGTGATCCGCAGTTCCACGTCAGCACCGTCGTCCAGGAGTGTGACCTGTAGTTCCGTGGTCAGGGTCAGTGCCGAGAACGGACGCGCGGGGAAGTCCATCCGGGCGAAGAACCGGCTCTCGTCGGTCAGCGGATAGAGGCCGTCGGGGCGGCGGGAAGCCTGCGGCAGCGGCTGGTAGTAGCCACTGACCCGATCCTCGGACAGCACCAGCCGATCCCCGGTCACCTCCAGTGACGGGGGACGGAACGCCCCCAGCCCGAAGAACTGCGGAGCGACCCGCAGCGCGCGCAGTCGCGCCGTGCGATTGCGGACCTGGATGACTGTCGCGCTGTTGGACAGCCCGGAGGCGATCCGGCCGGTCGCCCGGGTGTCGGAACCGGCGAACACCGTGGTCGTAGTGGTGCCGGTGTGCTGCCGGACCAGGTTGACGGTGGGCCAGACGGTGCGGCCGCCGGCTCTTTCAGTGGCCACGGGCAGCGGGTCGAACAGGACCGGATCGACCAGGGCCTCGGCCAGATGCCGGGTGTACTCCAGTTCCCCGGTCACGCCCAGTGACGCCAAGCGGGCGAACTCCGGATCGTTGTCGGTCACCGCGAAACGGCGGAGCTGGCTGACATATGAATGCACGTGGAAGGTCTCGCGCTGGTCCTGGCGCCGGGAGTGCACGGTCACCACCTCGCCGTCGTCGTCGACGAGGCTGGTCAGGGTGCGCAGGTTGGCCCGTACCGGATCGAGTAGTTCCGGCCGGTTCAACAGCCGGGCCAAGGTGATCAGGGACGGGTTGGTGACGACCGAGGCGTAGATGGCGCTGCGTTCGGAGTAGAAGCCGTCCGCGTCGATGTCGACACCTTCGGCCAGCCACTCGTCGATCCGGTCCAGGAGCCGTTTGTCGCCGGTCACGTGGTGCAGGCCGGCCAGGGCGCTGGCCAGTTCCCAGCGGTGGTTCGGAGTGTGGACGCCGCCGGTCAGCATGGCCTCCACCGAGCGTTCGGCGATCTGTTTCAGCCGGAGCGCCACGGGGGAAGCGTTGTCCAAGATCTCAATGACCAGGCACACGTCGTTGAGAGTGAAGGCGCTGTCCGGCGGAGAGACCAGGTTGTCACCGTCGAAGAGCCCGGTCGGCCCCTGCAGACTCTCCAGGTGATCGAGCCACGGGTCGCTGGGAAGAGAAGCCAGGACCAGCGTCTTCACCGCCCGCATCGTCTCCCGGTGCGGCAGCCAGGGCACGACGTCCGGCAAGCCGGCGGCTTCCGCGTGCACCCCACGGAGCAGCAGATCGTGATAGTCCATCCGGATCAGTCCTTCAGGCCGGAGTTGAGGTCGGAACTCATCACATAACGTTGCGCCACCAGGAACATCGCCACCAGCGGAATGATCGAGATGATCGAGGCGGGCAGCAGCACCGTCCAGTCGATGTTCTCCGCGCCGATCAGCGACCGCAGCGCCACCTGCAGGGTGAACTTGTCCGGGTCGCCGAGCACGATCAGCGGCCAGATGTAGTCGTTCCACCGCCACTGGAAGCTGAAGATGCCCAGGGTGATCACGATCGGACGGGCCAGCGGCAGCATGATTCGGAAGAACACCGTCAGCTCGCGGGCGCCGTCGATCCGGGCTGCTTCCAGGAGCTCGTCCGGGACGGTCTTGTAGAACTGCCGGAACATGAAGATGCCGCTCGCGGTCAGGATCGACGGCACGATGATGCCGGCCAGGGTGTCGTAGAGGCCGAGGTCGCGGATCACCACGAAGGTCGGGCTCAGGATCACCTCGGTCGGCAGCATGGTGGTGGCCAGGATGCACATGAACAGCGCGGTCAGCCACCACGCCTTGTACTTGGCCAGGGCGTAGCCGGTGGCCGCGCTGACCACCACGGTCAGGATCGTGGTGATCGTCGCGACCAGCAGGGTGTTGCCGAAGTACAGCGAGAAGTCGACCCGGTCCCAGGCTTTGACGTACCCGGCGGTGGTCCAGTCCCGGGGCAGGATCGACAACGGGTAACTGAACAGTTCACCGCCCGGTTTGAACGAGCTGAGCAGGAACCAGGCGAGCGGGAAGAGGAACAGCCCGGCCAGCACCCACAGGGTCACGGTCGCCGGGGCGGAGACGGTCCGCCGGGTCCTAGATGTCACGGGTGGCCCTCTTCTCCAGACGGGTCTGCGCGTAGGCGACGATCAGCAGCAGCACCATCAGCACGATCGAGACGGCGCTGGCGTAACCGACGTAGGCGGAGTCGAAGCCGGTCTCGTAGATGTACTGGACGATCAGCCGGTTGGAGGTGCCCGGGCCGCCGCCGTTGAGCGCCTGCACCATGGCGAACTCCTTCATCTGCCCGATGATGCTGAGCAGCACGACCATGTACGACGTGGGCGCGATGGCCGGCAGGGTGATGTGCCGGAACCGCTGCCACGCGTTCGCCCCGTCCAACTGCCCGGCTTCCAGGTAGGAGACCGGCACGTTGCGCAGCGCCGCGATGAACAGCAGCATGTTGAACGCGGTGGCCGCCCACGCCGAGGCGACCACGACCACGGCCAGGGACAGGTCGGCGTTCGACTGCCACGGCACCGGGCCGAAGCCGAGCGTGCCGAGCAGGTAGTTGACGAAGCCGAAGCTCTCGCCGAACGTCCACCGCCAGATGACCCCGGTGACGATCGGTGAGATCAGCCAGGGCAGAAAGAAGATCACCTTCGCGGGGGTACGGCCTTTGGCGCGCTCGTTGGTCAGCAGCACCGCCACGCCGAGCGACATCACGTAGATCAGCGGCACCGAGCAGCAGACGAACAGCACCGTCCGCAGCAGCGAACTCCAGAAGTCGGCGTCGCCGGCCAGTTCGGTGTAGTTCTCGAAGCCCACGAAGTCGAGCGAGCCGATCCCGCGGTAGTCGGTGAACGAGTAGATCAGCCCGAGCGCTCCGGGCCAGACGAAGAAGAGGGCGAACAGCACCGCTGCCACCGCGGTCAGCAGCAGCGGCGCCACGGTGTAGCGGCCCGATTTGTGGGCTCTGGTCAACGGGTCCTCCGGTACCGTGCGCCGGCGGACCTGAGAAGGCCCGCCGGCGCGGCTGTCACTACTTGCTGTACTGCTTGGTGGTGTCGTCGCCGATCGCCTTGACCGTGGTCGCCAGGTCCTGCTCGCCGGCCAGGTACTTGATGGTCTGGTCCTTGAGCGGCTCGGAGTTCAGCAGCCGGCCCTCGTAGCTGTCGGCCAGCGCGGTGGTCGCCTGATAACCGGCGATCTCGTCGGAGGCGGCGATCTCGGCGTTGAACATCGCGAACGCGTCCTGGCTGGTCTTGTAGGTGACGCTCAGGCCCTCCTCGGCGGGCAGGAAGCCGGCGATCTGCGACAACTCGGTGTAGTTGTCCTGCCGGTACAGCCAGGACAGGAACTCCTTGGTCTCCTTCTCCACACCGGTGCCGTCGAACGCGACGATCCAGTTGGTGCCGATGTTGGTGGCGCGCACCGGCTGGGCCGGCATCAGCGCGGTGGTCCACTCGAAATCGGTGATGTTCTCGGCGAAGTCGGTGACCTGCCAGACCCCGGAGTAGTACGCGGCCACCTGACCGCTCTTGAACAGTGCCGACGGGTCGTCACCGGACACCCACACCGACTTGGGCATCACCTTGTCGTCGTTGAGGCCTTTGAAATACTCCAGGGCCTGACCGCCGGTGGCGTCGAGCGCGTAGGAACCGTCGGCCTGCTTCTGCACACCCTTGGAGCCGAACTGGTAAAGGAACGAGCGCAGCCGGTGGGCGGAGCCGTCCATCACCATGCCGTACTTGGCGCCGGTGGCCGCCTGCACCTTCTTGAGGGCGGCGACGTACTCGTCCCAGGTCCACGGCTTGTCGTCGATCCCCGGGTACTTCACACCGGCCTTGTCGAACAGTGTCTTGTTGAGGAACAGGCCGACCGCGGTCAGGTCGCTGGGCAGCGCCTGCACCTCGTCGTCGGCGTTGCGGACCAGCAGCGACGGCAGCACCTTCTCCTTTTCGGCGATGTCGCTGAGGTCCTGCAGGGCGCTCTGCCAGAGCGGGTCGACCTCGGAGGCGCGAGCCAGGGCGGGCAGGTTGTTCGCCTGGGCGCCGCTGCGCAGCCGGGTGGTCAGGTCGTCGTAGGGCACGTCGACGATCTCGACGTGGACGCCGGTCTCCTTCTCGTACTTGTCGGCCATGGCCTGGTAGCCGCCGCCCTGGCTGGCGTCGCCGGAGAGCAGGAACTGCAGGGACTTGGCGCCGGCCGCGTCATCGGAACCGGAGCAGCCGCTGAGGACAAGGGCACCGGCGAGCAGTGCTGAAATCAAGGAGTACTTGCGCATGCTGACCTCTCGGAAAGTCCTGGGGCCTCATTTGTTATCAGTCTGATGAGAAAGCCCTCAAGGCCTCTGACCTGGAATTAACGCAACTTAACGACCGCGAAACCTGGGAAACAGCCTCTTGAACGGAGCACGCAAGTCGTGGTTTCATCTCGCATTGATGACAAAGGGCGGGGAGGGCTGAGATGACCAGAGGGACCACACGAACCGCTACGACCAAGGTCGTCACGGACATCAACCGCACGGCCGTGCTCGACACCCTCGAACAGCGCGGACCGCTGACCCGGACGGCCCTGCGCGAACACACCGGCCTGAGCCCGGCGACCGTCGACCGGCTCTGCTCGGCCCTGCTCGACGAGGGCCTGATCGAACGGTCCGGCGTCACCGCGTCCCAGGGCGGACGCCCGTCCACCCTGTTCCGGTTCGCCGGCGAGCGCCGGGTCATCGTCGCCGCCGCGATCGCCGCCGACGGTCCCCGCGGCATGCTGGTCGGCGTCGACGGGTCGATCGTGGAACGCGCCGTCCGCCCCGCCGACGGTGATCAGCTCGACAGCGCCCTCGACCTGATCGCGCACCTGCTCGGCCGGGCCGCCGCCACCGGCCGGTCCAGCCTCGGCGTCGCCCTGTCGGTCCCCGGAGTCGTCGACGCCGAGGGCCGGGTCTCCAACTCGGTCGAACTCGGCTGGCAGCGCCTCGCCGTCGGCTCGGTGATCGAACACCGGTTCGGCCTGCCCTGCCTGGTGGAGAACGACGCCAACGCGATCGCCGTCGGGGAGTGGACCCAGGGCGCCGGAACCGGCACCGACAGCCTGGTCGCCGTGGTGCTCGGCATCGGTGTGGGCGCCGGCCTGGTCTCCGGCGGCCAGCTCGTGCGCGGCGCCCGGTCCGGCGCCGGCGAGATCGGCTACCTGCTCACCGGCCGCGACTCGCTCAGCCGCCTGTTCACCCGGCAGGGCGACCTGGAATCCCGCATCTCCGGTGATCAGCCCACCGACGAGGTCCTCGACTACCTGGCCCTCGCGATCGCCGCCCTGGCCAGCGTCTTCGACCCGGAGATGGTGATCCTGTCCGGGCGCCTGCCGGAGAAGTCCATCGTCCCCGCGCTGGAACAGCGCCTGACCGGCCGCATCCCGTTCGTCCCGCAGATCACAGCCGGCAAGCTCGGTGCCGACGCCGCTCTGCTCGGCGTCGCGGAGTTGCTGGCCCGCCGCACGAAGGGCTCCGTCTACCTTGCCTAGTACCTCCACGATCGGCGTCGACGTCGGCGGGACCAAGACCCACATCGCCGTCGTCGAGGCCGGTGCTCGCCGCGACGTGCTGGTCCCGTCCGCCGACTGGCGGCGCGGCCAGCTCTTCGACGACCCCGGCAACCTCACCCGGCTGGTCGAACTGATCACCGCGACGGTGCCCGGCCCGTACCGGATCGCGGTCGGCCTGCATGGTCTGGACACCGACGAGCAGCGCGCCAACGCCGTCGGCGAACTCACCCGGCGGCTACCCGGCAGCGTCCACGTCGTCAACGACGCGGAGCTGCTCGGACCCGCCGCCGGGCTCACCGAATGTCTGAAACTGATCGTCGGCACCGGTGCCATCGCCCTCGGCACCACCGACGACGGCACCCTGCTCGCCGCCGACGGCCACGGCAGCCTGCTCGGCGATGTCGGCAGCGGGCCCGCCCTGGTCCGGGAGACCGTCCGGGCCGGTCTGCGGCTCGCCGACACGCACAGCCCGGAGGCGGCCCTCGACGATCCGGCGATCGCGCTGCTCTGCGCCGCCTACGGCACGCCCACCCCCGGTGAGCTGGCCGTCGCGGTGACCGCGGACGACCCGTACCACTGGGGCCGGCACGCACCGCTGGTCTTCGACGCCCTGCACCGCGGCTCGCGGCTCGCCGCCACCGTCCTCGACCAGGCCGCCGACGCACTGGCCGGCAACCTGGCCGCGCTGCGCCGCCGGGGCGCGCGCGGTGACGTGGTCGTCGGCGCCGGTGGTGTGCTCACCGCCCAGGGTGAACTCCAGTCCCGTCTCACCGCCCGTCTGAGCGTGCGCGCCCCCGGTCTGACGCTGCGGGTTCTCGCCACGCCGCCGGTCGACGGGGCCCTGGTGCTCGCTGACCGACTTTGATCAAGAAAGACTCTGTACCTGTGACTTCCTTTCTCGAAGACCTGGCGTCTCCACAGCCCGGCCGTGGCGGCCTGCCCGCCCGCGCCCACCTGCACACCGACGCGCCCCGGCAGTCGCTGGACGGCACCTGGCAGGTGCGCCGCCACCCGAGTCCCCGGCACCTGACCGACGACCTCGACTGGTCGCCGATCCGGGTGCCCGGTCATCTGCCGCTGCAGGGCCACGGCGCGCCGATCTACGCCAACCTGGCCTACCCGTTCGCGGTCGACCCGCCGCACCCGCCGGACGACAATCCGGTCGCCGACCACCGACTGGAGTTCGCGGCGGACACGGCGGTCCTCGCCCACCCGTCGGTGCTGCGGTTCGAGGGTGTCGACGGTGCCGCCACGGTCTGGCTCAACGATGTCGAACTGGGCACTCTGCGGGGTAGCCGGTTGACCACGGAGTTCGACGTCACGGGCGTACTGCGTGGTGGAACGAACGTTCTTTCCGTCCGCCTGGCCCAGTGGTCCGCCCACAGCTACCTCGAAGACCAGGACATGTGGTGGATGCCCGGCATCTTCCGCAGCGTGACCTTGCTGGCCCGGCCGGACGGCGGCATCCGCGACGTCTTCGTGCACACCTCCTACGACCACCGCGACGGCTCCGGCACCCTGCGCGTCGAGGTCGACTCCTCGTCGCCGGTCACGATCAGCCTGCCCGCCTTCGGCGATCTTCAGCCGGGGGAGACCCATCACTTGCGGTTGGTGTCTCCCTGGACTGCCGAAACCCCGATTTTGTACGATTTGAGCGTACGCACGCCGAGCGAGTCAGTCGACCTGCGCATCGGATTCCGCACCGTGCACGTCGAAGACGGTGTCCTGAAGCTCAACGGCGCCCCGCTGCTGCTGCGCGGCGTCAACCGGCACGAACACGACCCGAAGCACGGCCGGACCGTCGACCTGGAGACCGCCCGCGCTGAACTGCTGCTGATGCGGTCGCACAACATCAACGCGGTCCGCACCTCGCACTACCCGCCGAACGCCGCGTTCCTCGACCTCACCGACGAACTCGGCTTCTACGTGATGGTCGAGAACGACCTGGAGACCCACGGCTTCGAACTCAACGGCTGGCGCGGCAACCCCAGCGACGACCCGCAATGGTCGGACGCCTACGCCGACCGGATGCGCCGCACCGTGGAACGCGACAAGAACCACGCCAGCGTGCTGTTCTGGTCACTCGGCAACGAGTCCGGCACCGGCGCCAACCTGGACGCCATCGCGGTGTGGGCGAAAGCCCGCGACCCCGAGCGGCTGGTCCACTACGAGGGCGACCGGCGCTCGATCTACACCGACGTGTACTCGCGGATGTACGCGATGACCGACGAAGTGGAACGCCTCGGCGCCGGCACCGCCCCGTCACCCCGGAACCTGCCGTTCGTGCTGTGCGAATACGCGCACGCGATGGGGAACGGTCCCGGCGGGCTGACCGAGTACCAGGACCTGTTCCACAAGTACCCGCGTCTGGCCGGCGGTTTCATCTGGGAGTGGGTGGAACACAGCCTGTACGGCGGGACCACTGAGGCCGGGCGGACCATCGAGCTGTACGGCGGGGACTTCGGCGAGAAGGTGCACGACGGCAGCTTCGTCGTCGACGGCCTGGTGCACGCCGACAAGACGCCCGGTCCGGCGTTGATCGACCTGGCCCGGGTGTACGCCCCGGTCTCTGTCGAGATCACCGGGGACACGCTGACGATCGTCAACCGGTACCACGGGCTGGATCTGTCGCACCTGGACGCGGAGTTGACCATCGGTGACGCGACGTCGGCGTTCGAGTTGCCGAAGCTCGAAGCGGGCGCTGCGACGACCGTACCGCTGGAAATCGATCTGACCAGGCCCGTCACGCTGACCTTGCGCCACCGCGAACACGGCCACGAAGTGGCCTGGGCCCAGCATCTCCCGGCCCGCCCGCCGGTCACCCTGACCAGCGCTGTCACCCCGGCCCTTGCCCCGGCCGGCACCGTTGTCCCGGCTGGCATCACGCTCGGTACGGCTGTCTTCGACCCGGCCACTGGCATGCCGATCCGGCTCGGGGACCTGGACCTGCACGATGTGGCGATCAGTCTGTGGCGGGCGCCGACCGAAAACGATCGCGGTGTCGGCTGGGACGAGACGCACCTGCCGCCAGTCGCCGACCGGTGGGCCGCCGCCCGGCTGCACGACCTGCGCACCCGGCTCGTCGACGTCACCACCGACGGTGCCGCCCTGGTCGTCCGGACCCGCAGCGGCCCGCCGATCATCGACGCCGGAGTAGACGTCACCTGGCGCTGGACCAGCGACGGCACCGCGCTGGCCCTGGACCTGACCATCACGCCGTATGGACCGTGGCCCTGTGACTGGGCTCGTGCCGGTGTCGACCTGCGCCTCGACCGCCCCACCACCCGGGTGGGCTGGACCGGTTACGGGCCCGGCCCGCAGTACCCGGACACCGGCCAGGGCGCCCGCCACGGCTCGTGGAGCGCCGATCGCGACGACTTCGCGGTCCGCACCGTGCGCCCGCAGGAACACGGCTCCCGCCGCATCGACGACGCCACCGTGGACCTCGGCGGCACCGGCCTGCAGATCTCCGGCGTCGACGTACCGATCACGGTCCGCCCGTGGTCCCGCGAGCTGATCACGGCCACCGGACACGACCACGAGCTGCCGGAAGCCACCGAGACGTGGATCTCGCTGGACGCGGCAGTCGCCGGAGTCGGCACCGCTTCCTGCGGCCAGGGAGTCCTCCCGCAGTACCGGCTGGCCCCGTCCACTCAACACCTGAAAGTGGTTCTGCGACAGTCATGAGTTCCCCTTGGCGGCTGCGCGGCCCGGTGCTGGCGGCGTACGCGATCAACGGTTTCAGCCTCGCGTCCTGGAACGTGCGGCTACCCGCGATCGCCGAAACCGCCGGCCTGGACACCGGCGAACTCGGCCGGTTCCTGATGGCCGGCGCGATCGGCACCCTGGTGACGATCCCGCTGACCGGCCGGTGGGTGGCCCGCTGGGGCGAGGCCCGCGTCTACTTGACGGCCACGATCGGTTTCGTGTTCGCCTACCTGGCGCTGGGCCTCGCCCTGCAGACAGCTTCGGTCGCCCCGCTGTTCGCCGCGCACGCACTGCACGGGGCGGTGTTCGCCGCCACCAACGTGCCACAGAGCGTGCTCGGCACCATCGCCGAGGCCAGGGTGGGCCGGTCGATCCTGTCCCAGTTCCACGCCGCCTACTCGATAGCCGCCGCCGCCGGCGCCGCCGCCGGGGGTGTAGCCGCCACCGCCGGGATGCCCCCAGACCTCCAGTTCGTGGCCCTAGCGGTAGTGGCCTTGGCAGGCCGTGGCGCAGTGTCGCTGACACTGCGCCACGCCCCATCCATGCCCACCCCCAGCACCGACCCGTCTCGCCGTAGCGCCGATGCCTCCCATTCCGGAGCCACCCCGTCCGGTTCCGGCGCCCGTCCCGTCCGGGCATGGCGGGACTCTCAAGTTCTCTTGCTGGGCCTGGTCGTCTTCGGTGCCGCCCTGTCCGAAGGCGCCGCCAACAACTGGGTCACCCCCACGCTGGTCGAGAACTTCCCGATCAGCGAGGGCGCGGCCGCCACCGCCGTCTCGGTGTTCCTGATCGCCCAGACCATCGGCCGGCTGGCCGGCGGCCGCTTCGTGGACCGGGTCGGCCCCAAGGTGACCCTGATCGTGTCCGGCTTGGTCGCGACCGCCGGCATCGTCGCCTTCAGCAGCGCCCAGGCCCTCTGGGTGTGCTGGATCGCGGTCGCCGTCTGGGGTTTGGGCGCCGCCTTGTCATTGCCGGTAGCGGTTTCGGTGGTGGCCCGAGGCCCGAACGCCGCCCACCGAATCGCCGCAGTGGCCTCCCTGTCCTCCCTGGCCAACGTCGCCGGCCCCCCACTGATCGGCGCGGCCGCCGACTTCATCGGCTTGCGCTGGGCGCTCGGCTCCCTGACGGTGATCCTGCTGTCCGGCGTGCTCGCGGCCCGCTTCGCCGTCCGCCCACCCACTCCCGCCGTCGCCGCGTTGGCCGCTTCCGCCGCCGTCTCCGCGTCCGCCGTCACCTCGGCCTCCGTCGCGTCCGCGTCTGACTCAGCTACCTCCGTGCCCACCCCGCGTGCCACCGAGGAAAGCCGCAGCGTCAACCGAAACACCGCATAGTCAAGGGCTCCACCCGACGGCGACACCGTCCTGGCCGATCGGTCTCCCGCAGCTCCGTTGCCGGTTACCGGCTTCGGTTCTGGCTGTCGGTTCCGTTTCTGGCTGGCGGGCCGGTGTGGCTGGTGGATTCGGTGAGTTCGAGGCGAGTCGCGACATCCGAGTTCGGGAAGCGAGAACGGCGGCATTCCTCGGAGATTGGATAGTGGTGTTCCGAAGGGTGTATCTTTGGGTGGCTTATATGGCGAAGATTGGCTTCGCCTACACCATTCTCGAAGATCTCGCGCAATGCACAGAGAATCAGACGAAGGCCCGTGGGATTTTTCCTCGGCCATCGCACGGTGACCACCACATGCACGGTCGTCCGGAGATACACCGAGTGTTACCGTGGCCAGCGCCCGACCGACACCACACTCATTCAATAGAATCCCACCCCGGCCCGATCGAGGCGGCGGCGTTCCCTGCTGGAGGCAGACCGGCACGAGAACGTTCGGTGCCGTCCGATCCGTGCCCGCCGATCGCCGAACGGAAGCCCCAAGCCGGGCCGCCGCGACCGGCGGCGTAGTCGCCAGCGCTGGCTGAGCAGTTGCCGCATCACAGGCCGAGGGTTCCGGCCCCAGTTCCGGCTTCGGTCCAGGCTCCGGTTCCCGCCTCACCTCGGGCTCCGGGACTGGCTCCGGCTCCTGGGTTGGCTCCGGGACTGGCTTCGGGGGCGAGGGGGCGGGCTGGGGCGCGGTCGAAGTCTGTGGCTGCTCAGGGGATGGCGGAGTCTGTGGCGTGAGAGAGGCCAACCACTCCCGGTCCTCGGGGGAGAGGTGCATGGAGTCGCGCGCTCGGATACGGCGAAGTTTCTCGGCGTGGCGGCGCTGAAGTCCCCAAGCGCGACGCATTTCATGCTCACGACGAAATTCGTCTCGGCTGGGAGAATAGTTCCTCGCCTTGGTCCGGTCACGCATTCCGGCAACGCTGAACAACGCTGGCTGACTCATACAAGAATTCTCCCGCACCCCTACGGAAAACTGTAAGAAGTGAATCATGCCAATTTCACCGGCGCCCCTCACCGAATAGGAGGCCGCCGGTGTGATCTCAGTGAGAAGCACATTTAGACCGCCGCATTCCCGAGTCTCGGGCACATCCGGGATGAACGTGGAGCCGTCGACAGGCAGACAGCCGAGGGACTTCGTCCGCCACCGCCTGCCACCCCGCTCCACTCCGGTCCGATCCCTCGAAGGGGTGCCGCCGGTCGGCAGGCGCGGGCTCGGCGTTAACCCGTGTGGATGACGGCCCTCCCTGTCCGGCCCCGGCCTGGCCCAGAATGGGGCGTCCGCCGGTTCAGCCCTGAGCCGTCCGTATGCATCGCCGGATCGCGGCTGGTCAGGTGGAGGGCGAACGGTGATGCCCAGGACGGTCGAATATCTCGCCGCGCGTACCGTCGACGACGTGTTGTCGGCGCTGGCAGACGGTTCCACGGCGGTGCTCGCCGGTGGGCAGAGCCTGGCCGTCGAACTCGGCCGGGCGGATCTGCCGGTTCGCCGGCTCGTCGACATCAACCACGTCGCGGGGCTCGCCACCCTCCGGCAGAGCGACGGTGTGCTGCGGGTCGGCCCGTTGGTGCGGCACCGGGTCTTCGAGACGGGCCGGGTCGGCGGCGCCCTCGGTGACCTGATGCGTGACGTCGTACGCCATATCGGGCATCCGCCGATCCGGGCCAGGGGCACGATGGTCGGCAGCCTCGCTTACGCCCATCCGGCCGCCGAATGGCCGGCTCTGGCGGTGACCGTCGACGCGCGGCTGCGCCTGACCGGCCCGGACGGCACTCGCATCGTGTCGGCCGAGGACTTCTTCACCGGGCCTTTCACCACCGTACGCCGCCCGGAGGAACTGCTGGCCGAGTCGATCCTGCCGGTACTGCCCGCAGGAACCGGGGTGGGTTACGCCGAGGACCGCCGGTTCACGATCTTCCCGCAGGCCGGTGCCCTGGCGATCGTGACGGTCACCGAGGGGCGGGTCAGTGCGGCGGCGATCGGCCTGGTCAACGCCGGTCCGCGCCCGCTCCGGGCACCCGCCGCCGAACGTGTCCTGCTCAGCTGTGGCCTCAGCGACGCCGCCATCACGGCCGCCGCCGAGACCGCTGCCGACACCGACGCGGACCTGCCGCTGACCGGCCACGATCACCGCCGGGAACGCCGTAACGCACTGCGAACCCTGGTCCGCCGAGCCCTGACCCAGGCCCGCTCCCGAGCGGACTCCCACCCGGTCTCCGCCACTCCGAGCGGCCAGGAGACGAGGCCAGGAGACGCGGATGGGAGACGCGGACGGGAGACAGGGATAGGAGACGCGGACGGAGACTGGGCGGGAGACGCGGATAGGAGACGCGGATAGGAGACGCGGACCGGAGAACGTGGGCGGGAGACGTCCTGATCAGCGCCGAGGTGTCTCCGGGGTGGCCAGTTTCGCGGCCACGTGGGTCCGGTCGGGGTGGCCCAGTTCGTCGAGGATCCGGTGGGCGTCCTGCCAGGCCGCACGCGCCTGGCCGGGCCGGGACGCGGCAGCGTGGGTGTCGCCGATCGCTACCAGGCTCTCCGCCACCAGCAGGCGTTCGCCGGTCTCCCGGCGTAGGGTCAGCGCCGTCTCGTGGCAGGTCACCGCGGCCCGGTCCCGGCCCAGCGCGGCGTTGATCAGCCCACAGCCGGACCACGCCACCGCCTCGCCGATGCGGTCGCCGATCGCCCGGTAGGCGGCCACCGCCGCCTGGCAGACCTCCAGCGCCCGAGGGCGGTCCCCGGTCAGGTAGTGGACGCAGGCGAACAGGTACAAGGCGAACGCCGGGCCCGCCCGCAGACCCGCCGTCACCGACAGTTGCAGCACCTCGTGGATGTGCCGCAGCGCCTCGGACTGCTGCCCGCCGCGCCAGCACAGCATGGCCAGGTCGCGGTGGGCGCGGGCCCGGCCGATCCGGTCGTCGTGCTGTTCGGCCAGGGCCAGTGCCGCACCGGCCAGGTCGGCGGCCGCATCGTGATGGCCGAGCCGGGCGTACGCGGTGCCGAGCACCCGCAGCACGTGGCTCTGCCCCACCGGATCGTCCCGTTCGCGGGCCGCGGCCAGGGCCTGCCGTAGCGCGGCGACCTCCTCGTCCCAGTAGCCGTGCCGGTCCAGGAACGTGACCAGGGCCAGGGCGAGCCGGAACGCGTGTGCCGGGAATCCGGACGCGAGCGCCTGATCGACCACGGCCAGCAGGATCGGGCGTTCGGCGGCCAGCCACGCGGCCGCGTCCCGGTCGGAGGCGAACGTCTCCGGTTGCACGCCGTCGCCGGGCGGGTCCAGGTCGACCTCGTCGCGATGCGGATAGAGCAGACCGTCCGCCGCGTACGCGCTGTGCAGGTAGTAGTCGAAGACCCGCCGCAATGGTTGCGCCGGGTCCTCCGGCTGGCGCCCGGCCGCGTACGCCCGCAGTAGATCGTGCATGCTGAACCGGCCGGCCACGTCTTCGACGACCAGGTTCGCGTCGGCGAGTTCGGCGAAGAGCGCTCCCGCCCGCCGGACCGGCACCCCCATCATCGCGGCTGCCGCCGGTGCCGTGACGGCCGGACCACAATGCAGCCCCAGCAGCCGGAACAGTGTCGCGGCATCCGCCGACAGGCCATCGAAGGACCACGAGAACACCATGCGTACGTCGATACTGCGGTCCACGCTGGACAGTGCGTCCAGCGGATCGGTGGTGGCCCGCAGCTCGCCGGCCACGGCCGCCAGGGTGAACCGCCGGTTCACCGCGGCCCGGGTCGCGACGAGTGTCATCGCCAGCGGCAGGCCCGCGCACCGGTCGATGATCTCGTCCACCGGCGACGGTTCGGCCGCCACCTGGTCCGCGCCGAGCCGGGCGGCCAGCAACTGCCGGGACTCGGCGACGCTGAGCGGCTCCACCGGCAGCGGGTAGGCGCCGTCCGTCACCACCAGCGCCGACAGCACGTGCCGGCTGGTCACCACGGCCAGGCAGCCGGCCGAGTTCGGCAGCAGCGGGCGGACGTCGTCGGCGTCGCGCGCGTTGTCGAGCAGCACCAGCATCCGTTTGCCGGCGACCAGCCGCCGGTAGAGGCCGATCTGGGCGGCCGGGGTGACCGGAACGCTCTGCGGTGGGACGTCGAACGCCTCCAGGAACCCGCGGATCGCCTCGGCGGGTGTCGTCCCGGCCCCGCCGGGGTCGTAGCCGCGCAGGTTGACGTGCAGGATCCCGTCCGGGAACCGGCTCGCCATCGTGGTCGCCCAGTGCACGGCCAGGGTGGTCTTGCCGACGCCGGCCATGCCCGAGATGAGGATCAGCGGCCGTCCGGCGGCGGCGTCGAGCCGGTCCAGGTCGGCCCGGCGGCCGGCGAAGGCCGGAATGTCCGCCGGGAGCTGGGCGGGCCGGGGCTCGTGCACCTCGTTGCGCAGCACCCGGCGGTGGGCGTCCTGGACCAGCCGGCCCGGGTCGAGGCCCAGTTCGCTGCTCAGCCGCTCGCGGGCCTCGGTGTGCACCCGCAGCGCCGCCTCGGTGTGCCCGCTCTCGTGCAGGGCGGTCATCAGCAGCGCCTGGAACCGTTCCCGGAACGGCTCCTCGCCGACCGCCTGGTACAGCTCGCTGACGATCCGCTGGTGGCCACCGAGCCGGAGTTCCACCTCGAACAGGTCTTCCAGCGCGGTCAGGCGGCGCTCGGCCAGCGCCGGCCCCTCCAACTCCGCGAGGGATCCGCACGTGCCGCCGAGTGCGGGGCCGCGCCACATCGCCAGCGCTGCCCGCAGTCGTTTCGCCGCGTCGGGGTCCCGCCCGGCTGCCAGGTCGGCCCGGGCCAGCCGAGCCTCACTGTCGAACTCGGCCAGGTCGAGTTCGGCGGGATCGACGGTGATCCGGTAGCCGCCGCCGTGGTGGGCGATCTCCCGGCCGTTGAGGGCTTTGCGCAGCCGCGACACGTAGAGCTGAAGTTGCCCGCGCACTCCGGCCGGTGGCCGATCACCCCAGGTCAGGTCGGTGAGGGTGCTCTCGCGCACCACCCGGTTCGCGTTCAGCAGCAGGGCCGCGAGCACCGTCCGCTGTTTCGGGCCACCCAGCGGCACGGAACCGCCGTCCCACACCTCGACCGGTCCGAGGAGCCGGAAACGCATGCCACCGCCTCGCCACGTCGACTGTCTTCTTTGCCGAGGAAACCACCGCCGAGGAGCCATCGCCGAGAAACCACCGCCGAGGAAACCACCCTAGGTCAAGCACGACACCAGTACACCTTTCGGGTGAACAAGGATGTGTGAAAGATTGATGCGGCACGTTGGCGGGGGCGGAGGGGTCGGAAGCGACATGGTGAGAGTCCTGAGTGGACCACATTCGGGCCGGAGGGTGCTGTCCGTGGTCACCGTCGCAGCCGCAGTGCTGGCCCCGGCCGCTCCGGTGGCCGCGGCGCCGCCGGTGGCACTCGCGGCACCGGCCAAGATCGCCCCGTGCGGGCCGGACGAGGTGACCGCCGCCGACACCGCGATCGCCGATCAGGTGCGGCCGTCGATGAACGGCCCGCGGCTCGGCCGGGCGATCAACGGCCGCGGCATCGCCTGTGCCCGCGCGATCGTCGCCACCGTCCAGGACCGCGGTCTGGGTCACCGGGCCGCAGTGATCGCGCTGACCACCGCGATCGCCGAGAGCACCCTGAACAACCACACCGTGGCGTACGACCATGACAGCCTCGGCCTGTTCCAGCAGCGGCCGTCGCAGGGCTGGGGCCGGCCCGATCAGCTGATCGACCCGGTGTTCGCCACCAACGCCTTCCTCAGTTCGATGCTGCGCAAGTACCCCGGCGACCGGTGGATGAGCGGGGACATCGGCGCGATCTGCCAGCGTGTGCAGGGCTCGGCGTTCCCGCTGGCCTACGCACCCGAGGCCCACGACGCGCTGCTCATCGTGTCGAGGCTGTGGGGGACGAAGACGAAGGAACCGGCGGCGGCACCGTCGGCGGCGGTGCCGTCCGGCCCGTTCCAGAAGGCCCTCGTCGTCTCCGGAGCCGAGCTGGGCCCGCTGGGTGAGCGGCACGAACTGGCGCTGACCGACTGGAACGGCGACGGCAAGCCCGATCTGACCGTCGTCAAGGGCTCCGGCACGGTCACCGGCAAGACCGAGGTCCGCATCCTGGACGGGGCCAGCGGGTTCGCCAACCTGCTGCTGGACAGTGCGACCGCGCTCGGCCCGACCGACGCCACCCACGCGTACGCGTTCACCGACTGGAACGGCGACAAGAAACCCGACCTGGTGGTGGTGCAGCGGTCCGGTGCCACCGCCGACGGCCTCACCCGGGTCAGTGTCCTGGACGGGGCGTCGTCGTTCCGCCGGTTCCTGATCCCGGCCGGAAGCGTGCCGGCCGTCACCGGTGACCGGCACCAGTTCGCGGTGGCGGACTGGAACGGCGACGGCCGCCCCGACCTGGTGATCACCCAGACGTCCGGTACGGCCAGTAAGAAGATGGAGATCCAGGTGCTCGACGGCGCCGCCGGTTTCCAGCGGCACCTGACCCCGACGCTCGTCACCTCGGAGCCGGAGAGCACCGACCGGCAGGTGATCGTGACCGATTTCGACGCCGACAAGCGGCCCGACCTCGCGGCGATCCAGAAGGCGACCGCAGCCGACGGCAAGACCCGGCTCAACGTTCTCGACGGTGCCTCGAACCTGCAGGACGTGCTGCTGAGCGCCGACACCGCGCCCGGTGCCAGCGCTCACCTGGACGTGCTGGTCACCGCCTGGAACGGCGATCGCAAGCTGGACCTGATGATGGTGCAGAAGACCGGCACCCCGAGCGGCCGGGCCGAACTGGTCGTCCTCGGCGGCTGACCCCCGCGTACCACCCGGCCCAGGGTGGGCGCGACACGGCGTACCGCAGCGGTCTTTTCGGTCTCGACGTCTCCAACGGCTCCGGCATCGTCCAGAACGTGACTGTCTCGTAGTCCTGACCCGGCCGGCGTGACTACACTGCCGCGATGCGGCGAGTCACCCGGCTGGGCCGGCCGTCCTGTTCTTGGTCGCCGATGAGTGCTCATGATCGGGCCGAGCCGGCCGATGATGCGCCCAGCTCGATCGGTGGCCACTCGGCCCCGGGGCTGAAGGGGGACGGCTTGACCACCGTGAACGCCACCGCCAGTGCTGCCCTGCCGGTCGACGTCCTGTTGGCGCGGGCCGAGGAGAAACGGCTGGCCGGTGACTACCGGGCCGGAGGCGAGCTGGCCCGGACCGCCGCGGATCTGGCGGCCGCCACCGGGGACGCCGCCGGTGAGGCCGCCGCGCTGCGTTCCCTGGCCAACCAGTTGATGCGGCTCGGCCGGCAGGAGGAGGCGATCGCGGCCTGCCGCAAGGCGGTCGTGACATTGGAGGCACTCGACGACCCGGTCGGCCTCTGCGAGGTGCTCACCCTGCAGGCCATGCCGCTCATCGACCTCGGCATGCACGACGAGGCCCTGGACGTGCTGGCCACCGCCCGGGACATCGCGCAGCGCCTCGGCGACCGGGAACTGCTCTACTGGGTGCACAACCGGACCGGCGTGGTGCACGGCCGGATGGGCGAGCACGAGCTGAGCACCACCTACCTGATGCGGGCCCTCGGGATGGCCGACGGGATGAACGCCGAGGCCCGGTTCTGCATCCTCAACAACGTCAGCGACAACGCGGTGTACGAGGTACCCCGGCTCCGTGGCCGTGGCGACCTGGAAGCCGCCGACCAGGTGCTCACCGGTGCTCTCGGCTACGTGGCCGAGGCCCTGCGCCTGGCCCGGGAGGCGCGGCATCCGTACCGGGAGGCGATCAGCCTCGACAACCACGGGATGCT
This sequence comes from Actinoplanes derwentensis, assembly GCF_900104725.1. Lineage (NCBI taxonomy): Bacteria > Bacillati > Actinomycetota > Actinomycetes > Micromonosporales > Micromonosporaceae > Actinoplanes > Actinoplanes derwentensis. Next base: position 1,069,816 of record NZ_LT629758.1, read on the forward strand.
GCTGGCCCTGGCCGGTGACCTGGACGGCGCGGGCCGGTCGGTCGAGGAGTCCCGGCTGATCGCGGTCCGGGCCGGTTACCGCTCGCTGGAGTCCGCGGCACTCCAGCACCAGGCCCGGATCCGGATGATGCGCGGCCATCACACCGAGGCCATCGAGGGCCTGCGGCTGGCACTGGAGCGGGCGCATCAGGCGGGCGAGAAGCCGATGGCGATGGAGATCTCCCAGGAGCTGTCCGAGGCACACGAACGGATCGGTGACTTCGTCGCGGCTCTGGCCCACTACCGGGACTTCCACGATCTGGAACGTGAGCTGCACAATCAGGTCGCCGCGGCCCGGGCCCGGATGGCCGCGCACCACTTCGAACTGGACAACGTCCGCCTTGAGGCGGAGAACGCGCGCCTGGAAGCGGAACTGCACCGGGCTCGCAGCGCCGAACTGGCCGCCGACAACGTGGTGTGGCAGCGCCAGGCCACCGAGGACGCGCTGACCGGCCTGCCGAACCGGCGATCGGCTGACGAACGGCTGCCGAAACTGGTCGCCGCCGGAGGCCCGGTCTGTGTGGCGGTGGCCGACGTCGACCGGTTCAAACGGGTCAACGACGAGTACGGCCACTTCATCGGCGACGAGGTGCTGCGCCGGATCGCGGCGATCCTGCTGGACCGGATCGGCGAGACCGATCTGGTGGCCCGGTTCGGTGGCGAGGAGTTCCTGATCGCGCTGCACGGCTCCGGTATCGAGGAGGCGCGGGCGCGGTGCGAGCTGCTGCGGGCGAGTGTCGCGGCGTACCCGTGGGACACGATCGAACCCGGTCTGACCGTCACCCTCAGCATGGGCCTGACCGAGGTCACCGGCCCGGCGTCGCTGGCGGACGCGATGAGCCAGGCCGACCAGCGCCTCTACCAGGCGAAACGAAACGGGCGCAACCGGGTGCAGGCGGACTGACCGTTCGGGTGACGGTGACCTGTGCGGGTAGACGGTCGTCAGTGTGTCCGTCAACACGAATCAGGCCGTTCTCCCGTATTTGTTCATCTTGCACTCGTAGCTTCGGGTGTTGCCGCAAACGGCGGGTGAACCAGAGGTGAAGGTGGAGCGCGCTCAGTGACCGTGACGACTGATCTGCAGCTGATCGAATTACCTGAATTGTCGCTCGCACCCGAGGCTCCGGCGGTTTTCCGCTCCAGCTCCGCCCCGCTCCGCCGCACCCTGATCGACATCCTCGACGCCACCGTGCAGGCCCACCCGGGCGCCCTCGCGATCGACACCGGCACCGCCACCCTCACCTACCGGCAGCTCGCCACCGAGGTCGAGACGCTGCGCACCACCCTGACCGGGCACGGGATCGGCCCCGGCGACCGGGTCGGCATCCGGATCGCCTCCGGCACGGCCGACCTCTACCTGGCGATCCTGGGCGTGCTGGCGGCCGGGGCGGCGTACGTGCCGGTCGACGCCGACGATCCCGGCGAGCGTGCCGAACTCGTGTTCACCGAAGCGCGTGTGTGCGCGGTGCTCGGGGACGGCATGAGCCTGTCGGTCCGGCGTGACCCCGGCGGCGAGACCGGCCGACCGGAGACCGCCGACGACGCCTGGATCATCTTCACCTCCGGCTCCACCGGCACCCCGAAGGGGGTGGCGGTCTCGCACGGTGCCGCCGCCGCGTTCGTCGACGCCGAGGCCCAGCTGTTCCTGGTCGACGACGACGTGGAACCTCTCGGCCCGGCCGACCGGGTGCTGGCCGGCCTGTCGGTGGCCTTCGACGCGTCCTGCGAGGAGATGTGGCTCGCCTGGCGGCACGGCGCCTGCCTGGTGCCGGCCGCGCGTTCGCTGGTCCGCAGCGGTGTCGACCTGGGCCCGTGGCTGGCCGAGCAGCGCATCAGCGTGGTGTCCACGGTGCCGACGCTGGCCGCGCTCTGGCCGGCCGAAGCCCTCGAGGACGTCCGGCTGCTGATCTTCGGCGGCGAGGCCTGCCCGCCCGAACTCGCCGAACGGCTGGCCGTCGAAGGCCGCGAGTTGTGGAACACCTACGGCCCGACCGAGGCGACCGTGGTGGCGTGCGCCGCCCGGCTGACCGGTGACGGCCCGGTCCGGATCGGCCTGCCCCTGGCCGGCTGGGAACTCGCCGTCGTCGACGCGGCCGGTCAACCGGTCACCATGGGTGAGACCGGTGAACTGGTCATCGGTGGTGTGGGCCTGGCCCGCTACCTGGACGAGGCCAAGGACGCCGAGAAGTTCGCCCCGCTGCCCGCTCTGGACTGGGCCCGCGCCTACCGCAGCGGCGACGTGGTCCGCGCCGAAGCCGAGGGCCTGCTGTTCCTCGGCCGCGGCGACGAGCAGGTCAAACTCGGCGGCCGCCGGATCGAGCTGGGCGAGGTGGACGCCGCCCTGCAGGCGCTGCCCGGAGTGGCCGGTGCGGCCGCCGCGGTGAAACGTACCGCCGCCGGTAATCAGCTCCTGGTCGGCTATCTGGTGCCGCACGACGCCGCCGGCTTCGACGTCGCGGCCGCCACCGCGCGCATCCGCGAACAGTTGCCGGCCGCGCTCGTGCCGCTGCTGGCCGTGATCGACGACCTGCCCACCCGCACGTCCGGAAAGGTCGACCGGGCCGCCCTGCCCTGGCCGCTGGCCGTCACCGGCCCGGCCGACGCCGAGCTGACCACGGCCGAAGAGTGGCTGGCCAGTGGCTGGGAGGAGATCCTCGGGGTTCGCCCGGCCGAGGCCGGCGCCGACTTCTTCAGCAGCGGTGGCGGCAGCCTGTCCGCGGCCCAGCTGGTGGCCTGGATCCGGCGGACCCACCCGCAGGTGTCGGTGGCCGACATCTACCAGAACCCCCGCCTCGCCGAGATGGCGACGGTACTCGACGGCCTCGACGCGGCGACCACGGTCCGCCGCGCGGTGCGGCCGACTCCGCTGCGGGCCGGGCTGGTGCAGTTCCTGCTGATGCTGCCGATGCTGGCGCTGGTCGGGCTGCGCTGGCTGACGGTGCTGGCCGCGCTGGGCACGGTGACGGCGCTGCTGCCGACGGTCTCCTGGTGGTGGCTGGCGGTGTCCTGGCTCGTGCTGTTCAGCCCACCGGGGCGGGTGCTGCTGGCCGCCGGTGTGGCCCGGCTGCTGCTGCGCGGCGTCGGCCCCGGGAAGTACCCCCGCGGCGGTGGCGTCCACCTGCGGCTGTGGGCCGCCGAACGGTTCGCCGAGTTGACCGGTGCGACCGGTATCGGCGGGGCGGGCTGGATGACCACGTACGCGAAACTGCTCGGCGCCCGCCTCGGCCGCGACGTCGACCTGCACTCGGCACCCCCGGTCACCGGGCTGCTCAAACTCGGCCGTGGTGCCGCCATCGAACCGGAGGTGGACCTCTCCGGCTACTGGGTGGACGGTGACGTCGTCCGGGTCGGCACGGTCCGGGTCGGTGCCGGTGGCCGGGTCGGGGCGCGCAGCACCCTGATGCCCGGTGCCCGGGTCGGCAAGGGCGCGAAGATCGCCGCCGGGTCGACCGTGACCGCCGCGGTTCCGGCGAACCAGAGCTGGGCCGGTTCCCCGGCCGTCCCCGTCACCGGTAAGGGCGCCACCACCTGGCCGTCGCAGCGTCCGGCCCGGTCCCGGCTGAGCAGCCGGTCCTGGGTGGCGGCCTACAGCCTGACCGCGCAGCTGCTGGCCCTGCTGCCGGTGGTGGCCGCGCTGCCCGCGCTCGCGCTGCTCGGCTGGGGGCTGAACGGGGGCGGCCTGCTGATCGCGGTTCCGGCCGCCGCCGTCGCGTACCTGACCGGTTACGCCCTGCTCGTCCTGGTCGCCGTCCGGCTGCTGGGCATCGGCCTGCGGACCGGGTTCCACCCGGTTCAGGGGCGGGTGGCGTGGCAGGTGTGGACCACCGAGCACCTGATGGGGATGGCCCGGGTCGCGCTGTTCCCGATCTACTCCAGCCTGTTCACCCCGGTCTGGCTGCGGCTGCTCGGCGCCAAGGTGGGCCGGGGCACGGAGATCTCCACGGTGCTAGCGGTCCCGGCGATGACCACCGTCGACGACGGCGCGTTCCTGGCCGACGACACCATGGTCGCCACCTACGAACTCGACCACGGGTGGCTGCGGGTCGCCCCGGCCCGGATCGGCAAGCAGGCGTTCCTCGGCAACTCCGGGATGGCCGCGCCCGGCCGGTCGGTGCCGAAACGGGGTCTCGTCGGGGTGCTGTCGTCGGCGCCGCACAAGGCCAAGAAGGGCTCGTCGTGGCTGGGCGCCCCGCCGATGCCGTTGCGCCGGATCGTCGAGACCGCCGACAACGGCCGCACCTTCGACCCGCCGGCCCGCCTCAAGGTGGCCCGGGCCGTGGTCGAACTGTGCCGGGTCGTCCCGGTGATCCTCGCCGGGGCCCTCGCCGTCCTGGTGCTGGCCGCACTGACGCTGATCTGGGACACCGCCGGTGGCTGGGCGGCCGCGCTGGCCGCCGGGCCGGTGCTGTTCGCCGCCGCGATCACCGGCGCGCTGACCGCGACCGCCGCCAAGTGGCTGCTGGTCGGCCGGTTCCGGGCCGGGGAACGCGCGCTGTGGACGTCGTTCGTCTGGCGCAACGAGCTGGCCGACACGTTCGTCGAGGTGCTCGCGACGCCGTGGCTGTTCCGGTTCGCCGCCGGCACCCCGCTGCTGACCCTGTGGCTGCGCACGCTCGGCGCGAAGATCGGCCGTGGTGTCTGGCTGGAGACGCTGTGGCTGCCGGAGTTCGATCTGGTTCGTCTCGGCGCCGGCGCGACTGTGAACCGGGGGTGCGTTGTTCAGACCCACCTGTTCCATGATCGGATCATGAGTATGGATGAGGTCACTCTGGCCGCGGGCGCCACACTCGGCCCGCACGGGATCGTGTTGCCCGGCGCGAGCATCGGCGCCCGGACCACCGTGGGTCCCGGCTCGCTCGTCACCCGCGGTGACGCCGTGCCCGACGACAGCCGGTGGCTCGGCAACCCGGTCGCGACCTGGCCCGCGACGGCCTCCCGCCGGGTATGACCCCACCTGCCGTGCCGGTCGGCGCCGCCCCGGGCGCCGACCGTTCGACCGACCCGTACCTGCCGGAGAACGGCAACGGCGGCTACCGGGTTCTGCACTACGACCTGGAACTCGACTACCGGGTGGTGTCGAACCGGCTGGCCGGCCGGGCCGTGGTCACCGCGCGGGCCGTTCAGCCGCTGTCCCGGTTCAGCCTCGACCTGGCCCGGCTGCAGGTCAAAGACGTGCGGGTGGACGGGCGGCCGGCCAAATTCGACCATCGGGCCGGCAAGCTCCGGATCAAACCCGAGCGCCCGATCGGCTACGGAGCGACATTCAAGACCGAGATCCGGTACGGCGGGAAACCCGGTCCCGTCTCCGGCCGCTGGGGTGACATCGGCTGGGACGAACTCAGCGACGGGGTGCTGGTGGCCAGTCAGCCCAACGGGTCGGCGTCCTGGTTCCCGTGCAACGACCGGCCCGACGACAAGGCCACCTTCCTGGTCACGATGACCACGGCGACGCCGTACACCGTGCTCGTCACCGGTGACCTGGTGTCCAAGAGCCGCGGGGCGGGCACCACCACCTGGGTGTACGAACGGGAGGAGCCGACCGCCCCGTACCTGATGAGTGTCCAGATCGGCCGTTACGAACTGGTCGACCTGGCCACCGGGGGAGTGCCGCAGCGGGCCGCGATCACGCCCCGGGTGCGCCGCGTCTTCCAGCACGACTTCGGCCGGCACGGCGAGATCATGGACGTGATGCAGCGGCTGTTCGGGCCGTACCCGTTCCGGGAGTACATGGTGGTCGTCGCCGACGACGATCTGGACGACCCGATCGAGGCACAGGGCATGGCCGTCTTCGGGCGCAACCACCTCGACGGGCGGCGCACGCACGAGCGGCTGGTCGCGCACGAACTCGCCCATCAGTGGTTCGGCAACAGTCTGACCGTCGCCGACTGGCGGCACATCTGGCTCAACGAGGGCTTCGCGACGTACGCCGAATGGTTGTGGTCCGGCGCCTCCGGCGGCCCCTCGACCAACGCCCACGCCACCGGATGGCACGCCTGGCTCGCGGCCCACCCGGCGAACGTCGTGGTCGCCGACCCGGGTGTCGACCGGATGTTCGACCCGCTGGTCTACAAGCGTGGCGCGCTGACCCTGCACGCCCTGCGCGCAAGCGTCGGCGAGCAGGCGTTCTTCGCGCTGCTGCGCACGTGGGTCGCCGAACACCGGCACCGGACCGTGACGACCACCCAGTTCCGCGAACACGCCGCCCGTTATGCGACCGGGTCCCTCGACGGCCTGTTCACCGCGTGGCTGGACCGTCCCGCGCTGCCGCCGCTGCCCCGAATCCTCTGAACTTTCCCCAATCCGGCCACCGGCGACGTGTGCCCGGCGACGATGGAGGCATGCTCTCCACCGCCGAACGCTACGACTGGTTTCGTAAGCAGTACGCCCGGTTCGCCGACTCCTACTGCCTGACCCTGGTCGGGGAACTCACGCTGGACGAGGCGATCCAGCGCATCGGGGGCGAGAACCCCCAGGCCGTACCGGGTCCGCTGGTCGTGCACGGGCTGCCGGCCGAGGTCGTCGCCGAACTGCCCGGCGACCTGGGTCCGGTCTTCGAACGGCTGGAGACCGAGCGGGTCGTCGCCGTTACCCAGCTGCCCGGCTGGGTGCTGCTGGTCGAGTGGGGTGGCGACTTCCTCGGCCGGGAGGGCGCGGTCCGGCTCTCCCGGGGCACCACCCTGGTCGCGCACGGTAACGAACAGAGCGGGGCGCATTTCCTGTGGATGCAGGACGGGGCGGTCCAGCTCGCCTTCGACCCGGCGCACGCCGGACTGCGGACCGGGGAGAAGGCCGACTCGCTGGTGCAGATCATGGCCGAGGTCGGGTTCGTGCTGGAGGCGGGCGGGCACCGGGCCGGGCCGCACGATCCGGCGGCCTCCCTGGCGCTCGCGGACTTCCTCACCGGCCTGCGACTCGGGCCGTCGGTGCTGCACGAGGCGGTCTATGTCTGCGTGACCCCCACCGAGTGATCGTAGCCGTTATCTTTCCGTTACCGTCGGTCTGAAATCAGGGCTCCGTACGGGGCGTGTCCATGGCGATTGCAGGACACGCCCCCTTGAAGGAGCACCCCCATGCGTTCGTTCGTCTTCGGAGCTGTCGCGGTTCTGAGCGCCGCCACCCTGTCCGCCCGCGCCAACGGCACCCCGGCTGCTTATCTCCCCGCAGCCGCGCCGGCCGCTTCGTCTGCCGCTGTGCCGGCCGCCCCGGCCACTTCCTTGAAGGCGACCGCCGCGACCGCTAAGCCGAAGGTCACCAAAGCGCCGGTCTCGGACCTGAGCCAGTTGAATCGGTTCGGCATCGACGTCGGGAAGAGTGTGCTGATCGACGTCGCGGACGACGGCCAGGACCGCTGGCGCTCGATCAGCAAGAACGGCGTCGACACACCTCCAGCACACCGCCGGCCTGGCACCCTCCGCGGAGATCCGCCGCCGCGGCGACCGGCGGCGCCGCAAGCGGGCCGCCGGCGCCGCCTTCACCGCCGTCCTGATCACCGCCGCCGGCCTGGGTTTCCTGACCCGCGGCCCCAACCCGGACCGCCCGATCCTGCCGGCCGAGACACCGGCACCATCAGCCTCAGTGCGGGCCCCGCGGCCGTCCGCGATGCCGTCCTGGACCGGCGGAGTGACCTCGGACGTCACCAAGCTGCGGGAACTCGGCGTCGACCTGGAGACCGGCGTCCTGCTCGACGTGGCCGACGACGGCATCGACCTGTGGCTGGCCGCCAGTCCCGACGACGTCGTCGACTTCACCGGAACGGCCCGCGACGCCACCACCGAGATGTCCCTGACCCCGGCCCCGGTGCGCGCCGCCGACCGGGTGCTCATCGTGCCGGTGGCGCGCACCGGCTGGTGCGTGACGGCCACCTCCGGAGTCCCGCTGGCCCTGCAGCCGTGCCGAGAGGGCGACGCCGCCCAGACCTGGCGGGTGATCCCGGCCGGCGACTCCGGCCAGATCAACCTGAGTGGCCCGAACGGCGAACTGCGCATCGACGAGACCGGCCTGGTGGCCACCGGCGGTCGCACCGGCTTGCAGACGCTGCCCTTCAACCGCTGACCGTTCCAGCCGTCGCCGGATCAGAGGACCGTCACGGGATCGACATGAGTTCGACTGACGTTCGACTGACGTTCGTTGAAATGCGGCAGCAAGATCAGGCCGCTGAACGTCCCTTGTGACCGTGCGAGCCCCACCCGCACGGCGCCACCTGGCATTTTCCCCCGAAATGCCAGGTGGCGGCATGGGCGGATCAGCGTAGTGACGCGCAGTTCGAGGTCGCGGGGGTGCCGGTCAGGCGGCGGGTCAGCCAGTCGACGGCGGTGGGCTGGTCGGTGAGCAGCGGGCCGAAATGGTTGAGCAGCGGGCTGACCGTCCACGGCAGCACGATCGGGTCGTAGACCACGGTGCCGCCGAGCCGGCACCAGTCGGCGGCCATCGTGCGGGCCTGGGCGTGCGGGACCAGGTTGTCGAAGACGCCGGTGGCGACCCGGATGACACCCGACGGTTTACGGGTGCCGATCGTCTGGTCGTCGATGAAGGCTTTCAGGGCGGGTTCGGCGGCGATGACGGCGGCGAGGGTCTTGCCGTCACGGGTCCAGGCCGAGCTGCGTTTGCCGGCGTAGGACAGGATCGCGTCACCGACACACATGGTGGACAGCCTGGTGAGGACGGCCCGGCCGGCGTCGGTGAGGTAGGCGTCGAGGATCGGCCGCAGCTCCGGTTCGGCCTGGGCGAACCCGTTGATCGACCAACCGAGGGCGCCGGCGAGTTCGCTGCCGTCGATTCCGGCGACGACACCGGTCAGATCGGCCGGCGGCGCCCCGGCGTAGCCCGCGGTCACCGCGATCTCGGGAGCGTAGGTGGCCTGCAGTTCGGCCGCCGCGGCGACCGCCCCGCCGCCCTGGCTGTACCCGTAGAGCCCGACCCGGGAGTCCGCGGTGACCGAGGTGCCCGGCAGCGCCCGGGCCGCGCGGGCGGCGTCGAGGACGGCGTGCCCCGAGTCCACCCGGTTGACGTAGGTGTGCACCCGGTCGGTGGTGCCCAGCCCCGCGTAGTCGGTGGTGACCACCGCGATGCCTTTGGCCAGCAGCCGGTAGACGGCCAGGACCTCGTAGCCGACCGACAGTGTCGTCTGGTTGTTCTCGGTGCCCACGATCAGGCCGCGTTGCAGGGCGAGCGAGGTGGAACACTGGTCGCCCTGGCCCATCGTGCCGGGCGCGAGCACCACCAGCGGGCGGGCGCCGCCGCCGGTCCAGCGCGCGGCCGGTTCGAGGTAGGCGCCGGTGATCGCGACCGGCCCGCCGGTGGAGTCGGTCGACTTGTACATGATCCGGGTGGCCCGGCCGGGCAGTGGCCCGCTGATACCGGGCAGTGACAGGGCCAGGGGCAGCGGTTCGGTGCGGATCAGCGCCCCGTCGGCGGCGGGCAGGGTGTTCGGCGGGGTGTAGAAGGCGGGGATGGTGACGGCGGCCCGGGCGGGCTGAGCGGGGACTAGCGCAGCGGTGCTGAGGAGAAGAGCGAGAACGACTGCGGGCATGCGGGTACGCGGTGACATTGGCCCTCCACTGACGGGGATTGTCAGTTACTGATGTCTATGGAAACCGCGCGGTTACCGGACGGTAACGAGGGGAACCGAGAACTGACAGGGGGCCGCGTTCTCACTCCGGAGAGGGGCCACGGCGGGCGGGCCGGCCCGATCACCGCTACCGTCGACGCATGTCCGGAAGCGCTTTGATCATGTACGAGACCAGCAACGACGGCGTCACCCTGCGTGCCGCGCTATCCGGGGAACTGGACCTCAGGGACGCTGACGAGGTCCGTGACAACCTGGCGGCGGCAGCCAAGGCGTCCACGTACCAGGTTCTTCAGATCGACGTCTCCGAGGTGACCCTGATGGATTCGTACGCCCTGGGTGCCCTGGTCAGTGTCCGCAACACCGCCGCGGCGGCCGGCGTCACCGTGACACTTGTCAACCCGTCACCGCCGGTGGCCAAGGCGATCCAGGTGACCGGGCTGTCCGACGTGTTCGGGCTGCCCACCGAGTGAGCTGATTTAACCGGGTGCGGGCGGCCCGGCCCGGGCGTTACCGTCGCCCGATGCGCACCAGTGCGGAGATCTATCACCGGGTGCGATGGGATCCCCGGCTCGATCCGGCCCGGTTCGTGTTCGGCGTCGACGTGCGCGGGCCGCAGGCCGAGCGGGTGCCGTTGCCCGCGTTCGTGCCCGGCGGCGACATCCCCTGGCATCGGGTGCTGTTCATCGAGGCCGACGGCGAACGGCTCTGGGACCGGGCCTCCGGCGTGGACCGGCTCGACACGTCGGCCGCCGGCCGGGTCCGTGTCCCGCGCCGGCTCGGTGCCCCGTTCTTCACCGCGCGCACCCCACACGCCTGGTGCGAAGACGGCGGCTGGGTTCCGGCTACGGCGAACCCGGCCGCACCGGCCACCGCGCTGCGAGTGCTCACCTGGAACACACTGTGGGACCGCTACGACGCCGACCGGATCGACACCGCCCGGCGACGCCCGCTTCTGATCGCCGCACTGGAGCGCGCCGACGCCGACGTGATCGCGCTGCAGGAAGTGGAACGCGACCTCCTCGAACGGCTGCTCGCGGCGGACTGGGTGCGCCGGAACTACACGCTGTGCACCGATCCGGCCGGTAAGGACGTCGACGACAGTGGCGTGCTGCTGCTCAGCCGGGTTCCGGTGCTGGAGGCGGGCCGGCACGTGCTGGGCCCGTTCAAGCAGGTCACCGCAATCACCGTGGCCGGGCCGGTCGCCGAGAGTGGGCCGGTCGCCGTGGCCGGGCCGATCGTGGTGGCCGCGGTTCATTTCACCAGTGATCACGCCGCTGACGGTCCGGGGCGCCGGGCCGCTGAGCTGGCCGATCTCGCCACCGGGCTGGCCGGACTGGACGTGCCGGTGGTGGTGGCCGGGGACGTCAACGACAGTGGGGACACTCCGGCCCGTCGGCTCGGGATGCGTGACGCGTGGCTCGAAGCGCACGGGCCGGACGACCGGACCGCGACCTTCGACCCGGTTCGTAACCCGCTCGCCGCCGTCGGGTCGCTGACCGGCCGGGCGTCGCGGCTGGATCGGGTGCTGCTGCGGGGCGGGGACCTGACGGTGTCGTCGGCGGGGCTGCTCGGTGACGTACCGGACGGCGGGTTGTTCGTTTCTGATCATTTCGGTGTGGTCGTTGATCTTGCGGTGGGAGCGGACCCGACGGCGACGGCTGCGGCCGTGGGGCCGACGGCTCGGACCGCGGTGGCGTGGCTGCCGCCGGGACGGCTGTGGCCGCCGGTTCAGGAGGTGCGCCGGGTGCTCGACCCGCAGTTCGACAGGTGGCCGCCGCACGTCAACGTGCTTTTCGGCTTCCTTCCGGAAGCCGATTTCGAGGACGCGGCGGCACATCTGGCAGGCGCGGCGGCCGAGGTCTCCCCGTTCGAAGTGACAATTGCGGGGGTACGGACATTCGAGCACCGCTCCGACGCCACGGTCTGGCTCGACCCGGCCGCCGCCGACCCGGCACCGTGGGCGGCACTGCACCGGGCGTTGCAGAGCCGGTTCCCGCAGTGCCGTGGCCGGGCCGAGGGCTACACGCCACACCTGACGTTGGGCCGTGCCGAGAGCGACGCCCCGCACCCGGGATCGGGTCGGGCCGGGAGTGACACTCCACATTCGGGATCGGGGCGCGCAGGGGGCCACACCTCGCACCGGACATCGGATCGGGTCGCCGCGACCATTGCCGGTCGGCTGCAACCGATGGCGGCGACGGTGGACCGGCTTACGCTGCTGTCGCGTCGTGGTGACGAGCCGATGCGGCCACGGGCGGAACTGCTGCTGGGCGCCGGTGCACTGCGCTGGCTGCCCGAACCGGACGGGCCGGAGCCGGTCGCGATCGGCACCACCGGGGTTCTCGGTGGACTGCGGGCGGCGCTGCCCGAGGCTGCCGTTCACCTCGTCGGGTCGCGGCGTCTCGGCTGTGAGCTGCCCGGTGCCGACCTCGACCTGGTGGCCGTGTTCCCCGGGGCGGTGGATCTGCGGCGACGACTCGCCGTCGATGGCTGGTCGGTGCGGCAGGTGATCGGTGCTCGCGTACCCGGCCTGCGATTGTCCCGTGGTGGTCTCGACGTCGACCTGGTCACCGTCGACTCCGGCGGGCTGCCGGTGGCTGCCACGGTGGCTCGGCGGGCGGAACTCGACGAGGCGCCGGCCGTCGCGCTGAGTGCGGTGGCGGACGCCGAAGCGGTACTGGCGGCTACGGCCGAGGTGCCCGGGTTCACCGGCCTGGCGCGCTCGGTGAAAGCCTGGGCACGGGTGCGGGGCCTGGATTCGGCACCGTTCGGTGGACTGCCGGGCCTGGCGTGGGTGGTGCTCGCGGCCCGGACCGCCCGCGACGCCGGTGACCTGCCTCCGGATGAGCTGCTGCGACACTTCTTCGGCACCTGGGCGGCCTGGGACTGGGCTGAAACGGTCACGCTCGACGGGATCGGCACAGCGCCTCCGGGGGCGTACCCGCTGACGGTCTTGACCCCGTCCTTCCCGGTCCGCAGCTGCACCGGTCAGGTCGGCGCGGGCCTGCGGGACCTGCTGACCCAGGAGCTGTACCAGTCGTGGGAGGGCCAGCCGGCGACCCCACCACACCGGCGGCACCGAACCTGGGTGGTGCTGACCGTGGACGCGGTGACCGGCGAGCCGTTCGAGGAGACCATCGGCCGGTTCCGCGGACGGATCCGTGCCCTGCTGACCGCCCTGGAAGAGGCCGGTGTCACCGATGCGCACGCGTGGCCACGACCGTTCAAAATCGGACATGCCCGGCGTGAGTACGCGGTCGGCCTCGGCCGCCACCCCGGTGACGACTCGGTCCTGTCCGGCTGGGCCACCGGCCTACCGGGAGTCCGCGCCGAGATCGTGGACGGAGCGGCGGTGCCGACGCTGTACTGACGGTTGCTCAGCGAGCTTCAGTAGCCGAAGTCCTGGGTGTAGTAGGGGGCGCCGTTGGCGGCGCGGGCGATGCCGATGCCGGTGGTCTTGGACTTGCAGTTGAGGATGTTGGTGCGGTGGCCGGGGCTCTTCATCCAGCCGTCGACGACGGCCGACGCGGTCTGGTAGCCCCAGGCGATGTTCTCGGCCGACGGCTTGGTGTAGCCGGCGTTCTTGATCCGGGTGGAGAAGCGGGAGTTGTTCTTGCCGGTGTGGGAGAACTTGCCGGTCTGGGCCATGTAGGCGCTGTGGGCGCGGGCGGCCTTGGTGATCTGGGTGTTGACCTTCAGGGAGCTGCAGCCGTGCTTGACGCGCTCGGCGTTGACGAGCTTGTTGACCTGGGTTTCGAGTGCCTGCGCGGAGGCCTTCGCGGCGTTGGCCGGGTTCGCGGTCATCGTGGCGGCGCCGAGTGCGGCGACCGGGGCGAGGAGGGCGGTCACGGCGAGGCGGCGAAGGATCTGGCGCAAGAAGTCGTCCTTTGTTCGGGTCGTGCTCGCGGCGTTGCGGGCACACTGATGACTTCGGTCCGGCCCGGGAAGCGGTGATCGCAGACCCGGTGCGTGATCGTTTCGGATCGGTTGCCAGGATCGCGGCATGTCGCTGGAGCTTGGCGAGCTGTCCGCCGAGGTCGTCGCGGCCACCGCTATCACGGCACGGTGTGGCTGATCCGCGACGTCGACGCCGTCTCGACGAGGTCGACGTGCGCCTCGATCAGCCTTTTCCGCTGGTCCGGGCGATGATCGGGTCGCCGCAGTACCGCGACGTGTTGCTCAACCGGCTTCGGCTGGAGCTACCGGGCGGCCCGGTGACGCTGACCGTGAAGAGCTGGCCCAATCCGATCGACCTGGAGTATCAGGCGGTCACCCCGTTCTGCCCGGAGGGGGGTTACCGGTTCGACGAGGCCGACACCGATGCCGAGGCGCGGGCCGCGAGGCTGAGGGACGGTTTCTGGGGTCATCTCAGACCAACCGTCACCGCGACCTTCCGTCACCTGCCGGACCGCACCCTACCCAGTCCCGCCTACATCGACTGAACTCGACTGAAGAGTCGCCAGCAATCGCCGTAACGCCGGCTCCAGCACGGCCTGGTCCTCGGCCGGCAACTCCGCCAGCCACGACGACTCCAGCCGCTGGATCGCCTCCAGGGCGGGGGCGACGACGGCCCGGCCCCGCTCGGTCACGTCGAGCATCACGCTGCGGCCGTCCTGCCCGTGCGGGTACCGGACGATCAGGCCGGCCGCCTCGATCTGGCGCACCCGTTTGGTGATGCCGGCTCGGGTCAGGTGCAGGTCGTCGGCGATCTGAGCGGGCGGAACCGGCCGCCCGGCCCGCACGATCACCGACAGCACCTCGAACCCGGCCCGGTCGACGCCGTGCTCGGCCAGCGCCGCGTCGGCGTGCTGGTGCACGAGCCGGGAGATCCGCATGATCCGCAAAAACACCCCGGCCGGGCCGACGTCGAGATCAGGCCGTGAGAGACGCCACTGTTGCTGGATCCGGTCCACCTCGTCACGCATGCCACCATGATAGTTAACTGGTTAATCAGATGGCGACGGGAGTGGGCGATGACGGCGACGGCGACGGCTCTGCGGCAGATGTGGCACGTCGCCCCGCATGCCGGAGCACACCGCCCGGCCTTGCGGATGGGCATCGCCGCCCTGGTCCCGATGGTCCTGCTCACCCTGACCGGCCACCCCGAGTGGGGCGGCTGGGCCTTGCTCGGCACCGTGACCGCGGCGTACGCCCGCTCCGACTCGCCACGCCGGCGGTTCCGCGTACAGGCGATCGCTGGTCTGTTCCTGCTCCTCCTCGTGATCGTCGCGACCGTGCTGGTCGCCGCGGCCGTGCCCGGCGTCGTCCTGGTCGGGGCCACCGCCGTGGTCGCGGGCGTCGCCACGGTCCTCGCCGACACCGGCCGCTGGAGCCCACCCGGCGCGCTCTTCCCGGTGTTCGTCTTCGGCGCGGCGACCGCGATCCCGGCCACCTTCGGTGACCTTCCGGCCGCCGCCGGTTTCTCCACCGCTGGCTTGGCGTGGGCGCTATCGGTCACGGCGTCAGGCGACAGCTTGCGTACGAGGATCGCCCGCCATCGTGCGAACCCGGCACCGTCACCGGCACCGCCGCGGCCCGCCGCCCGGTTGACCGCCCTGCACGCCGCGATCTGTTTCGCCGGTGCGGGAATCGCCGGCGTGCTGGCACTGGCGGCTGGCCTTCAGCACCCGGCGTGGGCGATGGTCGCCGCCGTGGTGCCGGTCGTCGGCACCGCCACCACCGGCCAGATCGTGCGCGCCGGCCACCGTCTCGTCGGCACGCTGCTCGGTGTCCTGGTCGCCGGAGTGCTGTTCCTGCACACTCCCGGCCCGCTGGAGATCGCGGTGCTGACGGCGGTCCTGTTGTTCGGCGCGGAACTCCTGATCGCCCGCAACTACTCCCTCGCACTGCTGTGCATCACCCCGGTGACGATCGGACTGGCCCACCCGGGCAGCCCGCAGCGGCTGCTCACCCTGATGGCCGACCGGGCCCTGGAGACAACGATCGGCGTCGTGGTCGCGGTGACTCTGATTCTCGCCGTGCACCGTCTCCGGATTAGGCTGGTCGGGTGATCGAGAGTCGCCAGCGGGAACTGTTGGACGAGTGGTTCCCCGGAGCGGAGATCGTCCGGGACCACAGCTGGGGTCTGGTGCAGACCACGGTGCTCGAGTTGGCGTACGACAGCAGGCAATTGATCGTGAAAGCCGGCGGCGACAGCGACCATCACATCGCCCGGGAACTGCACGCCCACCGGCACTGGCTGCGACCGTGGACCGGTCTCGGCCGGGCGCCGACGCTGCTGCACGGCGACAGCGAGGCGAAACTGCTGGCCACCACCTATCTGCCGGGCCGGCTGGTGCTGGACACGCCACACGTCGGCGATCCGGAGACGTTCCGGCAGGCCGGCGAGTTGCTGGCCCGGTTCCACGGGCAGACCGCAGTCGCCGACGACGGCCACGAACGGCGTGAGAACGAGAAGTCGCTGCGCCTGCTCGACGGCCCGCACCGCATCGACCCCGCGACGGTCCGGCGGCTCCGAGCCGAGATCAGCGGCTGGCCGGCCCCGCCGGTGACACTGGTGCCCACCCACGGCGACTGGCAGCCGCGCAACTGGCTCGTCCACGACGGTGTCGTCAGCATCATCGACTTCGGCCGGGCCGCGCTGCGTCCCACCTGGACCGATTTCATCCGGCTGGCCGTGCAGGATTTCCGTGCCCGCCCCGACCTCGAAGAGGCTTTCCTGCGCGGGTACGGGTCCGACCCGCGCGAGCCGCAAGCTTGGTACCACACCCGCGTCCGGGAGGCGATCGGCACCGCCTGCTGGGCCTACGCGGTGGGCGACGAGGTGTTCGAGGCCCAGGGGCATCGGATGATCGCTGAGTTACCGTGAGACCGTGACGACTGACGAACCGGCCCGGATGGAGTTCGCCTTCCCGGGGCCGCTGCGGGACAAGTTGGTGGCCGCGGTGCTGTCCGGTGCCAAGACGACAACCACCGGACTGCTTGCGGGGTACGAGGTGGACGGTGAGCCGCTGCCCGAAGCGGGTCAACGGCTCACCGTGATCGACTCGGCCGAGCAGCCGGTGGCGACGATCGAACTGACCGAGGTGCGGGTGCTCCGGCTCGCCGACGTCGACCTGCGGCACGCGATCGACGAGGGCGAGGGCGACGAGACCGTGGCGCAGTGGCGGGCCGGTCACGAGGAGTTCTGGAACACCGCCGAGGTCCGCGGCGAACTGGCCGACCCCACGTTCACCGTCGGCGACGACACCCCGGTCGTGACGAAACGATTCCGGCTCGTCCAGTACGGCAGCCGCCATTCGTGACCATGGCTGGAGCTCGCTGGGGCGGGCAGATCGGCGGCCAGCCGGTCGGCGCGACAGCGGGTCTTACCCGCGTCGGCCGGCACAAGGAGACCGCCAGGACCTAGCCCAGCCGGAGTTTGCGCAGTTCACTGCGTAGCCGGCTTAGCGGCGGCGGTGACATATTCCGTCACGAATGTGTCGAACGCGGCGCTGCGTACCCCGTCGGTCGCCGCCATGTCGGCGAGATCCCGCGCGTTGCGCTTCACGCACTCGGTCGCGCCCCCAGGGGAGCCGAGCGAGTTCTCGTACGGGTACTTGACGAAGGCCAGCAGCGGCTCGCTTTCCATCCGGCTGGCCGAGCCCTCGTTGTACGGGATGATCAGCCGAAACCGGTACACGGTCGCGCCGACGATGTTCGGGCCAGCGCCCTCGGTGCCCAGCCGTAGAACGAATCGGTCGACTTTGCCCGGTGCGACCTCGTGGTCGAGTGCGAACCGGCGGGTGTACGGCAGGTCCTCCGGCTCGGCGGGCAGGGCGATGTCGTAGGTCGCGGTCACCGGTACTGGCATCGGGGCGGTGCACCCGTCGATCCGGCGCGAGTCGAGGATCTCGATCTCGACG
This sequence comes from Actinoplanes derwentensis, assembly GCF_900104725.1. Lineage (NCBI taxonomy): Bacteria > Bacillati > Actinomycetota > Actinomycetes > Micromonosporales > Micromonosporaceae > Actinoplanes > Actinoplanes derwentensis. Next base: position 1,087,288 of record NZ_LT629758.1, read on the forward strand.
CCCTTGATATAGCCGACCTCGTCGCCCTTGGACCGGACCTTCACATCCACGTCCGCGGTGTTGGTGCCCGGTTCGAGGTCGTGGACGGCGACGTCGACCAAGCCGAGGATGTCGTCGTCACTGGTCAGCGCCGGCACGACCGCCACGACGACGCTGATGACGCCGGCGATGGCGGTGGTGGCCAGCGGTACGGCGATCGCGATCCGGTTGGCCAGCGTCGTGGACCGCCACCACGCGGCCAGGCGTGCCGTTCGGGAGGCCGAGACAGCCGGAGTCCCCGGGGTGGCTGAAGCAGCCGGGGTGGCCGGGGAAGCAGCCGCCGACACGGTTTTCGGCGTCCCGCTCCTGGGTTTCTGCTTCTTGCTCAACAGACCCTCTTCCCGCTCAACAGACTCTCGCGAAATCGACGGCATCGAGATACTGCCGGGTCTCGTCCTCGGTGAAGTCGGTGCGGATCGTGCGGCACAGCCGGTCGAGCACGGCCGCCTCGTCGGTGTCCCACAGGTACAGGCGCCAACCGCGCGGCTGACCGCCGACGGCCGTCGCGATCCATTTCCCATCGTCGCTCACCGCGACCGCGCTCGCCCAGCCGTGCATCCCAGTGATCGTCACCGGGACGTCGCCCGGGTCACCCAGCGACCAGATCCGCATCGTCGTGTCCAACCCGGAGGTCACCAGCGTGCGACCGTCCTTGCGGTACACGGCCGCGAGGATCGTGTCGGTATGGCCACCCAGCGCCGGACCGACCGATGTCCGGGCTGCCATGTCCCACCGGCGGACCATCTGGTCCCGCCCGACCGTCACCAACTCGCCGCCGTCGGGGCTCACCGCGATGTCGAAGATCGCGCCACGGTAGTCCCGGAGCGGTTTGCGGACCGCCTCGAAGGTGCGCATGTTCCAGAACTGGACACCCTCGTCGGCGGGTGTGTCGTAGGCGGCGGTGACCACGGTCTGGCCGTCGGCGCTGAACCTGGCCCGGGTCACGGTCGGCGCTGCCTCATGGTACTGGTCACCGCCGGTGAAGATCGGCTCGTTGACGGCGGCGCCGGAGGCCGTCTCCCAGACCCGGATGGTCCCGTCGTCGCCTCCCGACACCAGCTGGGCGCCGTCCGGGCGGAAGGCCACCGTCCGGACCGGACCGCGGTGCCCGACCAGGTCAGGACCCCGCTGGCGGCGACCCGCGACATCCCAGATGCGGACCGTCCCGTCCTGCCCGCCGCTGGCCAGCAGCGTGCCGTCCGGGCTGAACGCCACCGCGTACACGGCACCCCGATGGCCGGTCAGTGCCGCGCCCGCGGTCTTTCGGGCGGCCACGTCGAACAGGTTGACCGCCGCGCTCGCCCCGGCCGTCGCGAGCAGCGTGCCGTGGGGTTGCATCGCCATGCCGAAGACCGGCTGAGTGTCCGGCGAGATTGTCCGCACCGGCTCCCACAGCATGATGCCGCCGTCGAGGGCGGCACTGACGACCAGGTCACCGCGTGCCGCGTAGGCGATGCCCATCGCCACGTCCCGGTGCCCGGCCAGCGGTGGTGCCATCACCTGCTGGGTGCCGACGTCCCAGAGGTAGATCTTCTTCTCCTGGGTGGACCCGGCCAGGTATTTCCCGTCGGGGCTGAATTCGACATCGGTGGTCGCGTCGCCGCCGTAGGTGACCATCGGGGATCCGATGACCCGCCGGGTCCGGGTGTCCCAGAGCAGCGCCTTCTCGTCGTCGCCGGCGCTCGCCAGCCGCGTGCCGTCCGGGCTGAACTCGACCGTCCGGACCGGCCCCCGATGCCCGGTCAGCGGACCGCCGATCTGCCGCCGGTCGGACACCCGCCAAAGCCGGACCGCGTTGTCCCCGCCGCCGGTCGCCAGGACCGTGCCGGCCCGGTTGAACGCGACAGTGTGGAACGCTTCCTGACCCGTCGGTAACAGTCCCGGCACGGAGAGGCTACCGACCTCCGCGCCGGTCCGCACGTTCCACAGCACGACGTCGCCGTTCTGCTGCGCCCCGGCCACCATGGTGCTGTCCGGGCTGAACGCCACGTCAAGGGTCGCGCCGTGGCGTAGCCCCAATTCCATCTGGATCCCCAGATCCTGGGCGAACCCCTGGGTGAGCGGCTCACCCAGGGGCTTGCCGACCGGTGCGCCGGTCCGCGCGTCCCACACCCGGATCGACTCGTCATGGCTCGCCGAGGCGATCAACCGGCCATCGGGGGAGTACGCCACCGCGTTGACCTGCTCCAAGTGCCCGTGCAGCGGAGGGAAGGCCGGGCGGCGGGTCCGCAGATCCCAGACGCTGACAGTGCCGTCGGAGACAGCCGCGGCGATCTGGTCGCCGGTCGGATTGATGGCGACGTCGCGCAGCGGCCCCGGCCCGTCCATCGCGCCGACGAACTGCTGTGCCTGGGTGCTGAGCAGGGCCCCGCGCGCCTCGACGGTCGGTGCGGCCCGCCACGCAGCCGCGGCGAGCAGCATGGACTCCCGCGGTCGGTTGGCCGCGAGGTTGACCGCCAAGGCGGCAAGCTGCCGCGACGTGGCTGTCCGATCGGCCGCGCCGCGCTGCCGGTACAGGTGTGCGGAGGTCGCCATGCCCGCTGCCGCTGTCACCAGGGCGACGACTGTCATGGCGATCATCGGGAAACGCGACCTGTGACGTTCGCCGGGCAGGTCGCCCTCTGTCGACTCCAAGTGAGCGATGATATCGACGACCGGCCATGATTCGAACCCCCGCGTTCGGTGGTGTCGCGTTCCAGACCCTGTCCTTGACACGGCGCCTTTCCAGTGATTGGCGCATTATGGGTGGCGGCGGTGTCCGGGTCCGTCGAAGGCTTCGATACCGCGGGTGAGCAGATCCTGCCCCGAGTGCGTCGAGGTGCGATCGCCGCTGGGCGAGTCTTCAGGGCCGATGACGGTCGGCGTACGGCAGCCGCCCCTCGTGATCAGGGCGAGGGTGGTGAACCGGGTGCCAGGAGTTCCAGGCGGCTAGTCCTCGTCCTTGTTGTCGTCCTTCTTCTTCTCGGCGCGTTCCAGCGCCAGGTCCAGGGCGATCACACTGCCGATGATCAGCAGCGGTTCGACCCCGGCGGCGACCTTGACGGCATAGGTGTCCCGGATCGACAGCCAGCGCTTCGACACCGACGCGACCTCGGTGCCACCCTGCTCGATCACATACTCGTGGTCGAGCAGGTCACCTTTCATCTCCAGGTCATCCGGTCCCGGCACGTCGATGGTGAACTTGTCCCGGAACGGGGTGAACAGGTTCTTGCGAACCTCGGCCGCCTTCTCCCCACCGATCCGGATCTCGTAGGTGGGCCGCAACGCGATCAGATGCCGGTGCACGGTGGCGACCTCCGTACCGTCCGGATCCTCGATGATCACCTTGTCCCGCACGCTGAGCACTTTGCCGTCCACGTGATAGACCTTCGTCCCGTGTTCGTCCAGCACGTCGAAGTCGTCACCGATGGCGAAGAACCGTTCCCTGATCACATACATGCGTCAAGTATCGACCTCCGCCGAGGCGCGCGCTGATCCGACCCGGTCGCCACTCCACCCGATTCCGCTGCGTCCCCAGCGAGAGCTGGATCGCGGCTTCCATCAGCCACTTCCGTAATGTTTGGCTAGCCACATGATTTCCTGCTACGGTGATTAGGTGGCCAGCCACACTTGGGGTGGCCGTACGGAACGGAGTCGTCATGAAGGCAATCGTTTTCGATCAGTTCGGTGGCCCGGACGAGCTGCACGAGATGGATGTCGAGGTCCCGCAGCCTGGCCCCGGCCAGGTCCGGGTCCGGGTGAAGGCCGCCGGGCTGAACGCGGTGGACGGCAAGGTCCGCGCCGGGTTGATGGCGGCCGTCCGTCAGACGGTCTTCCCCGCCGTCCCCGGTGGTGAGGTCGCCGGCGTGGTGGACGCCCTGGGTGCGGGGGTGACCGAGGTGCGGGTCGGCGACGAGGTGCTGGGCTGGTCGGACACCGGTTCGTACGCCGAGTACGCGCTGGCCACCGCCGTGGCCCCCAAGCCCGCCGACCTCGACTGGCAACACGCGGCCGCGCTTCCGGTCGCCAGCGAGACGGCCGAGCGCGTCCTGAACCTGCTGGGGGTGGCCGCCGGTGAGACCGTGCTGATGCACGGCGCGTCCGGAGCGGTCGGAACCCTCGCGATCCAACTCGCCGCGGCCCGCGGAGCACGCGTGATCGCCACCGCTGGGCCCGCCAACCAGGAATACCTCACCTCGCTCGGCGCCACCGCGACCCTTTACGGGGAGGGCCTGGTCGAACGGGTTCGCGCGCTCGCGCCCGATGGGGTGGACGCGGTGTTCGACCTCGCCGGGAAGGGAGCCCTCGAAGACTCCATCACCCTGCGCGGCGGGACCGAGCGCATCGTCACCATCGCCGACTTCGGGGCCCGGCAGCTGGGCATCACCTTCTCCCAGGGATCGCCGCAACGCTCGACCGTCCGCCTGGCCGCTGTGGCGCAGGCCGCCGCGGCCGGCAAGCTCGTCACTACCGTCACCGCCTACCCGCTCGATCAGGCGGCCACCGCCCAGCGGGTCAGCGACGCCGGGCACGTGCGGGGCAAGCTCGTCCTGACCGTCGACTGAGCACGCCCGCCACTACTTCAGTGCGGTGGCCGGCCGGTCACCGCCCGATGAAAGGACCCCCCTCATGCTGGATTCCCTATGGACGCCGACCGCTCTCGGTGGCATTTCTCTGCCGCACCGTCTGGTCATGGCCCCGATGACCCGTGACCGCTCGACACCCGAAGGCGTACCGACCGAGCTGAACGCCGAGTACTACGCCCAGCGGGCCTCGCACGCCCTCATCATCACCGAAGGGACCCAGCCGTCCGCCGACGGCCAGGGCTACCTGCTCACCCCCGGCATCCACGACGACGCCCAGATCGCCGGATGGCGCAAGGTCACCGACGCCGTGCACGCGGCCGACGGCCGGATCGTCATCCAGCTGATGCACACCGGCCGTATCGCGCACCCCGACAACACCCCGCACGGGCGCCAGCCGGTCGCACCGTCAGCGGTCCGGCCCGCAGGCGTGATGTTCACCGCGTCCGGGCCGCAGGAGATGCCGACGCCCCGCGCGCTGTCGACGCGGGAGGTCACGGCTACCGTCGACGACTTCCGCCGCGCCGCGGCCGCCGCCGTCGCGGCCGGCGCCGACGGTGTGGAGATCCACGGCGCCAACGGCTACCTGGTGCACCAGTTCCTGTCCGGCAACACCAACCAGCGCACCGACGAGTACGGCGGCTCGATCGAGGGTCGCATCCGCTTCGCCGTCGAGGCCGCCACCGCCGTGGCCGGCGAGATCGGCGCGGAGCGCACCGGGATCCGTATCTCTCCCGGCAACCCCTACAACGACATCGCCGAGTCCGACACCGCCGAGCTGTACCCGGCGCTCGTGAACGCCCTCAGCCCGCTCGGCCTGGCCTACCTGCACGTCATGCACGTGGGCGACGAGGAACTGCTCGGCACCCTGCGCGCGTTGTGGCCGAGCACGCTGATCCTCAACCGGGGCGGCACCGACCTGCCCGTCCGTGCCAAGGACATCGACAACGGCACCGCCGATCTCGTCTCCGTCGGGGCTCTCGCGCTCGCCAACCCGGACCTGGTGGAAAGGCTCCGCACCGGCGCACCGCTGAACACCCCCGACCCGGCGAGCTTCTACGGCGGCGGAGCGGCCGGCTACACCGATTACCCCACCCACACCGCCTGAGGAAACGAACCGTGGCCCTTCCCGAACCCCGCATCCCCACGACAGCAGGCGCAGGACCGGTGAGTTACGCGATCTTCCAACTCGCCCGCGCCCACCGCGCCTACGCCGCCGCCCTGCTCCGCGAGATGGACCTGCACCCCGGACAGGAACTGCTGCTCATGCACCTGCTCGACCGAGACGGTCAAACCCAGTCCGAACTACTCGACAGCGTCGGCCTGGACCACTCCACCGTCTCCAAGGCGCTACGCCGCATGCAGGAAGCCGGACTACTCGTCCGCGAACCGGCCGCCCACGACCGGCGCGTCCTGGTCGTCCGCCTCACCGACAAGGGCCGGGCCATGCGCGAGCCAATCGCAGCCCTGTGGAAGGCCCTGGAGGAGACCTCCGCCCAGAATCTGTCACAGCAGCAGACGGAGTCCTTCATCGAGACCGCGTACGCCATCACCGAAGCGATCGGCGGCCGCGCACTGCCGGAACAACCCAGGTGACTCCCGCTACCCACCGAACCCCTCGCATGACCTGACGGACCCGGTCGAGACGGGTCGACATCGGCCGGGACCGTCCGGTCAACATGCGAGAGGTGGCCGATGCGATCGGCAGACGGGCCGGAGAGAAGATCGAGGTGCGGGCCGTCCCGTCCGCCGTCGCCCGCACCGTGGGAGCCGTCACCGGTCGCTACCGGCAGTTTTGCTCGGCACCACTCGAGGAGGGACACACTCATGCACGGATCGATCATGCAGACGTACGCCGCCGAGTGCGCGGAGGAACTTCCCGGAGCCCATCTGGAGCATCCCTTCGGCCCGGACTGGGAGGTCTTCACGGTACGCGGCAAGATTTTCGTGCTGATGACCGAAGTCCCCGGGCGGCCCGTCGTGATCCTCAAGGCTGATCCCGGCGACGCCCAGGCTCTCCGGGAGCACAACCGCCACATCACACCCGGCTACCACATGAACAAGAGACATTGGATCACGCTGGAAGGCGGGTCAGGCATCGACAAGGAACTCGTCAGGGAACTCGTCACCGACTCCTACCTGCTCGTCGTCTCCCGCCTGCCCAAGGTCGAGCAGCCCGTCGACCCGGCCACCTTTGGCGCCGGCTCGCGGTGACCTGGTGAGCGCGGAAGGCCTCCCGGTTCCTCAGCGACACGGCCTTCCTTGCCGAACAGGGTTTGGTGAGCTCTGGTGGCGTGGAAGACGTCCTCTACGAGAGCGAGCGCACCCGTGTGGTCCGGGTGCGTCCCGCCGATGGTTCCCGCCCCGTCGTGCGTAAGCGGCCACTCGGGCCGAGCGCGGGTAGTCGGCTGCGCAACGAGTTGTTCATGCTGCGCCGGCTCGCGGGAGTCGAGGGGATTCCGGAACTCGCCGACGACCCCACGCCCGGCATCGTCGCCTTCGTCGACGTCCCGTCGCGTTCGCTGGCCTCGTTGCCGTCGCCGTGGAAGGCCGGGCCGCTGTTGAAGCTGGCCGGTGGACTGGCCACTCTGCTGGCGGCCATCCATCGTCGCGGTGTCGTACACCGCGATGTCAGTCCGGGCAACATCCTGGTGCCGCTGGTCGACGGTGTTGCGATGGTGGACCGGCGGCCCGTCCTGATCGACTTCGAACTGGCCACCTCGCTCACCGAGGACCGCTTCACCCCGGCCCGGGAGGAAGGCCTTGCTGGCACATTGCCCTACCTGGCCCCCGAGCAGACCGGCCGTACCGGCCGTCCGGTCGACAACCGCGCCGACCTGTACGCCCTGGGTGCCACCCTGTACGAACTGGAGACCGGGAATCCGCCGTTCGGCCGGGACGGGGACCCGCTTCAGCTGGTCCACTACCACCTGGCCCTGATGCCAGTACCGCCGGCCGAGCTGAACCCGGCGCTCCCCCGTCTGCTGTCCGACATCACGATGCGGCTTCTGTGTAAGGAACCGGAGCAGCGTTACCAGAGCGGCGAGGGGCTCGCCTACGACCTGGCGCGGCTCTGCGGCGGCGACACGGGATTCCCCCTCGGCGAGCGGGATTTTCCGATGCGACTTGCCCCACCGAGTCGACTGATCGGCCGGGACGAGGCCCTTGCGACACTGAACGGGAAGTTCGCTGGCGCAACCGCCGGTAGCCACGGCGTCGTCCTGGTAACCGGCCCGCCCGGGGCCGGTAAGACCGCGCTCGTCGACCGGCTGCGACCTGCCGTGACGGTGTCCGGTGGCCGGTTCGTCACCGGCAAGTTCGACCAGTACCGGCGAGACCTCGGCGCGGACGCCGTCGGGCAGGCGTTCTGCGCACTGGGCTCCCAGCTGCTGACGGAGCCGGACGAGGAGGTGGCCCGGCTGCGTGGGCGTCTGTTGGAGGTGCTGGGCCCGAATGCGAGCCTCGCGGCCGCTGTCATGCCACCGTTCGCGGCGCTGCTCGGCGTGACGCCCGATGAGAAAGCCGAGGATCCGCGCCTGATCGGAGCCCGTATCCTCCAGATCGGCCTGGGCTTGCTGCGTACGATCGCGAGCGGCACCCACCCGATTGTCTTCTTCCTCGACGACCTGCAGTGGGCCGGCCCGACCGCGTACGGCTTCTTGGACGCGGTCCTGGACGAGCCGGAGCTGCCAGGATTGTTGGTCTTGGGTGCGTTCCGCGAGGCCGAGGTGGACGAAGCGCACCCGCTCACCGCGATCCTGGCCCGGCTGCGCCGCATCGGTGGCGCAGCCACCGGGGAGTTGCGTCTGGACAATCTCTCCCCGGACGATATGGGTGCGCTGCTGGCCGAGATGCTGCGGCTGCCCGACCGGGAGGTGCAGCCGCTGGCGGAACTGCTCGGCGCGCGCACCGGCGGGAACCCGTTCGACACGGTGGAGTTGGTCAACGCACTGCGCCGGGAGGGCGCACTGGTGCCCGACGGCGACCGGTGGCGATGGGACCCCATGACGCTACGCAGGTTCGTCGGCCGTGGTGACGTGGTCGATCTGCTCGGCGCACGGATCGAGGCGCTGCCAGCGGCCACCCGAGAGATCCTTGAGGTGATGGCCTGCCTGGGCGGGGAAGTCGACCTGGAGTTGCTGAGGGCGGCGTCCGGCCTGACCGCTGAGGCGGTCGCGGCCGGGCTGCGGCCCGCGGCCGAGGACGGCCTGGTCACGGTGAACCGGGAGGGCATACCGGCAGCGAGCTTCCGGCACGACCGTGTGCAGCAGGCCGCGTACGGCCGGATGAACGCGGCCGTACGTTCCAGGCTGGGACTGGCCGTCGCTCGCCGGCTCGCCACCGTGCCCGAACACGCGCACGCCGCGGCCCGGCAGTACCTGTCCACGCTGGACGAGGTGATCGACCCCGGCGAACGTCGGCGGGCAGCGTCGGTGCTCCGCGGCGCGGCGGCCGCGGTCAGACTGGTCGCCAACCACGCCGCCGCGGAGACGTTCCTGGCCGGGGCGCTGGGCCTTCTCGACCCGGCTGATGACGACTACCGACCGATTCAGGCCGAGCGGCACGCCGCACTGTGCAACCTGGGCCGCTTCGCCGAGGCCGACGTGGTGTACGAGGTTCTGGAGGCGGCCGGCTCCGACCCGGTACAGCACGCCGCCACGGCCTGCGAGCAGATCGTCAGCCTCGCCAACCGCAACATGATGCCGGAGGCACTCCGGTTCGGCTTGGCAATGCTCGGCCGCCTCGGCATGCCGGTGCCGGCACCGGCCGAGATGGAAACAACCGCCCGCGCCGGCCTGGAGGCGGTGTACGCGTGGCTGGCCGGTGGCAGCGCAGCGGAGGACCTACGCCGGCCCGAGGTCACCGACTCGCGACTGGTCGCTGTGGCCGGCGTGATCGACCGCCTGCTCCCGCCCGCCTTCGTCTGCGATCACCCCACCATGGCCTGGCTGGTGTCATGGACCGCGATCATGTGGGCGGAGCACGGCCCGGCGGCTGCGCTGGTCGGCCCGCTCAGCCACGCCGGGCTCGTCACCATCCCGCTGTGCGGCGACTACCGCTCCGGGTACGAGGCAGTCCGCCGGGTGCTCGCGGTCAGCGAGGCGCGCGGGTACGAGCCGGCCACGGCGCAGGCCAAGTTCCGGCACGCGGTCGCCACGATTGCCTGGTTCGAGCCGCTCGAGGAAGGGGTGCGGCTGGCCCACGCGGCCCGCGACGGGCTGCTGCGCGGTGGGGACCTGCAGAACGCCTCATCGACCTACCTCGTGTCCACCGCCTACCTGCTCGACTGTGCTCCCGCCCTGGACACGTTCAGCGCCGAGGTAGAGGCCGCCCTGGCCCTGTGCGACCGGATCGGCAACCAGCACGCGGCCGCGAACCTCATCTCGTACCGCCAGCTGGGGCGAGCCCTGCGTGGGGAGACCGCACGACAGGACAGTTTCACGGACGCCACATTCGACGAGGGCACCTACCTGGAGAAGAACCGGGCCGCCTTCCCGATGGCGTGTGTCGCTTACCACGCCTGCCGGGCATTGGCTGCGGCTCTGTACGGCGATGAGGCGGCGCTCATACACCACAGCGCCGCATCGATGCGGCGGCCGCCCTTTCTCACCGCGACCTACGGCCAGGCGGTCGTCCACGTGCTGGGCGTGCTGGCCGCAGCCGTCCGAGCCCGCGATGCCGCCGGCCCCGACCGCGACGCCGCGCTCGCGGATCTGAGGCTCAGCCGAGAGTTCCTGGCCGCCCGCGCGGCCGACCAGCCCGGCAACTTCCGGCACCTGTGCCGCCTCGCCGAGGCGGAGACCGCCCGGCTGGCCGGCGACTTCGCCTCCGCCGCGGCAGCCTACGATCGCGCCGTCGACGATTCCGCCGGTGCCGGTCGCCCCTGGCACGCCGCGCTCATCGCCGAACGAGCCGGCCACTTCTTCCGGGCACACGGCCTCGATCACACCGGGCGGCACCTGCTGAGCGAGGCTTGCCGGCGGTACGCCGAGTGGGGCGCGCACGGAAAGGTCCGCCACCTGCAACAGGACCACATCGTCGTACCGCAAGCACCGGCCCGGGCCTCTCTGGGGATCACGAGCAGCATCACTCTCTCCGCTGACGTGATCGACCTGCTCGCCGTGCTGGAGGCGGCGCGGGCACTGAGCTCGGAGACCGACCTGGCGCGGCTGAGGGTGCGGGTCGAGCAAGTGCTCAGCGCGATGACCGGTGCCACCGCCGTGCACATGGTGCTCTGGGACGACGTCACCGCAATGTGGGTGCTGCCCGCCGATGCCGACTCGGGCCGCCCGGCGCTGGCCCTGCCGGACGCCGCCGGGCGCGGCCTGCTGCCGTTGACCGCACTGCGATACGCCGAGCGGACCCAGGAACCGATGCTGGTGGACGACGCGTCCCGGGACGACCGTGTCTCCCGGGATCCGTACTTCTCCGGCCTCGACCACTGCTCACTGCTGGTGGTCCCGGTACTCAGCCAGGGCGTCCCCCGCGCCATGCTGGTGCTGGAGAACCGGCTCACCCGGCGGGCCTTCTCAGCGGGCCGGCTCGACGCCGTGCAACTCATCGCCGGGCAACTGACCGTCTCCCTGGACAACGCCCTCGCCTACGCCTCATTGGAACGCAAGGTCATCGAGCGCACCAAGGCGCTGGGCGAGATGAACCGGCAGCTCGAACTGCTGACGCTCACCGACCCGCTGACCGGCCTCGCCAACCGGCGCCGACTCACCGACACACTCGACGCCGAGTGGCAGCGTGGGCTGCGTCTTGGCGAGCCGATCGGGCTCGCCATGATCGACATCGACAACTTCAAGAAGTACAACGACCACTACGGCCACCAGGGTGGCGACGAATGCCTCCGGCGTGTCGCCGGCACCCTCGCCGGCGCCGTACGCAACACCGACCTGGTCGCCCGCTACGGCGGCGAGGAATTCGCCGTCATCATGCCCGGCACGGCACTCGCCGATGCCGTCCGGGTGGCCGAACGGGTCCGCCGGACGGTGGCCGACCTGCACGAACCGCACGCCCTCTTGGATAGCGGCATCGTCACCATCAGCGTCGGCGTCAACGCCACGACACCGACCAGCGACAGCCACCCCGACCACCTCATCAAAATCGCCGATGAGGCGCTCTACCAGGCAAAGCGCGGTGGCCGCAACCGGGTCGCCACCAGTTGACAGCTGGCCTCGCCGGGTGTCAATCCGTCTCGGGTGACTCCTCGTGCGCGTGCAGTGAGCAGGCGTCGCTCTGGTGGGCTTCGAGGCCGTTCAGGACGGTCCGGGTGATCGTCGCGAGAGTGTCGAGACCGTCCGGCCCGAGGGGTTCGATGAACAGGGCGTGCACGGCTGCCGCGTGCTGGGGTGCCGCCCGGGCGATGACGGCGAGTCCTTCCTCGGTCAGGACGGCGTCGGGGTAGCGCGCCTCGTCCGAGGGCACGCGGTCGATCAGGCCGCGTTTGCCGGTCCGGGCGAGTTGATGGGAGAGCCGGCTCGGTTCCCATCCGGTGACGGTGGCCAGGGTGGCGACCGGCAGGCGGTGTCCCGGTGCCTCGGACAGCCGGGCGAGCAGTTCGAATTCGGTCACCGACATGCCGCTCGCCCGCTGGAGATGCTGCCGTAGATGGCGGTCGAGTTCGCGGACCATCGTCAGGTAGGCGCGCCAGGCCTTCTGCTGGCTGTCGTCGAGCCAATGTTCTTCCACCATGGTCACTGATCCTACCGGCTAGCTTGACGTATCAAGCTAGCCGGGCCTACCGTTGCTTGACGCGTCAAGCTAGCGAAGGGCTCACGGATGAGCGACAGACGAGTGATCACAGTTCTCGGAGCGACCGGCCGGCAGGGCGGCAGCGTGGTGCGGGCGATCGCCGCCGATCCGGACGGCGGATTCACCGCACGGGCAGTGACGCGTGACAAGAACAGCGCGAAGGCGAAGGAACTCGGCGACCTGGGCGTCGAGGTCGTCGAAGCCGATCTCGACGACGAGGCGGGCCTTCGGCGTGCGTTCGACGGTGCCCACGGTGCGTTCGTGGTGACGAACTTCTGGGAGCCGCTGGATGCCGGTTCGCAAGCGACGACCCGTACCGAACGCGAACGGGCGCAGGTCCGCAACGCGGCCGGCGCCGCCGCGGCGGCGGGGCTCCAGCACGTCATCTGGTCCACCCTCGAGGACACCCGGCGATACCTGCCGGGCGCTTCCCGGCCGGAGGGCGGCTACCCGGTGCCGCACGCCGACGGCAAGGCGGACGCGGACGCCTTCTTCCGGGACGCGGGGGTGCCGACGACCTTCGTCAACGCGCCGATGTACTACGAGATGCCGTTGACGTTGACCCCACCCCGGCGCGCCGAGAACGGCGCCGTCGTCCTGGCGTTGCCGATCGGAGCGGTCCAAGTGGTCAGCGGCACCGTCGAGAACGTCGGCCGCGTCGCGTACGGGATCTTCAAAGCCGGCGACCCGATGATCGGCCGGACCGTACCGATCGCCTCCGATCTGACCACCGGAGAGCAGTTCGCCGAAGGGATCGCCGCGGCGCTCGGTGAGCCCGTCCGATATGTTCCGCTCGACCCCGCCGCTCTTCTGGCGTCCGGCATGCCCGACGCCGAAGAAGTAGTGAACATGTTCCAGTTCTTCATCAACGCGGAGAAGGACCTGGTCGCCGGCGTCGACTTCGACCTGCTACGCCGCTTCGGCGCGGATCTCCAGCCCTTCGCCGACTGGGCGGTCGCCAACCGGGACCGCTTCCGTGCTCTGGGCCTCTGACCGCGGGGCACCCTTCGGGGCATGACCGACCCGGGTCTCCGCCTCGGCGAAGCCGGTGTCCTCGCCGCCGAGAGTCTCGCCCAGCTCGGTGCCGCCGTCGCTGATCGGCGTGGACAGGCTGGTGGAGTTGTAGGCGCGGGCACCTTCGAGGCCTTCGATGACCTCGTCCTCGCTGATCTCCAGGTACGTGGCGATGTCGGTGACGGTCGGCGCACGCCCGAGGGTGTGGCTGAGCGTGTTGTTGGCGCCGGTGATCGCCAGACGCGAGGACGAGGGACTCGCACTCCACTGCCGGATACCATGCGCAAGTCCGGTACCCCGGCCGGGTGATGTCAGAGCTTCACGACGAGGCCACGGCAGTCGTAAACGGCTCCGACTCCGGTGGGGCTGACAGTATCGGGACGTGCGTTCCTTGCTGCTTACCTCGATCATGGCGGCCGTGACCAGCGTCGTAATCGGTGTTGTCGCACCCGCCGCGGCCGACGACGGCTACCGGGCCTCGATCAAGACCATAGGTCTCGCTGACGCGCGCGCGATGACCGGGGTCTCGTGGCACCGGGGCTGTCCGGTGCCGATCTCGGACCTGCGCCGGGTGAAGTTGACACACTGGGGCTTCGACGGGGTCCGGCACCGCGGCGAGTTGATCGTCCACCAGAAGGTGGCGCGCAGCGTGGTGGATGCGTTCCGCGTGCTGTACTCGACGCGTTTTCCGGTCCGGACGATGCTTCCGGTGGATCGTTTCGGTGGCGATGATGACGCGTCGATGGCCGCCGACAACACCTCGGCGTTCAACTGCCGGCCGAAAACCGGCTCGACGAGCGGCTTCTCGGTGCACTCGTACGGCAAGGCCATCGACATCAACACGCTGGAGAACCCGTACGTCAAGGGCACGGTCGTGCAACCGCCGGCCGGCAAGACGTTCACGAACCGTGCGAACGTCCGGCCGGGCATGATCAAGCACGGTGACCGGGTCTGGCGGGCATTCACGACGCGCGGTTTCACCTGGGGCGGGGACTGGACGTCACTCAAGGACTACCAGCATTTCGAGGCCCCGATCTGACAGCGGCCGCAACCGTACGGCGAATCAAAGGACCCGGCCGTCAGACCGAGAAGCCGCCGTCGACGTTGATCACCGCGCCGGTGATGTACCGGGCGCCGTCGCCGGCGAGGTAGGCGACCGCCGTCGCGATCTCGGCCGGTGTTCCATAGCGGCCGAGCGCGGTGAAACCGGTGATCGTGGCTGCGGCCGGTCCGTCAGCCGGGTTCAGGTCTGTGCCGATCGGGCCGGGGTTGACCAGATTGACGGTGATACCGCGCGGGCCGAGGTCCCGGCTGAGCCCCTTCGTCAGGCCTACCAGGGCGGTCTTGCTCATCGAATACAGCGAGAAGCCCGGGAACACCGTGCGTTCCACTATGTTGCTTCCGATGGTGATGATCCGTCCACCGTCACCCATGTGCCTGGCCGCAGCCTTCGACGCTAGGAACGGCGCCCGCACGTTGACCGCCATCATGCGATCGAACTCCTCCAGCCCGAGATCCTCCACCGGCCCGACGAAGAACCACGCCGCGTTGTTGACCACAATGTCCAACCGCCCGAACTGGGCGACCGCACGGTCTACCGCGGTGGTCACCGCCTCCGGGGCGGCGCAATCCACCTGCAGCGCCATGCCGCGGCGGCCGAAGCCCTCGATCTGCTTCATCACGCCCGCGGCCTTGTCGTCGCGGTGCTGGAAGGTCAGCACCACGTCAGCGCCGTCCTCGGCCAACCGTGCCGCCACACCGGCGCCGATGCCCCGGCTCCCGCCGATCACCAATGCCACCTTGCCGTCGAGATCGTTTGTCATGTCCCCACTGTCGTCTTCACACGCGCGCTCGTCTGGCGACAATCGGACCCGGCGTTCGCCAGCGGGGTCGTCTCTGACCGCGCCCCGACAGCCGCCCGCAGCGACTGGTCGAACGACGAGCGAACCGGAATCACCGGACAGTCTGGACCTCGCCGGGCCTCAACGAGTGGCACAGGATCACCAAGGCCCTCCGGCGTGGTGGCCAGGTGCAACTACCCATGGCTGACCTCGATCAGGTGGGTCAACAGAATCGGCCCGGGCGACGCTCCAGGTGTTCGCGTTGAATTACCGGGCGGGAGACACCGGGAGAACCGGGTTCGTTGGTGTGGTGTTCAACCGGGCGCCGTGCCGGTGTCGTGCGGGGTGGGCAACCATCGGTGGAGACGACATCGATCGATCGAGGTCTGGACATGTTCGTTCTGACAGTGGGCGCGCTCGCGCTGCTCGGTGGTACCACCTGGCTTGCTCTGCAGGAGTCGGTGGCCGCCGACCCGGACCGGCATCACCGGCTGACCGCGACCGGCCTGCTCCTGTGCCTGCTGACCGGCCTGGCCGCCGTGGCGGCAGCCATGCTGATCTGACCGTGAGAACGTGCCGGGCAGCCATGCTGACCTGACCGCGGGAACGTGCCGGCCCGCCGTACCGGAATGAAATCTGCTCGGATTTTGAACCGTCGGGTGGGGTGCCGCCGTAATGCCCTGTGGAAGTCCAGGTGGTTACGGAAGGGCGGGGCGGGTTTCGTGGCACCGGCACTCCACACGGAGTACTCGACTGACCCTGCGCAGTATCGGCGGCAGGGTGGGATTCCGCGGCAGCGTGTCGCGTTCGTCCAGACGGGCGAGGACGAAACGCCGATGATGCCCGGCTCCGGACCGGACATGTATCAGACCGACTGGGCGCCGCGCCGCCGCCGTAAGGGCCGCCGCCGGGCCAAACGGACCGGTCGCACGGTGGCGCTGCTGGTGGCGGTCAGTGCGGTCGGCGCCGCCGTGGGCGGGGTCATCGCCGTCGGCGGGACCGGGCTGCCGGGTACGGCACCGGTCACGGTCGACGCCGCGGTCCAGCAACGGCAGATCGTCCCGGAGGCCGCCAGCCGGGGCCGCGTGCGAGTATCGCCGGCGCCGTCGGCGTCGTCGAAGGCCGCGTCCACGAAGTCGGCCCAGGTCACCAAGTCGCCGGCGAAACCGCAACCGCCGGAGCCGGTGACCGGTCTCAGCCAGGCGCAGATGAACAACGCCGCGGTGATCGTGCGGGTCGCCCAGAAGCGCAAACTGCCCCGCCGGGCGATGCTGGTCGCGATGATGACCGGCCTGCAGGAGTCCAGCCTGCGTAACCTGGCCAACCCGACCGTCGCGGGCTCGCTGAGCCTGCCGCACGAGGACAGCGGCGACAACTTCGACTCGCTCGGTGTCTTCCAGCAGCGCCCGAGTCAGGGCTGGGGTTCGGTGAAGGAGCTGATGACGCCGAGTTACGCCGCGGGCGCCTTCTACGAGAAGCTGGTCGAGATCGACGACTGGGAGTCGAAGGATCTCGGTGAGGCGGCGCAGGCGGTGCAGCGGTCGGGGGTTCCGGACGGCTACGACAAGCATGAGGACCGGGCGGCCGAGGTCGTCGACGCGCTGTTGTGAGTCAGGCGTAGGTTGGTCCGATGCGGCTGGACGCGTTCGGGGTTCTCACGGCCGAAGTGGATGGTCAACCGGTCAATCTGGGGCCGCTCAAGCAGCGCATGCTTCTCGGGTTGCTGCTGTGCGGGGCCGGTGCGGAGATCCCCTCCGAGGAGTTGATCGCGGCGCTGTGGAGTTCGCCGCCGCCGGCGTCGGCCGGAAACAACCTACGGACTTATGTGTACGGGTTGCGCAGAGTCCTCGGCAAGGACGTCATCACCGGCAACGGGCGCCCGGGCTACCGGTTCCAGGCCGGCGGGCTGGCGGTGGACGTCCTGGAGTTCGAGGAGTCGTGCCGCGCGGCGGAGGCGGCCACCGGCCCGGACGAGCAGCGTGCCGCTCTGACGGCCGCGGTGGCGCTGCGGCGAGGGCCGGCGTTCGCGGACATCGGTGAGTCGCGGGTGATCGCCGCCGAGGCGGCCCGGCTGGAGGAGCGCTGGCTGCTGGCCGTGGAGCAGCTCCGCGAGCTGGATCTGCGACAGGGCCGGGCCGAGGAGCTGGTGGGGGAGCTGACCGGACTGGTGGACCGTCACCCGTACCGGGAAAGGCTCATCTCGCTCTTGATGCTGGCGTTGTATCGCTCGGGGCGGCAGACCGAGGCGCTGGCGGTCTATCGGCGGGCGGCGGCCACGCTCGCCGAGGAGTTGGCGGTGGAGCCGGGGCCGGAGCTGACCGAATTGCATCGGTCGATGCTGCGGCAGGACACCGGGCTGGACCGGCCGGCCCCGCCGGTGGCCACCACGTCGGTGCGGCCGGCCGAGATTCCGCCGGGGTCGGTGCATTTCACCGGGCGGATCCGGGAGAGTGACGCCCTGACCGCGGCGCTGGCGGCCGGCCGGAGTTCCCGGACGGTGCCGGTGATCGCGGTGGTGGGCCCGGCCGGGGTGGGCAAGACGTCGCTGGTGGTGGAGTGGTCCCAGCAGATCGCGCCGGAGTTCCCGGACGGGCAGATCTTCGCGGACCTGCGCGGGTTCAGTGCCGAGCCGGCGACCGGGACCGCGGACGCGCTACGGCGGCTGCTGTGGTCGCTCGGCGTGGAGGCGAACCGGGTGCCGGGGACAGTCGAGCAGGCGTCCGCGTTGCTGCGGTCGATGCTGTACAGCAAGCGGCTGCTGATGGTGCTGGACAACGTGAGTTCGGCGGCTCAGGTGGCGCCGCTGATGCCCGGCGGGCACGGCAACGCGGTCGTCGTCACCAGCCGTAGCCGGCTCGGCGGGCTGACCGCCCGGTACGGTCTGCAGCAGGTGCAACTCGACGCGCTGGCCGAGAACGAGGCGTTGTCGCTGGTGCGCCGGATCGTCGGGCCGCGCCGGTCGGAGGCCGAACCGGCCGCGGTCCGGGAGCTGGCCCTGCGGTGCGGGCACCTTCCGCTGGCGCTGTGCATCGCGGCGGCCAACATCGCCGAGGAACCGGCCCGCAGCATCGGCGACTACCTGGCCGCTTACCGGGACGGGATCTGGGTGCGCGCGCTGCGAGCGGCCGGCGACCCGGACCGTACCGTGGTGGCCGCTTTTGATCTGTCGTTGCGGCGTCTTACCGAGAGCCAGCAACGGCTGCTGATCCTGCTCGGCCTGGTGCCGGGGCCGAACTTCACGGCGGACGTCGCCGCGGCTCTGGCCGACGTCGATCTGATCACCGCCGAGGACGATCTGTTGCGGCTGGTCGACGCGCACCTGGTCCGGCGTACGGCGACGGCGCGTTTCGCTTTTCACGATCTGATTCGGGAGTACGCGCGAGGCAGGTCGGAGATGGTCGGGGAGAGGGACCGGGCTGCCGCACTGACCAGGCTCTACGCCTTCTACCGGGACATGTCGGACGTGGCGGACCGGGTGCTGCAGCCCGGGGCGCTGCGGCTGCCGATGCAACGCCGGATCATGAAGACCGACCGGCAGGCCGCCCAGACCTGGTTCGCCGAGGAACGTGACAACCTGGTCGCCGCCTGCCGGGCCGGTGTCGAACCCGAGGTGACCACCCGCCTTGCGGACGCCACCGCCGGATACCTGTGGACCCGGGTCGACCTGGACGCCTGGTCGTCGATCGCCGAGGCGGAGGCGCACGCGGCCACCGCCACCGGGGACGTGCAGGCCTCGGCCGCCGCGGAGATCGCCCTGGCCCGGATCGCCGACGCCCGGTGCGACTTCACCGCCGGGGTGGCCCGCTACGGCGCCGCGGTGGAACTGGCCCGCAAGGCGCGCTGGCGTGAGGGTGAGGGGGTTGCGCTCGGGTCGATGGCGGCACTGCACGGCGAGCTGGGCAACCCTGATCTCGCGGTACGCCAGCTGCAGGCCGCTCGGGTGATCAACCAGGAGATCGGGTCCCGTCTGCAGGAGGGCCGGACCCTGCTGCTGATGGGCGCCTACCGGGTCGACCAGGGCGAACTGGACCTGGCCGAGGACCTGTTCAGGCAGGCCATGGCGTTGATCGAGCAGGAGGGCTCGCGGATCGGCCGGGCCATCATCCTGGACAACATGGCCGAACTCGCCCTGATGCGGCGCCGGTTCGACGAGGCCGCCGGTCACGCCGAGGAAGCGGTCCGGATCTGCGACGAGATCAACCACGTCGCCTGCAAGATCTCGTCGACCGTCGCGCTGTCGGCCGTACATCGGGGCCGGGGTGACGCGGCGGCGGCTCTGCCGTTCGCGCAGCGGGCCCTCGCCATGTCGACCACGCCGGACGCCCGGGATCTGGGCGTCGCCCTGCACGAGACGGCCGAGGTGTACGACGCGCTGGGTGAGCCGGTGCGGGCGGTCGAATACCACCGGGCCGCGTACCGGCTGACCAACGACGCCCAGACCCGCTGGCTGGGCATCTCGCACGCGATCGCGCTCGGGCTGGCCGAGGCGCGCCTGCCGGTGTCGGGTGACCGCCCGGCCCCGCCCGATCTGGATCAGGCGCTGGCCGACGCCAGGGACTGCGGGTACCGCGGTCTGGAAGGTGCCGCCCTGGCCGCGCTGGCCGAAGTCCACGGGGACGCCGATCAGGCCTGGCAGGCGCGGAAACTGCAGAGCGAGTCCGGCTGGCGTACCGACCCGCGCCTGCTGGACGCACTGGTGGCCGGCGCGGAAGGTGCTCCGCGCCGGCCGTGAACGTCACCTGGTGCTGAGGGTCGCCCGGATCGCGACCGGGTGCGTGGTGCGGGCCTCGACGTCGATGGTGACCGCCCGGGTGGTGCGGTTCTTCCAGTAGAGGCGCTTGATGCCGTTCGGCGCGAGCTGCACGGCCGGGCTGGCCACCACTCGCCCGGTGGCCCGGTCCTTGATCCGGAACTGGACCCGGCGGCCAGACGAGCTGTTCAGAGCCAGGAAGACCTGCTGGTTGCGGCTGACCTTGACCCCGTCACCGGTGCACTTGGTCCAGGTCGCGGCCCGCCGGACCGTACAGCCGATCCGTTTGGTCACGGCCTTCGCGGTGACCGCGGACGCCGTGGTGACCGTGGGCGCCGCCGGTGCGGCCTGGGCCGGGGCTCCGACCGCCAAGGCGGCGGCGAGGAGCGTGACGATGATGCCGGCGCGGTTCCCGATGGGCGTCATCAGACGTTCTTGATCTTGCCGCGGTACGTGTACTTACCGTTGCCGTAGAGCCCGAACGAGCCCTCGACCCCGTTGCCACCGATGCAGCCCAACTTCGGGACGCACTGGTGCCAGATGCCGGTGACGGTGACCGCGAGGCTGTAGTGGTTCGCCCGGGTCCAGACCTTCGCCGCCTTCACGCTCTTGATCCGGACACCCGGGTACTCGCCGTGACCCTTGAGGTAACCGGTCGTGGTTCCCTTGTTGAGAATCTTCTTGCCGTTGTACGTCCAGGCCGCGGTCAGGTGGAACTCGAAGCCGTTACCGACGCTCAGGAACGACTTGACCTTCACGTACCGATCGACCTTCTTGGTCTTCCACTTCTTCACGGCCGTGACCGTGACCTTCTCGGTGACCTTCGCACTGGTCACGTCCAGGGTCTGCGCGGCCAGGTCCGGCCGGGTCAGCAGAGCGGTCCGCTGCGCGCCACTGTAGACACCGGCGTCCGCTCCGGCCGCCACGATCTGGTAGAACTGCACGTCGCTGAGGGCGACGGGCTTACTCGGAACAGCGGCACTGGCGGCCCCCGGAGCAGCGACCAGAGTGCCGGCCATGGCGACCAGCCCAGCGGTGACACAGGCGAGCCGGATGAATGTTCTACGCATCGACGATGCCTTCCGTTGTGGATTTCCCGACATCCACGAACTTAGGTATCCGCTGTATACGCCCCGTATATCATCTGTACGCCGCTGCCCCCATGCGTTCGTGGAGGGCCCGAAGCTCGGTGCCGCCTGCCTGGCGGCGGGAACGGTCCAGCAGGAGCCGGATGGCGGCGGCCAGCTCGGGACACGTGCGCACGTGCTGCGGCGCGACGCGTCGTCCTTTGTTCGGGTCGTGCTCGCGGCGTTGCGGGCACACTGATGACTTCGGTCCGGCCCGGGAAGCGGTGATCGCAGACCCGGTGCGTGATCGTTTCGGATCGGTTGCCAGGATCACGGCATGTCACCGGAGCTTGGAGAGCGCCGCTCGCTGGAGCCTGGCGAGCGGCGCTCATCGGAGCCTGGCGAGCGTTGCGAGGTGGCGGGAGTCTCGGAGCAGCGCACGTTTCTCGCCGCGCGGATCGACCGGTGGGGGCGGGAGCGGCCCAGCTCGCAGGACCTTCTGGTCGCCGGGCTGATGTGGCTGTTCCTCGGGTTGCCGGGGCTGGCGCTGGCCGGGGTCACCGGGCTGGCCGTGGGCACGCTGACGATCGGGGCGCTGGCGTTGCGGCGGCGGTCTCCGGTGGGGGTGCTGGGGTGGTCGGTGGGCGTGTTCGCCGTACAACTGCTGGTGGTCCCGATTCCGCTGCCGGCCAACGCGGCGCAGGCGGTGGTCGTCTACACCGTGGCCGCCCACGTCGGCTCGTCGGCCGTACGAACGCTGGCTCTGGGTCTGGGGGTCCTCGGGTCTCTGGCCGGTGGGTTCCGGTGGAGCACCCCGCCCCGGTACCTGCCGAACGCACTGGTGATCGGCGTGATCCTCGCGGTCTGCACAGCGCTGATCTGGGTGATCGGGGAGCTGGTGCGCGGTGGGCGGGTCAACACGGCGGCGCTGCACGAGGCCCTGCGCCGGCAGGAACGCCTGGTGGCCCAGCAGCGGCGGGTGCTCGCGGCCGCGGAGATCCACGACATCGTGGCGCACTCGCTCACCGTGGTGATCGTGCAGGCCGACGCAGCCGCGTATGCCGCCGAGCACGGGCGGTCGTGGCAGCGGGCCGACGCGGGCGCGGCGCTCACCACGGTCGCGGGTACGGCCCGGACGGCTCTCGCCGAGGTTCGCGGGGTGATCGAGATGCTGCACCGGCCGGAGCCCGCCGAACAATCGCCGGGTGCCGCGGTGACCTGGGACCAAGTGCGCCGGTTGATCGAGTCGGTGCGGGCCGCCGGCCTGCCGGTCGACCACACGGGCGCACCCGCGTGGTTCGACGAGCTGCCGGGCGAGGTCCGGCTCACGGTGTTCCGTGCGGTCCGCGAGGCGTTGACGAACGTCCTCAAACACGCCGGCGCCGGAGCCACCGCCGAGCTGACGTTCGACCGTGACGGTGACACGGTCCGCGTGCGTGTCGAGGACGACGGCCCGGCCGGGAACACGCCGGTGGAGCCGGGGCACGGCCTGACCGGGCTGCGGGAACGGCTGCGCCCGCTGGACGGGGTGCTGACGGCCGGGCCCCGGCTGTCCGGCGGGTTCGCCGTCGACGTCACGATCCCGGGAGGACGGCGATGAGCGGCGGGCCGATCCGGGTGTTCCTGGTCGACGACCAGGAACTGGTCCGGACCGGATTCGAGCTGATCCTGGGTACGACATCCGACCTGCTCGTGGTCGGTTCGGCCGGGGACGCGGCGACCGCGATCGCCCGGCTCAGCACCACCGCCCCGCGGGCCGACGTCGTCCTGATGGACATCCGGATGCCCGGAATGGACGGTGTCACGGCCACCCGGCATCTGACGGCGCTCCCGGACCCGCCGCGAGTGGTCATGCTGACCACGTTCGACGCGGACGATCTGCTGGTCGCGGCGTTACGGGCGGGTGCGGCCGGCTACCTGCTCAAGGACGCGGGCGCCGCCGAGCTGGTGGCCGCGGTCCGGGCCGCCGCCGCGGGTGAGGCGCCGGTGTCACCCCGGCTGGTGCGCCACCTGATCGACTCCTTCCTGCTGTCCGCCCCGCCGGAACCGGCCCGCCGTCCGGCTCATCCCGGCCTGGAGCGGCTCACCGGGCGGGAGCGGGAGATCCTGGCAGCGGTGGGTCTCGGCCTGACCAACACCGAGATCGCGGTACGCCTGTCGGTGGCCGAGTCGACCGTCAAGACCCATCTGGGGTCGGTGCTGCGCAAGCTCGGCATCCGGGATCGGGTGCAGGCCGTCATCGTCGCGCAGACGATCGGCTGACGGCGAGCACCGCGACACACGCGGCGGTGCCGAGCAGCACGAACAGTCCGGTGTCCCCGGCCAGGTATTCGTCGACGAGCGCCGGCCGGTCCGTCGTGATGACGTGGGCGCCCAGCATCGCGAAGGTGGCGTTGTGGGCGAAGTGGGCCAGCACCGCCGGCCAGACACTGCCGGTGTCGTCACGGAACCGGCCGAACAGCAGGGAGAACACCAGCACCGAGGCGGCGAACAGCGGCAGGACCAGCCAGAGTGACCCGTCGGCGTGGTAGTACGGGGTGAACACGATGTACGGCACGTGCCAGGCCACCCACACCACGCCGACCGCCAGCCGCGCCGCCCGCTCGCCGAGGAACCTCAGCCGTGGTTGCAGATAGCCGCGCCAGCCGAGTTCCTCGGCGAACGCCAGCAGCGGCCCGGTGACGCACAGCGCCAGCAGGTCGGTGGCCCACGCGCCGTCCGGCAGGGTCAGCCGGGCGAACCCGGCGGCGGCGACCGCACCGGTGGCGACGACCGAGACCCCCGTGGTGGTCAGCAGGACGAGGGTCCAGGAGCGCACCCCGAGCCGGGCGAGCCCGAGCCGCCGCCAGCCCGCCCGGGAGTGCCCTTCGCGGGTCACCGCGAGCATCATCACCAGCGTGACCAGAAGTGGTGACAACGCCAGCAGGAGCCCGCCGGCGACGGTGGCCGTGCCCGCGGAGACCGCGAGGACGAGCACGATGAAGGTGATCGCGGTGGCGCGATCGGAGAGGTTCACGAACATGCGCCAAGTCTTCGGATTCCGGGCCCGGCAGGCTTCCACCCCGGATCGGATCTTCCCGGCGCTCCTGGTCCCCCGGGACTAGTACCGCGGTCGGGCCACCGGCTACCGCAGGCAGGCGTCCGGGAGCAGGAACCAGCGGAGCCTCTCGAAGGCCGGTGGCAGGTTCAGGCGGGTGCCGTCGCTGGGGCAGGTACGGGCCGCGAGCAGGGTGCGGGCCTCGGCCAGGTAGCCGGCCAGGGCGTCCTCGCCGGTGCGGGCGGCCGGGACCGGGGGAGCGGTGACCGTGCCGTCGGCGTTCAGGTGCAGGTCGGCCAGCCGGATCGGCGGCGGGGTGTGCCGCAGATGGGTCCAGCGGCCGGTGTGCGGGTCGAACCGGTAGTCGGGCAGCAGCCGCGCGCCGTACCGGGCGGCCAGCAGCACCGCCTCGATCAGATAATCCGCGACCGTGTCGGTGATGAAGTAGTTCAGGTTGAGGCGGCTCCAGCCTGGTTTGATGCCCTCCCAGCCGTCGATGATCTCGCCCCGGAACTCGCGGGAGTGGGCCTCGTCGATGCCGAGGAGGCGGTGGCCGTAGGGGCCCGCGCATGAGCATCCGCTGCGCGCCTGGATGCCGAACAGGTCGTTGAGCAGCGCGGCGACGTAGTTGTGGTGCAGGTGGCGGTGACCGGCCCGGATCTGGAACGAGATGATCGACAGGCGGTGGGCGTCCAGGTCGCCGAGGATCTCGATGGCCGGTTCGGTCGCCCACCGGGTCCGGGCGCGCTGCCACAGTTCCTGTTCACGTTCCTCGATCACCGCGGTGCCGACCGCCTCCTTCACCGCGAAGACCAGTCCGGCCCGGATCGATTCGACGATCGCGGGGGTGCCGCCCTCCTCACGGGCGACCGGGTCGGTCAGGTAGCGGTGCCCGCCCGGGTCGACGTAGGCGACGGTGCCGCCGCCGGGCACCACCGGCACCGGGTTGGTCATCAGCCGGCGGTGCACGACGAGCACGCCGGGGGTCTGCGGGCCGCCGGGGAACTTGTGCGGGGACAGGAAGATCGCGTCCTTGCCGTCCATGGTGATCGGCACGTACGGCCCGGCCGCGGCATAGTCCCAGATCGACACCGCACCGTGTTCCCGCAGCAGGCGGCAGACTTCGACGGTGTCCGTACGGATGCCGGTCACGTTGGAGGCCGCCGAGAAACTGCCGAGACGCAAGGGCCGATCGCGGTACGCGACCAGAGCCGCCCGCAGCACCCCGAGATCCACGTGGCCGGTGTGGTCGGCGTCGATCTCGACCACGTCGGCGATCGATTCCCGCCACGGCAGTTCGTTGGAGTGATGCTCGTACGGCCCGACGAACACCACCGGACGTTCGGAAGGTGGGATCCGGGCGCTCCACCCGTACCGCCGATCGAGGTTCTCCGGAATGCGCAGCCCGAGCAGACCGGCGAGCTTGGCCACCGCGGCCGTGGCCCCGGAACCACAGAAGATCACCACATGGTCGGGGCTCGCACCGGTGGCCCGGTGGATGATCCGGCGGGCCTCCTCGCGCAGTGCCCCGGTCTGGGCTCCGGTCGCGGACGCCTCGGTGTGGGTGTTGGCGTACCGGGGCAGGACGTGGTCGCGCAGGAAGTCCTCGACGAAGTCGAGTGCCTGGCCGGAGGCCGTGTAGTCGGCGTAGGTGATCCGGCGCGGCCCGAACGGCCCGTCCAGGGTCTGCCCGGTGCCGACGAGTCCGTCACGAACGCGATCCAGCATGCTCATGACCGGGGCCCCATTCGACGAAGTTCGATGGACCCCCAGTCTGCTCAACTCGTGACATGTATTCCAGGACTGTTTCGTGCGGATCCGGCGTCAGACCCGGAAACGGGCGACCAATGTGGTCAGTTCCGATGACATCCGGGCCAGTTCGGCGATCGCCTGCTGCGTCTCGGCGACGCCCAGGCTGGTGTTCTGGGCCGCCTGGGCCACGCCGGTGATGCTGCGGGAGATGTCGCCGGTGCCGGAGGCCGCCTCGCTGACGCTGCGGTTCATCTCCGCGGTCGTCGCGGTCTGTTCCTCGACGGCCGAGGCGATCGTCGTCTGGAAGTCGCTGATCCGGCCGATGACCTCGGAGATCTGTTCGATCGCGGTGACCGCCCCGGCGGTGTCGCTCTGGATCGTCTCGACCCGTCGCGAGATGTCCTCGGTGGCTCGGGCGGTCTCCTGCGCCAGGTCCTTGACCTCGGAGGCCACCACGGCGAAACCTTTGCCGAGTTCCCCGGCGCGCGCCGCTTCGATGGTGGCGTTCAGGGCCAGCAGGTTGGTCTGCTCGGCGATCGCGGTGATCGTCTTGATCACGTTGCCGATCTCGGCGGACGAGTCGCCCAGCTTGTTCATGGTCGCCGACGTGGTCGCGGCGAGGCTGACGGCTTCGGCCGCCACCTGAGCCGCCTCGCTGGCGTTCTGCGAGATCTCCCGGATCGACGCGCCCATCTCCTCACTGCCGGCCGACACCGTGTCGACACTGCGGGAGATCTCCTCGGCCGCGCTGGACACCGCTACCGACTGCTGCGAGGCCTCCTGCGCCGATCCGGCGATCTGGGCGGCGGTGCTGGTCATCTCCTCCGCGGCCCCGGCCAGCGACAGCGCCGAACTCTCGATGGTCCGCACCGCGTCCCGCAGCGACTCGGTGGCCAGGTCCAGGGCACGGCCCATCCGGCCGGTCTCGTCGTCGCTGGTCAGCCCGGTGCGGTGGGTGAGGTCGCCGGCGGCCAGGGCCTCGGCCACGTCCTGGACCGTACCCAGCGACTTCACGATCCGGGTCGCCACCCAGTAGCCCAGGCCCAGGGCGGCGATCAAACCCACGATCAAGATCACCAGCTGGGTCGTACGGCTGGACTCGTACTCGGATTTGGCGAACGCCGCATTCTTGGCCGCGTCCGCGGTCTCGGCCTGGTCCAGTTCGGCGAGGTCCGCGGCCATCGCCTCGACGAGCGGCGCCACCTCAGCATCCCGGATCTTCGACCAGGTGGCGAGCTGGTTGGCCGCTCCCGCGGGCAGCAGCTCCTCCTTGGCGACGGTGACGTACTCCTGCCACTGGGCCTCGAGATGCTCGAGCGTGTCCATGTTGCCGGCCGGGAGACTGTTCCGGTAGGCCGTGAACGCGGTGGCGACCGTCTCCAGGTCGGTGTTGAACGCCTCGGTGTACTTGGTCGTGCCGGCCTGGTCCGGCGACAGCGCCTGGTTCGTCAGGTCGACCCGTGCCTGGTTGACCGCCGATTTGATCTGGCCGACCGCCTTGATACTGGTGATGTTGCTCTCCGAGATCAGGTTCGCGGTCTCGCTGCTGTTGGCGAGCGCGATCAGCCCGAAGACGCCGACGATCACGGCCACCGTCGCGGCGACCGCGATCGCACCGAGAATCTTGATCCGGACACTGAGGTCGGCGAATGACGGCACGTGATCAAGGTAGGCCGCACCGGACGTTCATGCGGCCCACTTACCGGTTCCGCTCCCCGCTATCAGGTGGGGCCGAGCATCGGCGCGTTGTCCACGTCGGCGAGCTGGCCCGCGACGTGCCGCCGCAGCGCCTCCCGGTAGTACCCCGCGAGGCTGGTGAGCTGCTGGATCTCGTCCAGTGCCGTGGCCCGGCGGACGGCCAGGCCGTCGAGCGCGTCCGCGTGCCGGCGCACCGCCTCGCTCTCGATGGCGGCGGCTCTCGCCTGGACCTCCTCGGCCAGCTGGCCGGCCCGGTCCCGGGCGTCGGCGATCAGGCCCTCGGACTCGCGCTGGGCGTCCCGCAGATGCTCGTCGGCGGTCCGCTGGGCCATCGCGAGTACCCGCAGGTTGCCCTCGCCGCTTCCCGGGCCGGGCCGGGGCCCGCCCTGATGCGCCCGATCCAGTTCGGCCCGCAGCTCCCGCGCGTTCTGCTCGGCGAAGTCCCGCTCCTGCTCCATCCGCTGCAGGTGGGCAGCCAGAGCACGGACCTCGTCGTAGTCGCCGGGCGGATCACCGTGCTGGACGGCCATGGTGCGGAGCGTGCCGTTCTCGGTGAGGAGCCGGGCCAGTTCCCGTTCGGCCTCGTCCAGGAAGGCGTCTACCTCCTCCTCCACATACGCACCGCGGCCGACGGCCGGCTTGGTGAAGGAGACGTTGTGAATGTCAGCGGGGGTGAGCGGCATGCTGCTCCCTAGGAGACACCGTCGCGAGTCGCACACGTTACGCGCATCCGCCCATGAACGGATCCCCCTAACAGGTCATCAGAGAGTCACGAGGCCGTCGCCATGTCGTGCAGCATGCTGGTGATCACGTCGGC
Organism: Actinoplanes derwentensis; assembly: GCF_900104725.1. Classification (NCBI taxonomy): domain Bacteria; kingdom Bacillati; phylum Actinomycetota; class Actinomycetes; order Micromonosporales; family Micromonosporaceae; genus Actinoplanes; species Actinoplanes derwentensis. The sequence goes on from NZ_LT629758.1 coordinate 1,115,623, forward strand.
GCCGACCGGCTTGGCGAACAGGTAACCCTGGCCGTAGGTGCAGCCCAGCCCGGTCAGCAGCGCCTGCTGGTCGGGCTGCTCGATGCCCTCGGCGACGGTCTGCAACCGCAGTGCCTTGCCCAGGCCGACCACCGCCTCGGCCAGCGCGGCGTCCTCCCGGTTGGCGGTGATGCCGTCGACGAACGCCTTGTCGATCTTCAGGATGTCGATCGGGAACCGGCTCAGGTACGACAGCGACGAGTACCCGGTGCCGAAGTCGTCGATGGCCAGCCGCACACCCAGCTCCCGCAGCCGGTGCAGGACCACCACTGTGGCGTCCACGTCCTCCATCAGCATCGACTCGGTGATCTCCAGAACCACCGTCTCCGGCGCGATCCCGGTCTCGGTCAGCACGTCGCGCACCGTGTCCAGCAGGTTCGGCTCCTGGAACTGGCGGGCCGACAGGTTGACACTGACCCGCATCGTGTCGGCGCCCGGGATCTCCCGGTGCCAGCGGGCCATCTCCTGGCAGGCCACCCGCAGCACACCCGCGCCGAGCGGGACGATCAGGCCGGTACGTTCGGCGTGCGCGATGAACTCGTTCGGCCCCAGCAGGCCACGTTCCGGATGCTGCCAGCGGACCAGCGCCTCCACCCCGATCGGCCGGCCCGACGGCAGGTCCACGATCGGCTGGTAGAACACCACGAACTCGTTGCGGTCCAGAGCCCGCTCCAGCTCGGAGCGGGCCTCGGCCTCGGCGACCGCGGCGGCGAACATCGAGTCCTCGTAGCTGACGGCCCGGTCCCGGCCGGCCTTCTTGGCCGCGTACATGGCCAGGTCGGCGTCCCGGATCAGCTCGTCGGTCAGATCGATGTCGCTGCTCTCGCCGGCTTTCACGGTGGCGATGCCGATGCTGGCGCTGCCGCCCAGGACGTTGCTCCCGATCCGGACCGGCTCGTGCACCGCTGCGAGCAGCCGCTGGGCCAGCGAGTGCAGGCCGATCTCGTCGAGGTCCTCGACCAGTACCGCGAACTCGTCGCCGCCGAGCCGGGCCAGCGTGTCGCCGGGCCGCACGGTGGCCGCCATCCGCCGGGCCTGGGCCAGCAGGAACTCGTCGCCGGTCAGGTGCCCCAAGGTGTCGTTGACCTTCTTGAAGTCGTCCAGGTCGATCAACAACAGCGAGACCCGCCCGGCGGTACGGGTGTGCCTGCGCACCGCCGTACCGATCCGGTCGCGCAGCAGGGCCCGGTTCGGCAGCCCGGTGAGTGGGTCGGAGATCGCCTGCCGGTCCAGTTCGCCGCGCAGCGCCTTCTGCGTGCTGACGTCCCGGATCGTCAGGATGACCGCGCCGATCAGCGGGTCGTGCAGGTGATTGGTGCCGATCACCTCGACGTCGAGGTAGCCGCCGTCCCGATTGCGGCTGCGCGACTCGATCCGGCCGGTGTGCCGGGGCGGGCCGGCGATCAGCTCGCCGAGGAACCCGGCCACCCGTTCCTTCTCGTCCGGATGGATCATCGCGGTCAGGGCGTCCATGGTGAGTTCGCCGGATTCGTGGCCCAGCACCCGGCCGGACGACGAACTGACGTAGCCCACCCCGTCGGAGTTCACCGCCAGGATCGCGTCCGAACCGTTCTCCAGCAGGGCGGCCGTCCGGTACCCGACCTCGTCCCGCTGCTCCTGCTGCAACTGCCGGTTGTGAGTGGTGATCGCGCACAGCACGGTCACCACCGCCATGATGATCAGCAGCGACAGGTTCAGGTAGTTGTCGTGCGCGCCGTCCAGGGCCAGCACCGTCAGGAACCCGGTGACGGCGGTCGCGCCGACCCAGAGACCGTCGCGGACACCGCAGGTGGTCGCCGCGGCCACCATGATGGCGAGCGCGCCGGCCGGGAACATCACGGTGCCGTGCGGGTCGGCGACCGAGAACAGGGCGTGCGCGACGAGGGTCGCGATGTAGACGCCCGCCAGCATCGGCCGGATCTGTGGCCGCGCCGCCAGCTTCTCCAGCGGCAACCGGGTCGCGGCGGCGAGCACCAGCATCGACAGCCCCAGCGGCACCAGCGCCCAGCGCGTCTCGGCCGGCCAGTCGAAAGCGACCCGCACCAGGCCCATCGCGGTCAGCGCCGTGAAGATCCACAGGTTGTGCCGGATCTGGCGGGCCAGGTGCCCGTGCTCCCGCGACTCGAAGTTCGCCCAGCGTTTCACGGGGCCTTGCATCGGCGCGGACGCCACCGATCTGAGCCCCCGCCGGGGTCCGAAACGCCTGATCATTCGCGGTCTGCAGGCGTAAAGTCAGTCCGTGGGTCGTCGCCCGGGTCGCTCATCGGTGGCGTTGCTGGCGGTGTTCCTCATCAGTCTGACCAGCACCGTCTCGGTGGTTGCCGCCCTGCGGCGCGGGGACGACCGGCTCGTCGAACAGAAAGCCGACCAGCAGGCCCAGGCGGTGGTGCGGGCCATCGCCACCCAGGCCCGGCGCTACAACGAGCACCTGGCCCAGCTGGCCGCCTCGCTCGGGGCGCAGTCGCAGCTCGAGTCGTCGGAGTTCGCCGCGACGACGGCGCCGCTGCGGGGCGCGGTGCTGCCCGGAGTCACCGGCGTGGCATACGTCGTACCCGCCGAGACGTCGCAGGTGAGCGTGGTCCAGGCGTACTGGCGGGCCCGCGGTGTCACCGACCTCCGGCTGGTACCCGCCGGATCGGGCACCTCCCCGCACCTGTTCCTGGTGATCAGGCAGTCGTTCGACGACGACCCGGCACTGCCCGGCGCCGATCTGTCGGTCGTACCGGAGGCGGTCGAGGCCCTGCGCGCCGCCCGTGAGTTACGGCAGGTGATCACCAGCCGGCCGTACCTGCTGCTGAAGGACGCCGACCGGGCCGAAGAGGGAATGGAACCCGGATTCGTGCTGGCCGCTCCGGTGTTCGCCACCTCCCCGGCGGCCGAGAACGGCCGGTTCCGGGGCTGGGTGCTGCTCGGGGTCCGCGGCGGCGAGTTCCTCGAACAGGCCGTCGCCGCCGACGCCGGCCAGTCCGCGGCCGTCGAACTGGCCTCGGTGACCGTCGGCGACCGCAAGATCATGGCCCGGTGGCAGCCGGCCAGCCGGATCGATGCGCGGGTCGCGACGCGGCGGCCCACCATCGACGTCCCGTTGAGCACCTGGCAGATCACCGTGGCCCCCACGGTCGCCCTGCTGGCACACCGGAACCCGTCGGCCGACGTCGTCGCGATGCTGATCGGCACCTTCATCACGCTGCTGCTGATGGCCCTGACCGCAGCGCTGGTCACCTCCCGGGAACGGGCGTTGCGCCAGGTCGCGGCGGCCACCGCGGTGCTGCATGCGGACATCCGCCGCCGCGAGGAGGTCGAGGCTCAGTTACGGCGCCGCAAGGCTGAACTCAAGGGCTTCGCCGGGATCGTGGCGCACGACCTGCGCGGCCCGCTGGCCCGGATCAGCGGCTACATCGACTTCCTCAGCGACGACCTGGGCTCCGGGCTCGACGACCAGAACCGGGACTTCCTGGACCGCGCCGGTAAAGCCGCCCGGCAGATGTCCACCCTGGTCGACGACCTGCTCGGCTTCTCGATCGCCGACAACCAGCGGATCACCGAACGCCAGGTGGACCTGAAACGGCTCGTCGACGACCTGGTGAGCGAGGGCTTCAGCCGCCCGGCCAGCATCGAGGTGGGATCACTTCCGGTCATCGGCGGCGACGAGACCCTGCTGCGGCAGGTCTTCGCCAACCTGATCGGCAACGCCGTCAAATACACCGATCCCGACGACGAGCCGTGGGTACGTGTCAGCGGCCGCCAAGACGGCGACCAGTGGCGGATCGACATCGAGGATCACGGCATCGGCATCCCGGACCGCGAGAAGGAGACCGTCTTCACCGCCTTCACCCGGGCCGACGGCAGCGAGGGCTATCCGGGAACCGGCCTCGGCCTGGCCATCGTGCACCGCATCGTCGAACGGCACGGCGGCGACGTGCGAATCTCCGACAACCCCGGCGGCGGCAGCCGCTTCCACCTGACCTTTCCGCTCCGTATCCCGGCAGGGCTCTCTCAACTCGACGCGGATCCTGCCGAACGGTAGGTACCCGAACCACGCGACGCCCCGAGGGAGAGACCGGCCCCATGCCGATACTGGCGGAACTCGCCGTACCCGCGGCGGTCTGGGACGCGGACACCGGCATCCCGCAGGTCGAGGCGGCCATCCATGCCGACCACACCCTGCCCGGCCTGATCACCCGGGTCGACGGTCGGATCCACCTGCTCGACCGGGCCTACCTGCTCAGCGCTCTGACCGGGCGACTCGGCTACGGCCGCCCCCTGCTGCACCGGCAGGCCCTGCGGGTGCTCTGCCGGGAACGGGAACCCGCCCTGGTCCTACCCGGCGACACGGCCTGGGACGACGCCGCCCGCGCCGCCCTGGCCCGGCCGACCGGCCGCAAAGCGCTTCCGGTGGTCGTCACCCTCGGCGAGCACACCCTCGGCACCGCGCCGGTCGGGCCGCTCGTCGACCACCTCAGCCGGCGTTACCGGACGATGGCTCTGGAGGACGACCTGACCGGGCTCGGCAACCGGCGCATGCTCACCGAACGGGTGACCACGGCCCTCGCCGGTGGTGCGTCGGCGGCCCTCACGATCATCGGCCTCAACCGGTTCAAGGAGATCAACGACAGTCTGGGCCACACGTCCGGGGACGAACTGCTCCAGCATGTCAGCGGGGCACTACGCCGGGAATGCTCCGGCGGCACGGCGTTCCGGCTCGGCGGCGACGAGTTCGTGGTCTTCTTCGACACCGCGACACTGACCGCCGTACACGGCCGGGACGGACTTGCGGAGGCGCTCCGGGACGTGGGTTTCCGGGTGCTGCACGCCATCCAGGGACCGTTCCCGGTCGCCGGCGTGCCGATCACCGTCGAGGCCTCGCTCGGCATCGCCCACACCGGGCAGGACGGGATGGACAGCGTCGGCAGGCTGCTCGCTGGCGCCGACGCGGCGATGAACACCGCCAAACACGACCGCACCCGGATCGAACTGTGGGACCCGGCCCGCCCCTCCCCGCACACCGTCGACCTGGCCATCCAGACGGAACTACGGGACGCCGTCCACCAGGGGCACCTGGTCCTGCACTACCAGCCGCTCGTCGACGCGCACACCCGCCAGATCGTCTCCTTCGAAGCCCTGGTCCGCTGGGCCCACCCGCAGCGCGGCCTGCTCTACCCGGGCGCCTTCCTGGCCCAGGCCGAACGGTCCGACATCATCCACGCGCTCACCGAACGGGTGCTGGCCGAAGCCACCGCACAGGCCGCCGCCTGGCACCGGTCCGGGTGGCCGGTGCCGGTCGCCGTCAACCTGGCCGCCCCGGTACTGACCTCGGACCAGTTCGTCGACTCGATCGCCGGCCACCTGCACCGGACCGGGCTGCCACCCACCGCACTGATCGTGGAGATCACCGAGAGCGCGGTGATGACCCGGCCCGAGGAGAGCGCCCAGCGCCTGAAATCCCTGCAGGACTCGGGCGTACGGATAGCCATGGACGACTTCGGCACCGGCTACACCTCCCTCGCGCTGCTCACCAAGTTGCCGCTGGACGAGCTGAAACTCGACCGGACGTTCATCATGCGCGTCCACGACCGGCAGGAGCAGGTGATCGTGGACGCGGTCGCCCGGATGGCCAACGGCCTGGGCCTCACCCTGGTCGCCGAAGGAGTCGAGGACGAGGCGACCGCCCGTACCCTCGCCGGTTTCGGCATCGACCTGCTCCAGGGCTTCCACTTCAGCCGCCCGCTCCCGGCCGCCGATTTCACCCCGCTGTCCGGCCTCACCCGCGTCTAGGCGACGTCGAGGTCCGTCGTCATCGCGCCCTCTCGCCAGGCCCGCCGCCCCGTCGATCTCCACCACCGTCACCCGCGTGAGGTTGCCAGCCGGGACCAAAGGCCCTACCGAGTGTGGACCTTGGGCCTTGGTGTGGCTGACCGTTTTCTTCCAGTCTGGACCGGACGGCAGGTGGCGCGGGTGGCTGGAGTGTGAGCGCGGTGGGCAGGCAGACACGGGAACGGTCCAAGGATCTGCGCAAGGGGCGGGCGGCGATCGCCGGCCGGACCGGGGCGCTCAACCCGGTGATGATCGGTGGCCTGGTGGTCATCGTGGCCCTGGTCGCGGCGATCGGGTTCATGGTGGTGCGGGCGGGCGGCGGGTCCGGGTCCGTGTCGTCCGGTCCGCTGGTCGTGCCGAAAGGTGCCACCGCCGGGGGAGCGCTGGCCGTCGGACGGCCGGAGGCGCCGGTCAAGCTGGAGATCTACCTGGACTACATGTGCCCGTACTGCGGCAAATTCGAACGGGCCAACACCGCCGAGATCGACGAACTGATCGCGGACGGTACGGCCCGGGTCGAGCTGTATCCGCTGAACTTCCTGGACCGGTTCTCGTCGGGCACCCGCTACTCGACCCGGGCGTCGAACGCGGTCGCCACCGTGGCCGACCGGGCGCCGGACAAGGTGATGGCGCTCAGCAGGGCGCTGTTCGAGAACCAGCCGGCCGAGGGCGGCGCGGGCCTGACCGATGCCCGGATCGCCGAACTGGCCACGGCTGCCGGGGTGCCGCAGGACGTCGTCGGTGTGCTGGCCGACGGGCTCTTCTCGACGTGGGTGACGCGGTCCAACGACGCCGCGTTCGAGGCGGGCATCACCGGCACCCCCACCATCAAGATCAACGGGCAGAAGTACGCGGGTGACCTGTACACCGCCGGCCCGCTCACCCGGGCTGTCACGTCAGCGGCCGGCAACCAGTGACCACCCTGGCGAAGGTTCGCCGGCTGCGCCACTCCGACGCCTGGATCTTCGGCACCATGCTGTTCTCGGCGTGCCTGAGCCTGCTCGCCTCGTTCGTGCTGTCGGTCGACGCGGTGCGACTCGCCGCCGACCCCGGCACCGCCCTGTCCTGTGACATCAACGCGGTCATCAGCTGCGGCACGGTCGCCCAGTCCTGGCAGGCCCAGTTGTTCGGGTTCCCCAACGCGTTCCTGGGCCTGGTCGCCGAGCCGGTGGTCATCACCGTCGCGGTCGCCTGCCTGGGCGGGGTCCGGTTCCCACGCTGGTTCATGTGCGCGGCCCAGACCGTCTACACCGTCGGCGTGGTCTTCGCGTACTGGCTGTTCTACGAGGCGATGTTCCACATCGGTGCGCTGTGCCCGTGGTGCCTGCTGGTGACGGTCTCCACCACGCTGGTCTTCGCCACCCTGACCCACGTCAACCTGCGCGACGGCAACCTGCCGGTCCCGTCCCGCCTGCGGGCCCCGCTGAAGTCGGCGATCGACGCCGACCTGGACGCGGTGCTGGTGACGATCTGGCTGCTGATTCTGGTCCTGCTGGTGGTGTCCCGGTACGGCGCTCAGCTGTTCGCGTGACGGCGGCCCGGATGGCTCGATCCGCCGCCGTTAGGATCTCTCGGGTGACGAACTCGATCGCGCCGCTGCGCTGGTACGCCGGACTCGCCGTGGTGTTCTTCGGCATCGTGCCCGCGGTGATGCTGACCCTGCTGGTGACCGGGAGCGACAGCCCGTTCCCGATGGGTTACCTGCTGATCGGTGGCATCCCGCTGGTCCTGGCCGCGATCGTCCTGGCATTGCGCGGCATGACCGGCGGCGGCGAACCGGAACTGGCCGCGCAGCGGCTCAACCGCAGCATGGCCCTGGTAGCCGGCGCCGACGTCCTGATGCTCGGCGGCAACTTCCTGATCCGGATGGCCACCACCTGAGGCTATTCTGGCCGCGTGTGCGACTCCAAGACGATCTACCGGGTCCACTACGTCTGTGTCCCGTGCCGGCGCAGCAGCAAGCTACCAGGGGACGGCCTGGACCACCCGTGTCCACAGTGCCGGGTGCCGATGGTGAACGCCGGTCATGACTTCGCCGCACCCCGCCGCCGGGACCTGTCCGGTTGGCGCGCGGTGGCGGCGGTGGTCGGTGCCGGGCTGCGCTACGAGGGTTTCGAGGCGTGCGGGTGCGGCCGGGAGCCGCAGTTCCGGCCACGGACCAGTGCGCAGGTCCGCCAGCGCCGCCGCCTTGCCGTCCGCCGCGACGTCCCACTGGTGGAGGCACTGGCGGCCCGGGACCCTTACGAGACCGGCGGTTCCGGGGTCTCCTGACTGTTCGCGCCCGGGTTCCGGGGCGGTCGAACGGGGCTGTGCCAGGGCGGTTGCGTAGTCGGTGAAGGGGTCTGTGAGCTGGGGTTTTAGGTAGCTCTGCGAGAAGACCGGGTCCATGTAGGACGGGTGCGGCCCGTTCGTGATCATGGTGTTTGCGAAGACAACCGTGATCGAGAACTGGACGCACCCGCTGATGACATCATCACTGACCGAGATCGTGCTGCCGCAGCGACCCCCGGGTATGCCGTGCCCGGCGGTGGTCACCGATGGTGATCGCCGGAGCCTGTTCGTCGCGTTGGCGGCGGTGGACGACCCGCGGGATCCGCGGGGCCGCCGGTATCCCCTCGTCGCCATCCTGGCGGCAGCGGTGTGCGCGGTGATCGCCGGAGCGTGCACGTTCGCCGCGGTCACGGATTGGGTGCGTTTCCAGGACCGCACGGTCTGGGCACGGCTCGGATTCGATGACCGGGTACCCGTCGCGACGACGGTGTGGCGGCTGCTGATCCGGATCGACGCCGAAGCGTTGTCGCAGGTCCTGGCCCGCTGGCTGCGCAGCCGGGTGGCTCCGGTGCCGGCTGCCGGCCACTGGTGGCGCCGGGTCATCGCCGTCGACGGCAAGGTCGCCCGCGGAGCCCGGCTCGCTGACGGCAGGCAGGTCCACCTGCTCAGCGCGTACGACACCAGTACCGGCATCGTGCTCGCCCAGGTCCAGATCGCGGTGAAGTCGAACGAAATCCCGGCGTTCACCCCCTTGCTGCGCCAGGTCAAGAACGTGCTGGGCTCGCTGGACGGCGTCCTGATCGTCGCGGACGCACTGCACGCCCAGGTCGGGCACGCCGACCTGCTCGCCGCAGACAGCGCGCATCTGATGGTCACGATCAAAGCCAACCAGCCGACGCTTCACGACCAGGTCAAAGGCCTGCCCTGGAGCAAGGTTCCGATCGGAGCGCAGACCCGCGACACCGGTCACGGCCGTAAGGAGACCCGTACGGTCAAGGCGCTCACCGTCGCGACCCCGGGCGGGCTGGGCTTCGCCCACGCGCAGCAGGCCGTCCGGATCACCCGCACCCGCACGGTCAAGGGCAAGACCAGCCGCGAAACGGCGTACCTGACGAGCTCACTGCCCGCCGGCCAGGCCCGGCCCTCCGACCTGGGCGCATGGGCGCGGGCGGAATGGCAGATCGAGAATCGCCTGCACTATGTACGAGACGTCACGCTTCGTGAAGACGCGCATCAAGCCTGGACCGGCAACGGCCCAGCCGTGTTCGCCACCCTCCGTAACACCTCAGTCGGGTACCACCGCGTCAACGGCGCCACCAACATCGCCGAAGCCACCCGAGAAGCCAACCACCGCCCCCACGACCTCATCACCGCCGTGACCACCGGAAAACCGACCGTGAACAGCGAAAAGGCCACTACGCAATAGCCCTGGGGGCTGTGCCCACCCGTACGAAAAGAAATGGTGTCGCCTTTCGCTCGGGGGTGAATGAAAGGCGATCGGATCCCTGATTTCTACGGAAAGTCCCGGTCGCCTATTCAGGTGCTGTTCTCCCGCGCCACCGGTCCCGATGCCGAGACCGCCGGGCATCCGCGACGGCCATCGCGGACACCGAACTCCGGTGTCCTTTCCAGTCCCGTATCCGGGAATGCAATGCCCGCACCAGATCCCGGCCGGCGGGGGTGAGCCAGGGATTCTCCCGAAGCCCGGCGGTGACGTCGGCGCTGGCCGCCGACCATCGGGCGAATTCCACCTCGGCGTGCTGCTGGGCCCGGCCACTGAGCCCGGCCTCGAGTTCGCCGTGCCAGAAGCCGGCTACGCCCACGTGGGCGTACACGCCGTGGATCAGCCCGATCAGGGGGCGGCGATCGTTGCGCCACGGCGCGTAGTACAGCTCCCGGCAACCCGGTCGGACCAGCGGCATCAGATGATCGATCGCCACCAGTTTGTTGTGCTGCAGTTCGTGCGCCAGGGTCAGGGCCAGGGCCTGCGGGCTGTCCGGGCGGGAGGTGGCGATCGCGCCGAAGGCGTGGTGGAAAGTGCCGCTGGTCTGGCCGCCGGCGGGGGTGCCGATCGGGAGGATCTGGCGGAGCGCGACGCCGAGTTCGGCGGCGACTCCCTGATGCCGGCGGGTGAGTCCGGCCAGTGCCCGGTCGAACAGTTCCCGCCATACGGCCGGGTCGGCGGCCGGTTGATCGCCGGTGAGAAGCAGCGGACCGAGGGTGATCCGGTGTCCCTCGCCCAGCCACGCGGCCGGTGTCCAGCCGGTCGCCTTCCGCCCGTCGCGGGTGATCAGTGCCCGCCCGGCCGCCACGTCGGCGGTGAGGGGGCGCCCGGGTGCGCCGGGCAGCCGGACCCGCCCGGCCGTCGGCAGGGTCAGCCGGCCGCTGAGGTGGTCGGGCAGTTCCAGTCGTGTGGTGGCTCCACATCGGAGGGCGACCGCCACGGCCACGGCGCCGAGGAGTCCCGGTTCGCGAGTGGCCGGGCCGGCGCTGATCTCCCGGGCGGCCCGGCTGCTCCACGCCAGGACGGACGGATTCTGAAGAACGGCGAAAAACGCTTCCGGGTGGTTTCGCCGGAATTCGGTAAGTGCACCGTACGCTGCACGGGCAATTGCGGCGTGCGGATGACCGAGAGTCCCCGCGCGGCGTACCACGAATTGGATCATGAGGATTGTCTTGCTGTACTGCGCAGCGGCTATTTCACTTACCGCGTGGGCTCCTCCGTGGCCCTGGAACAGGCCTTCCAGGAGGTCGGGGCGGACGCCGTGAAGCGGTGTATCCGGGTCGCCGATCATGAATGATTTTCCCTTCCGATGCGACTTCGGCAGATACTCGACGGCCGTCTCGGACGCTACTATGAGCGTGCGCCGAGGAGCTATAGAGCGATCAATATCCGATGCCGGTGAGTATTGACCATTTTCCGCCCGGCGAGGCTGGGGAAAAGGTTCATCAGGGGAAGGTTCGCTGTGGGAGCTGTTGGACCTGTTAGTTCGGCTTGCCCTGGTGGCGGCCGGGAGACCGGCTCCCACCTGATCGACGTCACCCGATTGGACCTTGATCAGATCGCCGCCCTACCGGACTCGGTTCTGATCAGCGCCCTGCGCCGGGTGATCGACGAGGCCCGGACCAAACCGGAAAGCTATTCCCAATTCACGAATGGACCAGCGTTCGATGATGAGTGACGATCCTCGTGAGCGCCCCCATGTCCTCTCGTTCGCCGAGCCCGTCGCCAGCGAGGACACCGCCACGGTCATCGCGGCCGTCGCCACGCTGCTCGCCTTCGCCGGGCAGCGGGTGCTGGTGATCGACGGGGACCGGGCCCGGCTGCGGCTGGAGCGGGAGTTCGCCCGGCTGCCGACGGTCGACATCGCCGACCGTCCTGAGGTCGGCGACTACCTGGCCGGTCTGCTGGAGGACCCGGCATGGGGCCGGATGTTCCGGGGGATCAAGATCGCCCGGCACCTGATCCCCGAGCCGGCCGGTCGCCTCGACCTCGCCACCCTGGCCCGGCCCGGCCGGGCCGACGCCCTGCCCGGCGCGGACCGGGTGATCAGTCGCTTGCGGTACGACTACGTGCTGATCAGCGCCCCGGCCGGCGACTCCGGCGGTGCCGTGGCCGGTCTGAGCGATACCACCGTGGTCAGCTTCCGCCTGAACGAGGCGTCGGCCCGCCCGGCGGCGCTGGCCACGACGCGGCTGTTGTCCGGGGCGCCGGCCGGCCGTGGCGTGCTGCCGCTGGCGACCACCTCCGAGGACGAGGTGCACCGGGCCGTCGCCGAGTCGGCGACGGCCCGGGTGTTCGAGCAGATCGTGGGCGGCCGGGGACCGCGGCCGGTGGTGCTGGCGCTGCCGCCGGGACTCCACCCCCTCTTCGTGCTGACCGCCGGCGAGATCCCCGCCGGGATCACCGGGCTGCTGGCGGCGATCGGTGCCCCACCGTTCCCGGACGGCTCGCCGGTCCCGCCGCGGATCCGGTCCGGGTACCGGCTGGCCGACGCGGGGGTGGACGGCGGCACCGTGCTGGTCGCCGCCCCGGGCCGGCTGCGCGCCTGGCGAGAGTGGATCGTCACGGACCTGGAGGGGCTGGGCGTGCGGGTGCGAGTTCTGGACGCCGCCTCCGCTCCCGGGCCGGACGTGCGGACCGTGCTGGTCGTGGGGGCGGACGACGAGCTGCCCGACCCGCTGCGCCGTGCGGTCGGCGCGGTGCTGGACAACGGCTCGGAATCGCCGGAACTGTTGCACGTCCGGGTGGCCCTGCAACATCAGGTGCCGTCGCCGTCGGTCGATCTGACCGTCCAGAAGCCCGAGGTCGCCACCGCTCGGCTGCAAGCGGCACTGTTCCTCGTTCCGCGCCTGCCGGCGCCGGCTCGCGGCTGGCCGATCCGGTTCCCCGGGGCGCCGGCACCCACCGAGCCCATCAGCAACTTCGTCAACACCAGGTACGACTTCGTCGGCCGGGAAGCGGACCTGGACCGGGTGCGCGATCTGCTGCTGGACGGCCGGATCGCCCTGATCAACGGCGAGCCCGGCACCGGCCGCCGGGAACTGCTGGCGGAGTACTCCCGCCGGTTCCGCCATGATTACGACGTCTGCTGGTGGATCCCGGCCGGTGACCGGTCGGAGGCCCGTCGGCAGCTTGCCACGCTGCGTACCGAAGAGACCCGGCAGGGTGTCCGTGGATCCCCGCGCCGGCTTCTCATCTTCCACAACGCCGACGACCTGGAGGCACTGCGCGGCCTGGTGCCGGAGGGGGAGACGACCCATGTGCTGGTGACGTCGGAGTCCGGCCGGGCCGCCGATCTGCCGCGCCTGACCGGCCGCCCGGCCGGGAGCGTGACGGCCCGGCCGTTCACCCCGGACGAGGGCACCGAGATTCTGGCCCGCTACCTGCCCTCGCTGAGCCGGGAGGACGGCACGGCGCTGGTCGCCCGGCTGGGCGGGGCGCCGCTCGCCGTCCACCTGGCCGCCACCACCCTGGTGACCCGGATCCCCGCGTACCGCAAGCAGGGTCTGGTCGGCGACCAGTTGGTCCGGGCCGCGGTCGACGAGTACCGGAACCGGATCGACGCCGAGACCGGCGGGGACCCGGTGCGGCACGCCCTCGCGGTGGTCCTGGAGGACCTGGCGGCCGCGGGTACCTGGGGGAGGTCGACGATCGCGTTGGCCCGGCTCTGTTCCTTCCTCTCCCCGGACGGGGTGTCGCTGTGGCTGCTGCGCCATCCGGCGTTCCTGAGCGGGCTGACCTCGCTGGTTCCCCGGGAGGACGCGCGGGCCGGCACACCGGGTATCGAAGCCGGCCCGATCCTGCTCGGGCACGACGGTATCCCGGCCCTGGCGCCCGGCATCGAGCGGCTCGACGCCGACCCGGCGGTGGTCGACCAGATCATCTGGCTGGGGGCGCGGCACGGTCTCTTCGCCATCGACTGGGACTCCGGAGCCTTGCGCATGCACCGGCTGATCCAGGACGGGGTGCGGACACTGACCTCGGTAGGGCTGGACGCGGTCCAGGAGGTGCTGATCGAGGCACTGGCCGCCTGCGCACCCAGCGACGCCCAGGTCCTGTACGAGCGGAGTGCCGACACACAGGTCGAACTCGGCCGTCACCTACGGCACTCCGGGGCGCTGACGAGCAAGAGCCGAGCGGCGCGGACCTGGGTGGTGAAACAGGTGCGGTACGTAGCCCTCTACGGTGACGACGATCAGCGCCGGGCGGTCCTGCTCCAGGCCGACGCCGTGGCCGAGCTGTGGACCGCGGCACCGGCCGACGAGGACGTCCGTCTGCGGCTGGACGGTGAGCGGGCCAACCTGCGGGCCGCCCTGGGCCAGCACGCGGTGGCGGTGGAGTTGTTCGGTCAGGCGCAGGCCACGATGCGGACCGTGTTACCCGCCGACCACATCCGCAACTTCCTGCTGGCCCGGGGGAAGGGCCGGTCGCTGCGCGGGGTGGGGCGGTTCGCTGACGCTCTGGTGCAGGACGACATCGCTTTCGAGGGCTTCCGCCGCACCACGGGTGAGGACAATCCGAACACCCTGTGGGCCGCGAACAACCTGGCGTTCTCCCAGTTCTTGACCGGGAATCTGCGGGAGGCGCTGACCATGGGCCGGCACGTCCTCGATCGGTGGCTGGATCTGCAGGGCTGGTCCGGTCCGGAGGCGTGGCGGTCGGCCGTCAACCTCGCGCTGTATCTGCGGGAGATCGGCCGGTACGACGAGTCGGACGACATACTGCGTGCCGCCCGGTACCGGACCCAGCAGCGACGTGGCGCGGATCTGGCGCAGGACCGGGTGCTCCGGATCAGCCGGCACCGGGCGGCTCTGGACCGGATGACCGGCCGGCCGGCCCGGGCCGAGAGCACCGACCGGCGACTGCTGACCGAGTACCGGCGGGATTTCGGGGATGACAACACCGAGACCCTGCTGTGCGCACTCGCCTGCGCGGCCGACGCCCACCTGCTCGGGCGCTCGGCGGAGGCGCTGGCCGAGGCTCTTCCGGTGATCGAACGGTACCGCGGCCAGATCGCGGACGGTCACCCGTACGCCGCGCTCTGTCTGATAAATCTGTCCGCGATCCAGATCTCGGCGGATCCCGGGCGGGCTGTGGCGACCGCCGACGAGGCCTGGCTCAGCCTGCGCGGCACCTTGGGCGCCCGGCATCCGTGGAGTGTCGCGGCCCGGATCAATCTCCTCGTCGCCCAGGCGCCGGCCGCCGACCCGGCCGAGTCCCGGCGGGCCTTGGCGCAGTTGGCCTCGGGGAGTGCCCGGACGCTCACCGATTCGCACCCGTTCGCGCGGGTCGCGGCGGCCAATGCGCGTCCCGGCAACCCGCTAGCATCGGTAATCGTCGATGTTCCGCCGACCTGAGGAGAGCGCCGTGAGTTCCCGAGACCATCGCGACACCCCGGCCGGGGTACGCGAGACTCCGGCCGATCACTTCCAGGCGGCGTACCCGATGCTCCGCCCTCTCGTCCTGGCACAGGTCGCGGACGGCGGCCCGCTGCACCACCTGGCGCAGTGCCGCAACGGTGTCCTCGACTACTCGCTGGACGTGCTCGGCGACGGCACCCCGATGCAACGGCTGGCCGACTCCGGCTGGGCGGACTCATCGCTCGACCAGCAGCTGGCGATGACCGTGACACAGCTGAACCGGCGGCTGGCCGACGCCGTGACCGGGGAGCTGATCCGAGTGGTGGTGGAGTGCGACGACGGCGGGGTGATCTGCGACAGCATCGTCCCGGGCATACACCTGATCGGCGCGGTCGCGTTCGACGACGACGGCGGCCCGGACGCCCGGGCCCGGGTGGCCGAGGCCGACCGCGGGGTCGCCCTGGTCGCGAGTGAGGTGCGCAACCGGTTGCGGCTGGGCTCGCTCAACTTCGGGTCGTACGAGACGCCGTCGGTCCCGGAGGCGTCCCATCCGGACCGTCCCCGGCTGTTCACCTCGGGAGCCACCGGCCATCCGCACTTCAGCCTGTGCGTGGCCGCGCTGGACACCCGTGACGTGCACTACGTGGCGTTCTATCGCGGGGGGAGTCTGCTGTTCGCCGTGGACGTCTTCGACGACGGCGGGGTCGAGCACTTCTTCGCCTTCATCGCCCGGACCACCCGGCGCCGCTTCTACGAGAAGGTGTGCAACGACTCCGAGGCGATCGTCGCCGACCTCTGCCGATCGGCGTGGCCGCTGGTCGACCTGCCACCGAACCGGGTCGTCCTCGACGTCGAGCAGGGTGCCATCTTCTTCTTCCAACTCTCCGGCGACGACTATCTGGTCGGTGTGACCCTCGACCAGACCCAGGTGGCGAACTCCGACCAGAAGCTGCACGAGCTGGCTGGAGCGATCCGATCGGACGCCTCCCCGTGAGAGAACTGCGCTGGCTGTCCGGTCTGATCGTGGTCGCCGGGCTCGGCTGGGTGGTGGCCGCCGCCGCACACACCCGGGATCTACCCACGTCCACCGGCTACCAGTACCTGGCCACCGCCCTGCTGGCAGCCGGCCTCTACGGCGCGGCCCACGGCATCTCGCTGCGGGACGCCCGTGAGTCGCTGAGCCCGATCCTGTTCGCCGCGACCATCGGTGTCCTGCTCAAAGCCGCGCTGCTGGTCGCCGCGATGTACTTCCTGGTGGACCCGCGGTACGCCGTGGTGGGGCTGGCGGTGGCCCAGATCGACCCGCTGTCGGTGGCGGCGTTGCTGGACCGGGCCGGCATGTCGGAGCGGGCTCGCACGATCCTGCTGGCCTGGGCCGCGTTCGACGACCCGGTCACCGCGCTGCTGACCGTCTACGCCGGAGCGTGGCTGATCAGCGGCGGATCAGCCGGGGGCGGGCTGCTGTCGTACGCCGGTGACCTGAGCGCCAACGCGCTGCTCGTCGCGGTGGCCGCCGCGGTCTGGGCGGTGCTGTGGTGGGCCGGCCGCCGGATCCCCTCACCGGCGTGGGGAGCGGCCGGGGTCGGCGCTCTGCTGCTGCTGATGGTGTGGTCCGTCGAGGGGGTGCTGATGCTCGGCCTGGCCGTCACCGGTCTGTTCTTCCGGCCGCCGCTCGGGCGGGCTCTCGACGTCGTGCTGCGTGGCGCGCTGGTACTGGCGATGTTCCTGCTCGGCCTGCTGCTGACCGGTGGCGTCTCGATCGTCGCCGGGATCCTCCTCGGGGTGGCCGCCTTCCTGGCGCAGGCGGTCGCGGCTCTGGTGCTGCCGGCCCGGCTGTCGCGCCGGGACCGGGTGCGGCTCGCGGCCGGCCAGCAGAACGGCATCACCGCCGTCATCCTGGCGCTGGCTCTCGAACCGACGTTACCGGGCACGGTGGCGATCGTGGCGCCGGCCATCCTCGTCGTCAACGTGCTGCACTGGGCGGTCAACGCGGCTCTCGGCTCCGCACGGATCACGTGGCCGCGGAGCCTGCCGTCTCACGGGCCGGCCCCGGCAGAGGATCGCCGGGCGGCTTCCTGAACCCGTGCCCCCAGTTCCTCCAGCTGATCCTGGAGGTCGTGCCGCCAGATCCGCCAGGTGCTCTGCGAGACGTCGTCGGTGTCCGGCCCGGTCGCCAGCGCCGGGAAGTGGTCCAGCCGGGGAACCTGGACCTCGAAGTACAGAGCGTCGTAGGTTCCGCAGATCCGGGTGAGCAGCCGTACGTCGGGGTCCGGCCGGGCGAACCACTCGCTGATGCCCCAGCGGAACGCGTTGACCAGATCGGTCAGCAGCGCCACCACCCCGTTGGCGGCGTACAGCTCCGGGACGCTCAGCTGGTCCAGCAGCTGTTCCCGGTAACGCTGGGCGTCCTCGGGGCCGGCCGCCACGCTCAGGGCCGACTGCATCGCCGTGGCCGTCCGGTTGAACCGCCCGAGCACCTCGTACGCCTCCCGGAACGCCTCGTCCACCGGTTCCGGGAGGGCCCCGCCGGCGGTGACCGCCGACTCCCGCCAGGCACCCAGCTCGGTGCGTAAGGTGGTGAACTGCCGGTCGACAGCGGCCCGGACGTCCTCGACCCGGGCGGCCAGACTCTCGTTGTACGACTGCGTGTAACTCTGCTGCTGGGCCAGCCAGGTGACCCGCTCCAGCAGGCGGGCCTCGACGTTGCGCGGGTCGAGCCCGGCGATCCGGGCCAGTGCCGCGGTCACCGTCGTGGTGAACTCCTCGGCGAAGTCGTGCCGGCTGAACAGCAGCGGCTCGTTGCCGAACTCCCCGCTCAGCCGCCTGGTCAGGCGCTCGTCCAGATAGCCGATCACCACCAGGACCGCCTCCGCGCCGGGAACCGCGGCCCGCAGTTGCCGGGCCCGGGCCTCCAGGGCCGCGCTGTCCTGTTCGGTGGTGATCGAGAGACTGACGAGGACGGCGCATCCGGGGTCCCGGCCTTCGGACGTCACCCAGAAGTCGACGGGTGTGCTGCCGGCCCGGGCGGCCGGAACCGTGTCCCGGGCCGCGATCAGGCCGCGGGCGCTCAGCAGGTGCCGGATCTCCCGCCGGACGCCCTTGCGGTCGGGCAGGTCCGGCCGTTTGGCGGCCACTTCGAGGACCACGTCGGTGTCGATCTGCGGCAACTCCGGGGTACGCAGCAGCCGGTCGTACGCGCGCTGGCAGATCTTGATGATCTGCCGTGGGTTGCCCTGGGTGACGCTCGCGATCAGGGCGGGCGCGCTGTCCGCGAACGGCGCCAGCACCGGTGCGGTCCGGAACACCTCGGCCTGGGTCTGCTCGATCAGGTTACGCACGTCCCCGGCTTCGAGCGGGGCCATCTCGATCGAGTCGACCAGACGTTCCCGGGTGCTGCCGCCGAGGATCTCCCACAGGTCCGGCAGCCCGACCATCACCAGGCAGGCGCCGGCCGCCTCGAAGACCTCGAACAGTTTGCGGAACCCGATGAGCAGTTGCGGGTCCGGTTCGCGGTTGCCCTTGAGGATGTTGTGCAGTTCGTCGATGACCATGACGAACCGGTGATGCCGACGGCCGTAGAGCATCGCGAAGACACCCATCGCCTCCAGCGCCATGTCGTTGCCCCGGATCGGGCCGGGGAACCCTCGGTCGATCAGCGCCTGAGTGGCCTTCCCGCCGGACAGCCACGTCCAGATGTCCTCGGCGAACTCCTTACGCCGCAGGAACATGGTGAGCGCCACCGCGAACTCCTCGCGCTGCGTCACGGCGAGCAGGTTATCCCGCAGCCGGTCCGACAGAATGCTGTCGATCAGCCCCAGTTTCTCCACGACGTCGTCCGCGTCCACCTCACGATTCCGGAGGCGGCGGGCGGTATCCACCGTGAGCGGAGAACGGGCTAGCACATCGGCGACGGCATCCGCGTAATAATGGCGTAACGTGGTGCGCAATTCGTTCGGGTCCTGTCCCTCCATGAATCGCCGGTAAAGCACGTCGAAAGTGCCGTCCGGTGCTTCCATGTAGGACTCGTGCAGAATGGCGCCGAACCGGGATTCCTCGCTGCGCAGGCGAGCCGAGCGCAGCAGATGCATCGCCAGGTGGGTCTTTCCCGAGCCGTACTCACCGACCAGGCCGACCGTGATGCCCCGGCGCCGGAGCGCGGCTGGATCGGCCACCGGCCCGGACTCGGCCGCGGCGTCGTTGCGTTCGCCGGCCTGGGGCTCCAGATAGCCGTAGACCCGGCGGAGCGCCTCCTCGGTGGCATCGGTCGAAACGGTCACCGGAGCTCGTCCGGTCCAGTTCGTCGCCGCGACCGCGGACGGCGAGAACGGATTCGTGCTGCGGAGTTCTCCGTCGGCACTCACCGGTGATCACCTCCGGTTCCATAACCGGTGTCGCCCGTCCGGATGTACTGGTCGGCCGTTCCGATCAGGTCGAGCGCGTCGAGTGCCCGTGGTGACGTCGATGTGGCCGTGGGCTCCCAGGCCTTCCAGCAGAGCGCGAGCAGGCGGCCGATCGTGAGCGGGGCGTAGTCCAGCCATGTCAGGGCTTTCTGGACCTGGTCCCGTGCGATGGAGGTCGGATGGCTGCTTCGGTCGATGGTGCGATCCTTGATGAACGTCCATCCGTCGCCTCCGTCGAGAGGTTCCACCCGTAACGCGATGATCTCGTTACGGTCCCTTTCTTGATCGACGAACCTTGCGACTTTCCGATCCGAACTCTCTGCCAGAAAAACAATCCTCCCATGCTCCCGAGTGATATGTGAATACTGCTGCAGTTCATTCACAAAGTCAGAAATGGGGGGTAACAGGACGATGAGGGTGTAGGACGTTCCCTCGAGCGGCTGGATCAGGGTTTCGACGGCCTGCCGATGCCGGTCGGAACTGAGTAATCTCGCCGTCTCGTGACGATCCACCGGGGCGACATTCGCCCGGATCAGGAACCGTCCGATCTGGTCGGCGACCTCGCACAGTCGTCTTATCTCGATGTCGTCGTCCCGCTTGAACGGCGGAAAGACGTAACGGCTCAGGTCCAGGATCAACTTGCCGGCTTCCAACGGCGTCGACGCCTTCTGATTGGTCCGTGCGTCGATGTGCTCGGCACACCGATGCGCCAGGGAGGTCTTGCCGCAGCCCTTCAGCCCGGCGATCACCACCAGTTGGCCCCGATCGGCCAGGCCTGCGACGTCGATCCGGTCGGTGAACCGCTGGAACTCCTCCTCGGCCGAGTCGACGTCGGCGTACCACGTCATCTGATCCGGGAACCGCCACGGACAGAGCGGATCGTCGGGCGACACCGCCCCGGGCGGGATGAAGGGATTCGTCAAGTAACTCGTCCTCTCCGCGATCAGTCCGGCAGGGGGCGGCGCAGGTGCAGGGGGTGCCGCTCCGGGCGGCGCATGGCGCCGGCCAGGCGACGGGTTCCCCGCACCAGCCGGTCGGTCCGTTCTTCGGTATCGGCGAGGATGGCCGCCTGTTCGGCCGGGGTCCTCGCCTGAAGACGCAGCCCATCGGTGATCGGAAATGTCTCCAGTGCGGCGCGGAGGTCGCTGGCCAGCACCCACTGGCGGTGCTCGACCTCGATCGCCCGCAGGGCTCCGTCGAGCCGTCGGGCGGCGGCGACCACGGAGTCCGGATCCTGTTTGTCTCCCTGACCGCGCCAGCCGGCCAGATAGGCCCCGGCCGCGGTGTGCAACGCCTCGGCCAGGCCGGTCACCTGGTCGGCGGCCAGTCGCCGCCGGCCCGCGCCGGCCAGGAAACCGGTCGTCGCCGCGGTCATGATCGCACCGACGATCGCCGCGAGCAGCGCGAAGATCGCCGCGATCCACGGCGAGGAGTCCCCGCCGCCCCCGCCGCCGGCGGGGACGGGCAGCGCCAGGCAGGTCCGGTCGAAGTCATCGGCTCGCTGCTTACGCCATTCCGCGAGAGTCAGGACCTTCTTGCCCACCACGACATGGGTGCCGTCGGCGGCCGGCGCCGCGACGGCGAGAGCCTCCGCCGCGGCGACCATCCTGGACCGGTTCTCCGGGGCCAGACAGCGCACCAGATCCTGGTCCGCCAAGGAGCCGCAGCCCGCCACACTGAACATCCCCGCCACAGTGAGCGGCAGGAGAGCGGCACACATCGACCACCGTCGCCGACGGAGTGTGTGCCTGGACCCAACGGCCATGAAGTCACAGTATCGGCCCGGACCGTGCGGGGAACCCCTTCGAGTGATGCCGGTCAGTTAGGCGACAGGCACGCCAGATCGGTGATGACACGGCCTCTGATGTGCGCGATCAGCCGGATTATGTCAGCACAGTAGACGGACGGGTGCCGGAAACCCGACTCCGGCCGGAATCGATGCGCGTAGTGCCCGCCGCCGCAGACGGAGCATTCGGCGCAGGCATGGCAGGTGTCGGAGAGGGCCTGCCGGCCGATCTGCCGTGCGGCCATGCCGGGGTACCGGAGCGCGGCGTCCAGGGTGTCGGCGAAAACGGTCAGCCCGGTCCGGCACGCCCCCGGGTACGCGGATTTCAGCGAATCGACCAGCTCGATGGAGCCGTCGGTCTCCGCGATCAGGACGGCTACCGGGCTCAGCCCGGCCTGCTCGGACCGGCCCGCCCCGCCGAGCACCAGCGCGGTCAGGTCATCGAGGAGACGGATGCGCGTCTCCCGATGGGGTGCGCCGTACCAGCGGTCGAACACGGTGATCAGCCAGTCCGCGTACGGTGCCGGCCCGGAACCGGGCGGCCGAGGTGGCGGCACCTGCCAATTGGCGTGCGGCAGCAGCAGGTCCACCGACGGCGGCCGGTGGGCGAGCAGCTCCCGGTAACACTCCAGCGGATCGGTGGTGACGTCGATCGTGCAGAGCAGGCCGCCGTACACCGCCCGGTATCGCTCCTGGCCGAGCAGCCGCAGCGCTCGCTGTACGTCGGCGTGACTGCCGCGCCCGTCGGCCCGCCGGCGCCGCCGGTCGTTGGCGTCCGCCGGGCCGTCGAGGCTGACCCCGACCGTGACCCGGTGACCGGCCAGCAGTTCCAGGGTGTCCTCGTCGAGCAGGGTGCCGTTGGTCTGCATCCGGACGTCCAGGCGGCTGACCCCGGTGAAGGCCGCCCGGAAGTCCTCGATCAGCCGGCCGAGCAGGTCACGCCCGGCGAGCAGTGGTTCCCCGCCGTGCAGCACCAGCGCCATCGACGGCAGGTCATGCGCGGCGGCGTGTTCGGCCATCCGCCGGGCCACCGCCAGCCAGACCTCCCGGGAGATCACCGGCGGCCGGTCGCGCCAGCTGCGGTCGGCCATCGTGTAGACGTAGCAGTAGTCACACGCCAGGTTGCAGCGCTGATGAACCTTGAGCACGACCTCGCGAACCGGAGTGGGCCGCCATCCGGAGGCCAGCAGGGTGGCGACGTCGAGACCCTGATCCGGCCAGATCGTCGCCATCCCGCCCACCTCTGTCGAAGCTCGTCGATTCAAGCTAGCAGTGGCTCACGGCTTGGTGAGCAGGCAACCGGTGACGGTCAGGTCGATCGTCCGGCTGGAGTTGACGCACGTGGTGAACCAGTAGGTCTGCTGGCCGTAACTACGGCCCTTCAGCACGGTGATCACGCCGGTCGAGCTGACCTCACACGGGTTGTTCAGCGTGCAGCTCGCGCCGTCCTCGTTGCCGGTGTTGTTGATGCCGATCACCTCGCCGGTGACGGTGCTGACGATCGGTGATCCGGAGGTGCCGCCGATCGTGTCGCAACCCGCGTCGTAGCGGACCGAGTCCTTCCACGTCCAGGTGGACTCCCGGAGAGTGGGCACGAAACCGTCGATCGAGCAGCTCCAGATCTCCTTCCAATAGCTGGACGGGATCGCGATCGAGGTGCCTGCGACCGGGTGCGCGGCGGAGAGGGTCAGCGGGGTGGCGCCGTACGAGCTGGACAGTGCCGCGAACGTGGTGTTCAGCCGGTAGAGCGTCACGTCGTTGCCGGTCATCGTCGCGTACAGCACCCGGTTCGCCCGCACCGTGCCCAGCGCGCCCCCGGAACTGTTCAGGAGGGTGCCGGAGCGAGTGCTGGAGACGTTCTGCAGGACCCGGCCGGCGGCGATGAAGCCACCCTCGTAACAGTGCCCGTTGGTGAGCATCATCGCGCTGTCGGTGCTGACCGAGGTGGGGAAACGGACCAGCGAGGCCGAACAGTTGCTCAGCGCGATGGTGTTGGCCAGGGTCACCGCGACGTCCGCCTGGGCGGGTGTGGCCGTCCCGGCGAGGACGCCGGCGGCGGCGGTCAGGGCGGCGACGCCGAGTGAGAATGCCCGTCGAAGGCGCATGAAGGATCCCTTCACAGCAGGGCGGCGGGGCAGGGCGGGTCAGCGGCACGCCCCGCCGGGGGGTTTCCGGTGCCGGTACATTCCCACCAGTCATTTAGGCATGTCAATAAGCTCATGCGTTGCGCGGCCGCTGGGCGGCGCAGACTAGGGTTACCCCTCGAAAACGAGGGGAGAATTCGGTTGGGTTGCACGGTGACGGTGTGCCGGGACTGCTGTTGCGGCAGCCTGCGCAAACATCCGACGGTCGATCACGACGGCCAGCTCGACGAGCTGCGGACCGCCCTGGAACCCGAACACCGGGTGCGCACCAGCCTCTGCCTGGACGCCTGCGCCCAATCCAACGTGGTCGTGGTCCAGCCCACGCCGGTCGCCCGGCGGCAGGGCGCGCGCCCGGTCTGGTTCGGCCTGGTCCTCGACGACGACGTCCTCACCGACCTGATCGGCTGGATCAACGACGGCGGCCCCGGCGCGGCCCCTCTCCCGCCGATCCTGGAACTGTCGAAGATCAAACCGCCGGAGAACTGATCAAGCCACCATCGTCACCGCCACCGCCTCAGTGATGGGCCGCACCTACCCGGGCCCCGGCGCCACCATCGCCCCCGCCGTCGTCTTCGGCTACCGAGCCGCCCGAGCCCACCACCCCGAGACCCCCTGAGAACAGGACAACCAAAGATCAACACCCGGCTTCGGTACGCCCCGCAGCCCAGCAACCGCATCGGCCCGCCCCGCCTCGTCCCCGCGAGGTCCGCGTTCCCCCGGACCGACCCGCGACCACCGGGCCGAATGCGGCGGTCACCGTCCAGGTCACCGCGCGAAGTCGGCCCGGCGGGTCACCGGGTGGCGGTGATCCGGCCGGTCACCGCGCCCAGGTTGATCGTGGTGCCGGCCGGGCCGGGGGCGGTGGCGGTGATGACGACCTCGTCGCCGTCTTCGAGGAATGTCCGGGTGGTGCCGTCGGACAGTTCCAGCGGGGACTTCCAGGAGAGTTCGATCAGGGAACCGGGGGAGCCGCTGCTGACCGTGCCGGAGGCGTACAGGTCGCCGGTGCGCAGACTCGCGCCGTTGGCGGTGAGGTGGGCGAGCATCTGGGCGCCGGTCCAGTACATGCCGTCGAACGACGGGCGGGAGACCACCTGGCCGTTGAGCCGGATCTCGAAACGGATGTCCAGGCCCCACGGCGGGGTCTTCTCGTCGTCCAGGTAGGGCTGCAGCGGCTCGGTGCGCGGCGGCGGCGACACCCGGGCGTGATCAAAAGCGGCCAGCGGGACGACCCAGGGGCTGATCGACGTGGCGAAGCTCTTGCCCAGGAACGGGCCGAGTGGGACGTACTCCCACGCCTGGATGTCCCGGGCCGACCAGTCGTTGACCAGGCACACCCCGAAGACATGCTCCTCGAAGTCCTCTAGCGGGACCGGTTGCCCGAGGCGGGACGGCGTGCCGACGACGAAGCCCAGTTCGGCCTCGATGTCGAGGCGCTGCGACGGGCCGAAGCTGATCTCACCGGAGGGCGCGCGCCGCTGGCCGGACGGGCGGACCACCTCGGTGCCGGAGACGACGACCGTCCCGGCCCGGCCGTGGTAGCCGATCGGCAGGTGCTTCCAGTTCGGGGTGAGCGGCTCCTGCCCGGGCCGGAACATCCGCCCGAGGTTGGTGGCGTGCTGCTCGGACGCGTAGAAGTCGACGTAGTCGGCGACCGTGAACGGCAGGTGCATGATCGGATCGTCGGCCAGGACGACCGGCGCCCCGGACGTGAGCCAACCGGTCAGCGTGGCCCGCAGCGAGGCCCAGACCGCGGGACCCGCGGCGAGCAGCGCGTCCAGCGACGGCCCGGCGACCGCCCCGGCGAGCGACGAGTCGAGCCGGGCGACCGTGGCGGGCAGGTCGACGACCTGTGCACCGTAGGCCACACCGGTGCGGGGGCGCGGGTCGTCGGTGGTGGAGAAGACCCCGTACGGCAGGGTTTCAAGGCCGAAGCTCAACGTGGATCCTCCGGGAGAAGCCGGTAGCGCAGCAGCCCGTCGACGGGTTCGCTGATGCTGCACGTGCCGAAACTGATGAAGTGGTGCCGGACGGCTTTGGCGAGGACGTCGTCGATGCCGGCGACACCGGCGGCCACCCGTTCGCCGTCCTGGTCGGCGAGGGTCCGTTCGATGTCGTAACCCTGCAGGGCGCGGGCGGTGGCGAGCAGCACGTTCAGGAAACCGTGGTGTTCGAAACCGGTCACCGGGTCGCGATGACGGATCGGGTCGTGCAGGCCGGCGGTGAGTTTGAAGGCGACACCGCTGCGCACCGCGGTCCACAGGGCCCGAGCCAGGAGGTTCTCGGACGGGAACATCTCCCCGCGTACCCCACCGGTCCGTAGTTTGAGACGCAGACCCGCCGCCCGGAGAGCGGCCAGCCGGACCGCATCGATCTCCGCGCATGCAATCTCGGAGTAGCACGGAACCTCGGAGTAGGTGGGAGCCGCGTCCGGCGCCTCGATCGCGACCACCGTCACCGACGGATTGCTGGTCACGGGCGTGTCGGCGGCCGGCAGCACCACCGACACCCGTACCGGCGGGCCGGTGATGGCGCCGAGCCGGTCCGCCGAGCAGACGAACGGCCCGAGCAACGGCGCGAGCCCCGACTCCAGCCGCGCCCGGTGCGCCGCGACGGCGTCCGGCAGCTCCGCGCTGAACGGCGGGAAGATCGCCGCGTCGTCGAAGAGGTGCGTGAACAGCGGGTTCATCGGGCCCAGGTCCAGGCGTAGACCCCGTCGTCGCAGAGCCGGCCCGCTTCACCGAGCCCGAGCGGCCGGAACGTGTCCACCATGACGGCCAGCTCGTCGAACCGCTCGGCGCCGAGGCTGCCCTCGATGGCGTTCGGCTGGGGCCCGTGCGAGTGCCCGCCGGGATGCAGCGAGACCGAGCCGACGTTGATGCCGGAGCCCTTGCGGGCCTCGTAGTCGCCGCCGACGTAGAACATCACCTCGTCGGAGTCGACGTTCGAGTGGTAGTACGGCACCGGCACGGCCAGGGGGTGATAGTCGACCTTGCGGGGCACGAAGTTGCAGATCACGAAGTTGGCGCCCTCGAAGACCTGGTGGACCGGCGGCGGCTGGTGGATCCGGCCGGTGATGGGTTCGAAGTCGGCGATGTTGAACGTGTACGGGTAGAGGCACCCGTCCCAGCCGACCACGTCGAACGGGTGATGCGGCAGCACGTGCACGGTGCCGGCGAGCCCGGCCGGCCCGTCACCGCGATGTTTGATGAAGACCTCGACGCCCTCACCTTCGACGACCATCGGTGCGCCTGGGGTACGGATGTCCCGCTCGCAATAGGGCGAGTGTTCGAGGAACTGCCCGTACCGGGAGAGGTAGCGCTTGGGGGGTGCGATGTGGCTGTTGGCCTCGATCGCGTAGAGCCGTAGCGGCTCGTCCCCCGACGGCACCCAGCGGTGCGTGGTGGCCCGCGGCAGGATGACGTAATCGCCCGCTGCGACGGCTAAATGACCGAAAACGGTCTCGACGGTGCCCGTGCCGGCTTCGACGTGGACACACTCGTCCCCGGTCGCGTTGCGGTACAGCGGCGACGAGGCCCCGGCGACCACGTAACTGATTCGCACGTCCGCGTTGCCGAGCACGAGCCGCCGATCCTGGACCGCGTCACACGACTTCCATTCCTGCCCCGCGAACAGCTCGTGCAGTTTGAGATGCCGGGGCAGCAGCGGCTGATTGGCCGTCGTCGTCTGGTCGGGAAGCTGCCAGATCCGGGCCGCGGACACCGCCGACGGCACGTGCCGGTGATAGAGCAGCGACGAGTCGGAGGAGAAGCCCTCCTCGCCCATCAGCTCCTCGTAGTACAGCTTCCCGTCCGGATCCCGGTGCTGGGTGTGCCGTTTCGCCGGAATGTGACCGGCCCGCTGGTAGTGGGCCATCAGAAGTTCCCGCGCTTGGCCTGTTCCCGCTCGATGGCCTCGAACAGGGCCTTGAAGTTGCCCTTGCCGAAGCCGAGCGAGCCGTGCCGCTCGATCAGTTCGAAGAAGACGGTGGGCCGGTCGCCGACCGGTTTGGTGAAGATCTGCAGCAGGTAGCCGTCCTCGTCCCGGTCCACCAGGATGCCGCGCTTCTGCAGCTCCTCGATCGGGGCGCGGACCTCACCGATGCGGGCGCGCAGTTCCGGGTCGGAGTAGTACGAATCCGGGGTGGCCAGGAACTCGACACCCTCCTCGGCCAGCGCGTCCACGGCCCGCAGGATGTCGTTGGTGGCCAGCGCCAGGTGCTGGGCGCCGGGACCACGGTAGAACTCCAGGTACTCGTCGATCTGCGACTTCTTCTTGCCGAGGGCCGGCTCGTTGAGCGGGAACTTGACCCGGTGGTTGCCGGACGCGACGACCTTCGACATCAGCGCCGAATAGTCGGTGGCGATGTCGTCGCCGATGAACTCGGCCATGTTGGTGAAGCCCATCACCCGGTTGTAGAAGTCGACCCACTCGTCCATCGCACCGAGTTCCACGTTGCCGACCACGTGGTCCAGGGCCTGGAAGATCCGCTTCGGGGCGCCGGGCCGCTTGCGGTGGGCGGAGGTCCGGGAGACATAACCGGGCAGGTACGGGCCGGAATAGCGGCTGCGGTCGACGAGTGTGTGCCGGGTATCGCCGTAGGTGGCGATGGCCCCGATCCGGACCGTGCCGTTCTCGTCGGTGATGTCGTGCGGCTCCAGCAGCACCCGGGCACCCTGGGCGCGGGCGTGCTCGACACACTTGTCGACGTCGGGCACCGACAGGGCGATGTCGGTGATGCCGTCGCCGTGCCGGGCGTGATGGCCGATCACCGGGCTGTCCGGGTCGACGCCACCCTGGATGACGAACTTGATGGCGCCGGACTTGAGCACGTACGACAGGTGGTCGCGGTTGCCGGTCTCCGGCCCCGAATAGGCGACCAGTTCCATCCCGAACGCGGACTGGAAGAAGTGCGCGGTCTGGGTGGCGTTACCGACCGCCCACACGATCGCGTCCCACCCGGTGACCGGGAACGGGTCGCCGGCCGAGTCGTACTCGACGAGCCCCACGAGTTGCTTCAAGGTGTCGAGGTCCAGCTCGGCGAGCCGTTCCTCACTGGTCAGGGTCTCGTTGACGGACATCCTGCTCCCTCCAGCGGCGGTGCTGATGGCGACAGCATGGAAAACCCCACAGGTGATGCACAACACGTCCAAGATCAGCCGGGCATTCTGCTCAGGTTCCCCCACCGGACCCGGCACCGGCTGGACAACCTGCCCAGCCGGTGATCAACCCTCGATGACGCCGGTTTCCCGGTGCCGTCCGGAGACCATCATGCCCGTCGACGCTACTCCGCCACTTCACACCGCTTGACCCGCACGGCGGCCCGGTCACCGGAGAATCGCAGCACCGTCAGCACCGCCGCGTTGCGGTCGTCGTCCTGATCCTCGGCCGGGCTGCGCAGGCAGTAGGACTGTCCCACGATCAGCCGGGTGGTCCCCGCCGTGTGCTCCGCCGGGTCCGGGGCGACGGGGCACTCCACCGGCGCGCTACGTCCCAGCGGTTCGATCCGGCTGCCCAGCGCGGGTGTCATGACGAGCCCGTCGTCGTCCGGAAGCGCGTCGATCAGGACGTCGTGCCAGGAGACATCGGTTCCATGCTGCAACGCGTTCATGTCGATGGCGTCACCCGAGGCCATGGTCCAGTATTTGACCGGGTCGTCGTCGGGAGATCCGCTGGCCGGCGCTTCGGTGGGCGTCGTTGTCGGCGGTGTCGTCGCTTTTCCGGGTGCGGCCGGTTCGTCCATTCCCTCCGGCGCTTCCGTCTTCTCCGCTCCGTCCTTTTCGTCTGCTCTGTTCGGCGCTTCCGCTGCTTCGGCTGCTTCGGCTGTTTGGGCTGCTTCGGCTGTTTGGGCTCCTTCGGCTGTCTCGGCTGTCTCGGCGGGGGAGGCCGTTGGAGGTGCCGGTGTCGTTCGGGCGGGCAGGGCCGCCGGACCGGGCGGCCCGGGACGCCGGAGTTCGCGCCAGTCGTAAGGCCGCCGATGCTGGCCGGGCCACTCGGTGGCCGCGTGCGGTGTCTCCGCCGGTTCCTGACCCGTCGCGTAGAGGCCGAGGGCCGACAGCACGGCGATCGCGGCCATCGCTCCGGTCAACCGGAAGGCGCGGCTCATCGTGGCGGATCGCGGTGTCGGAACCCGCTGTCTCGTCGCGGTACGGCTCTGTTTCACGGCGGCCAGGCGTTGGTCGAGGACACCTCCAGCCAGTTCCGCACCGATCATCACGTCGATGTGTTCCAGCAGATCCTCGCCGGTCGTCAGGTACTCGCGATCGAACACGTCACGGGTCATCTCGTCTCCTTCGCGCCCGCCGGAGCCACGGGCGGCAGGGATTCCGCCTCACCGCGGATCAGCGTCCGGATTGCGTTCTTCGCGAGCTGGGCGAGCTTGCGTTTCGCCGCGCACTCCCGCACCGGATCCACCGGCCCGGCCCGGTGCGCCTGCTCCTCGGCGACCAGGTCGGCGTAGCTGCGGCCGTCCAGCAGTCCGCGGAGGACCGCCTGCTGTTTCGGTGGCAGCCGGCACAGCAGCTGATCGACGTACATCCGCTCGTCCACCTCGGTGAACGTGGTGTCGGTGACGCCCGCCTCCGGCAGTTCGGCGGGATCGGTGACGACACAGCGGCTGTTCTTCTTCAGGAGCCGGAACAACTGCCGGGGAAAGATCCTTTTGGCGTACGCCTCCGGATTGTCGATGTCGTACCACCGCTTCCAGATCTCCAGCACCGTGCTGGTGGCGGCGTCGTGCGCGGCCTGCCGGTCCCCGCACAGGGCGGTGCCGTACCGGAGCAGCTCCGGATACATATGTCTGTAGAACGGGTCGAACCCGGCGTCCGGCCGAGTGTCCCCCTCCGCTCGGCCGGCACCGTTGTCTTCGCCCACCGGTTGTCTCCCGTCTGATGTGCTCCCCCGATGAGAAGAGCCCGCGACGGACCGGTTCGGTGATCTACGACATCCCAGAAATATCCGATCGGGCGAATCATCCGCGATCGGCCAGCACGACAGCCACCGCCAGTGCGGTAGCCGCCACCGCCGCGGCCACCGTCACCACCACCGAAGCAGTAGCCGCGAACACCCCACCGACCCCCACCAGCATCGCGTTGGCCGCCACCACGACATCCGCGCCACCCGAATCCCGCATCCCGCTCACCGGACAACCTCTCTCTCGATCCCGTTACCGAGAAGAGCCCACCCGACCCGCGTTCTGTGAAGTGGAAGCCTTGTTCAAGCGGTCTTCTCGGCGGCGAAGTAGGGCTCGGCTGCCTCCAGGCGCGGCACTGATATGCCCAGGCGGCGTGCTTCGGCCAGGGTGTCGCGGCAGACCGCGCGCAGTTCCTCGGGGTTGGCATGGGCTTCCATCACCGTACGTATCGGTGGGAAATGCCCGAAAAGCCACGCGAGAGCAGGCGCTGCCAGCCAGACGGGCGCGGTGAACGGCAACACGTCGCTGCGATGCCGGCGCAGGTCGACGCCGCGTGCCTCGGCGAGGGGCAGTAGTTCGCGGGTGGCCAGAATCGCCTCGCGTACGTTGCGTGGCTTCCCGGCCAGCTCGGCGAGCGAGCCCAGTTTCAGGCTCTGCGTGTGCAGGCCCGCGTTCTGGATGAAATGGATCGACAGCCAGCCCCGGAAATCGGTGTTCTCCCGGGCCCTGAATCCGGCCTGGCGGAACGCCGTCCGCACGGCTTGCGCGCGCTCGCTCGGCGGTTCACCGAGGGTGCCGAAGAAGACCATCGGCAGCAGGGCGGCGCGCAGAACGCCGTCCTCGCCGAAGCCGCCACCGGCGCCGGGGAAACCCCAGGTCACCTGATCGGCGGGCAGGGCGTCGACCGCGGTCGACGGCTCGGCCCACAGGTTGTTGAAGACGAGCACCGTAGCCTTGCCCACCCGCGGCGCCAGGAACGACACCGCCTCAGCGAAGCCGTAGTGCTGCACGCTCACCACGATCAGGTCGAAGTCGTGGTCCGGTTCCAGCGTTTCGCGATAGCGCACCGGCCACTTCTCGGTGACACGTTGCCCGCGCACCCGGCGCCGCGCGTCGATCAGTTCAAGGTCGATCGCCGTCCCGTACTGCGCTGCGCGACCGGGACGTACAAAGAACTCGATCTCGTGCCCGGCCCGCTCCAGTGCCCACCCGTACGCCGCGGCGATGACGCCCCGGCCGAACATAAGAATCTTCATACCGCACCTCAGGGCCATGGTCCCGGTAGCCGTGGACGTGCTCACGGCCTACAATCTGGAGATTGTCTCCACTTCCAAGATATGGAGACACATTCCGTTTGTCAAAGGAGCTGCCGGGTGACCACCCCCAAGCCGTTG
This sequence comes from Actinoplanes derwentensis, assembly GCF_900104725.1. Taxonomy (NCBI): domain Bacteria; kingdom Bacillati; phylum Actinomycetota; class Actinomycetes; order Micromonosporales; family Micromonosporaceae; genus Actinoplanes; species Actinoplanes derwentensis. The sequence goes on from NZ_LT629758.1 coordinate 1,147,248, forward strand.
CGCGCCGACGCCCGCCGCAACCGTGACGCCCTACTGGCCAAGGCCCGTGAGCTGTTCGCCAGTGGCTGCTTCGACCTACGTTTCGACGACTTCGCCAAGCTGGCCGGCGTGGGCACGGGCACGCTCTACCGGCACTTTCCCACCCGTGCCGCGCTGGCCGAGGCGGTCTACCGCGAAGAACTCACCGCGATGTGCACCCGCGCTCGCGACCTGCAGGCCACACTTCCCGCGCTGGAGGCATTGGCGGCCTTCCTGCACGGGTTCGTGAGTCATCTGCACACTCAGCAGGGCCTGGCCCGCACGCTCGCCACCCTGATGGCCACGCGTTCGGACACTCTCGCCGACGGCGGCCGAGAACTGGACCGGGTCATAGCCGACCTACTGGCAGCAGGCGTCGAGGAAGGCACCATCCGCCCCGATGTGGGCGCCGGCGCCGTCATGATGGTCATCCAGGGCATCTGCACGGTTTGCGACCAGCTGGGCTCCCAAGCCGACGCGAACAGCGCCGTCACCCTCACGATCGACGGCCTGCGCCCCCGCACGACATGAGACCCGAGCTGAGTTGTTCTCCCTGCTTCGCGGCGGCGCCCACATCGACGCGTTCTTCGACGCGGGTGACGTCCCTACGCTGATCCTTCACCGCGATGCGTCAATTCAGTCGGCCGACAGCCTCGGCGTAGTAGTAGCGACTCCTCCGGATGGAAAGCGATCTGCCGGATCGACCAAGCGCCGGCCTCTCTTGAAGTCGCTGACGTTGCGGCGGTAAAAAACATCGGCGGGAGACGCAACCCGGCGGTGGAGCTGTTGGTCCTTCCTCTGACAGACGTCGACACGGGGAGGGCGATTTGAGTGCCGAGGAATCGGTGCGGCAGGCGTACGAGGCCTACTACCAGCGGCTCGTGACGCAGATCGCCGGGCTGGTCGGGAACCTGGCCGAGGCCGAGGACGCGGTGCACGAGGCGTTCGCCCGGGTCCTCGGGTCACCCGCCTCGTTCCTGCGCGCCGACGACGCCGAACGCTGGCTGCGGGTGGCCGCCCTCAACGTGGCCCGGACCCGCTACCGGCGGCGGTGGCTGTTCGACCGCCTGGTCCGGTCCGGCCGGGTCGAGATCGCGCCGTCCGCGGTGCCCGGCGTGTCCGGCGACCGGGTGGCCCTGCTCACCGCCCTGCGCCGACTGGCCCCGCCGACCCGCGAGGTGGTCGTCCTGCACCACCTCGCGGACCTGCCGGTGGTGGAGGTCGCCGCCACCCTCGGCATCCCGGTGGGCACGGTCAAGGCCCGGCTGGCCCGCGGGCGGGCGGCGCTCGCCCGATTCCTGTCCGACGACGAGCCGGTCCCGATGACCGAGGAGGTCCGCCATGCTTGACTCCCAGTTCGACCGGCTGCGGGCCGAGGTCGGCGACGCGGTGCGCCAGCCCGATTTCGATTCGGTACGAGACCGGGCCGCCGTCCGGAAACGCCGCCGCCGTACCGCCGCGGTGGCCGCCGCCGTGCTGATCGCCGCCGGCTTCGGCTTCGCCGTCAACCGTGGCCCGGCCGCCCCCGACCAGGTGGCGACCGTCGACCTGGAATCCGGCTATCCCCGGCTGATCGGGCTGACCAGCGCCGGGAACGATCTGTACGCCCTTCAGGAACCGCGCCCGGACAGTGCCGCCGAGCTGTACGTGTCGCCGGACGGCGGCGCCACCTGGACGTCCCGGGACCTGCCGCCCATGGCGGCGGACGCCGACCCGTCCCGGGAGGGGACGTTCACCGCGCTGTCCACCGGTCTGGTGCTGTGGCGGGAGAACAACGTGGGCGCCACCGAGCGGGACAGGTTCTGGATCACCCGGGACGGCGGCCGGAGCTGGACCCGGCCGGAGATCGGCACCCAGCCGGTGGACACGGTCCCGAACGGGGTGCGGCCGGTCGACTGCGCCTTGCTGGGGGTCACCACCTGCACGGTCGGGGTGGTCGACCCGGACACCGGCCGGTTCGCGCCGCTGCGGAACCAGCCCACCGGCTTGAGCCCCGAGTTGTCGGGGGACGGAGATGTCACGGTGCCGTTCGACGGGCAACTGTGGGTGCCCGGCGTGGACCCGGACACGGAACGGCCGGCGATGGCGAGCAGCTCCGACCGCGGCCGGACCTGGCACACCCACGTCTTCGCCGACGCGGTACCGGACGAGCCCCGCCCCGGCGACGACTTCATTGCTTCCAGCCGGTTCGTGTCGGAACTGGCCGCCGGCTCAGGTGGAGAGGCTTACGTGCTGACCTTCCGCTCGAAGGATCTGATCGACGTGCACCACACCACCGACGGGGGACTGACCTGGCAGGTCGGCGACACGATCCAGGGCGCCCTGCTCAGGGACGGGTTCGTCACCCCTGACGGTACTCACGTCGTTTCCCGGCGCACCGACTTCGTCGCCGGTCAGGGCACCGGCCGGTACACGCCGGTGACCCTGCGCGGCTTCCCCGGCAACCCCCTGTACCGGGTGCGGGTCAGCGGGCCCGGAACGACGGCGCCGTACGTCGTGGTGACGGAGACCGCCGCGTACCGCTCGGAGAACGGCCTGACCTGGCAGCAGATCCGCCTCCCGTAACCCCAGCAGGTCCTCGTCCGCCCCTGGCCACACCAGGGGCCGACCCTGCACGCCCTCGTCCGCCCTCAGGAGCCCCGATATGGCACCCGTCCCCGGCCTGACCGGGATCCGTGGCCTGCTCGCCCTGTACGTGGTGATCCACCACTGCTGGCTGCTCGCCTTCCCCGGCTACCCGCACAACACCGGCCCCGCCTGGCTCGGCTGGCTGCTGCACGGTCGGTTCGCCGTCGTCGCGTTCATCGTCCTGTCCGGATTCTCCCTGGGCCTGGCCCCGGCCCGGAACGGCTGGCGACTCGGCGGCCTGCGCCGCTACCTCGGCCGCCGGGCCCGGCGGATCCTGCCCGCCTACTGGGCCGCCCTGACCGTCAGCGCCGTGATCGCGGTCCTCGTGCCGTGCCTGCCGCTCAGCGAGCCGCCGACACCACGATCCCTTCTGGTGTACGGCCTGATGCTGCAGGACGTCGTCGCCGCGCCCGCACCCAACGGCGCGTTCTGGTCGATCGCCGTGGAAGCCGGTCTCTACCTGCTGTTCCCGCTCCTGTTGCTGCTGCGCCGGAAGGCCGGAGCGGTGGTGACCCTCGCGGTGGTCACCGTGCCGGTCACGGTTCTCGGCCCGCCCACCGCCGGCCGGTACACCGTCGAACTGGTCCCGCTGTTCACCCTCGGCCTGCTGGCCGCCGGAGTCGTGCACACCAGCGACCGGATCCGCGGCCTGCCCTGGTACGGACTGTCCGCGCTGGCCGCCGCCCCGATGCTGACATTGATCGCGGTCCGTGGCCCGGAATGGGCGGTGTCCCACTATTTCTGGCTGGACCTGGCCGCCGGCCCCGCCATCGCGATGTTCCTGGCCGCCGTCGCGACCCGCCGGCCCGGTCGCCTGTTGAACCACGGGCCGTTACCGTTCCTCGGCGGTTTCTCCTACAGCCTCTACCTGATCCACATGCCGATCGTCGCCCTGACCCACACCCTGACCACGGGTTCCGGCCCGGCCGCCTTCGGGTTCACGGTGGCGGTGGCACTCCCGCTCTGCCTGCTGTCGGCCCACCTGCTGGCAACGTTCTGCGAAGTCCCCTTCCTGGTACGCCGCCTGCCCACCCACCCGATGCAGCGCCGCGCCCCGGTGCCAGGACCAACCGCCAGGGAGGGCGGTAGGAAGACTAGGTCCGTTTCGGGACGAGAGTGAGGACTCCGGGTTCGTTCTCGGTCAGGATTCCGCGGCTGACCATGCGTTTGAGCCGTGCCCGGCGGTGGTCTCTCGTTCGGCTCCCGCGATCGGCCGGGGATTCGCCGATATCGGCTGATCTGTACGGTGGCCTCAAGTGTCGGGCCTGGTGAGCGGGAGATGACGTACGTGTCGGATCGTCTGGTCCGGATCGTCTGTGGGGTTGCGCTTGCCGTCGTGCTCGGTGCATGGGCCGGCTCGATCGCCGGCGTGACCTCCTGGCGTTTGACGGCGCCGTCCCTGCCGGATCAGGCGTGGGGGCAGGAGTTCGCCGCCGAGTTGTTTCCGGGCGGCCGGGACGTGCGGGTCGACCTCATTCCGGAGATCGCTCAGTACGAGGATGTCGCGACCCAGCGGGAACGCCTCGGATTCCTCTTCCTCGGCGGTGACGACTACTTTCCCGGCCAATTGATCATCACAGCTCGGGTGGGCTCGCCCAGTGACGTCATCGCAAGCGCCACTCCGGTGCTGCGGACAGCGGGGTGGGAAGTCGGCCCGCACGCCACTGGGGAGGACGTGACAGCGGCCGCGGGTGACAGGACGCTGTGGATGACCGAGCTGTACCCGGACGAGGTCGAGGTGGCCGTCTACCGGCAGACGCCGTCGGCCGTGCTCGGGGCGACCGCAACCGCCTGGGCGACCGGGGCCGTTCTGGGATTCGTCCTGGGCGCGTACCTCGGTCCCCGGGCACGGTCGCGCCCCCGGGCGAGGCGGGCCTTTCTCCTCGGTACGGTTCTGTCGCCGTCGCGTGGCAGGTCGTCGCGGCCGACGATACGTATCCGTTCATCCCATGGGACGTCTACATGTACGATATCTTCCGTCCGCTGGCGTTCCTCGGTTTCGCGGCGCTCGCCGTCTCCGCAGTATTGATCCTGCGGGAGCGGGTGCCCGCTGTCATCGCCTGACTGCTCCTGCGGCATGGCCATCGGCAAGCCGGACGATGCCCATGGGCGGTTCTCCATGCTGAGCCGGGCCGAGGACTTCGGTGTCAACGGCGAGTGGAAGCGCGCGGTGACCTGGACAGTCGGTGAGAAATCCCGGGACCTTCCTCAGTGGTCGATGCCGAGGCGGAAACGGAGGAGTACGCCGTCGAGGTGACCGGCGAATACCTCGGCCCGGCGCAGGTCTACTCCACGTCCGATGTGGGATGTACGTGTGGTGACCCCTTGGAGAATCGTGGCTACCTGGATTCACATCTACTACTCCGACGACCCCTTTGACGAGAACCCTCCACTGCAGGGGTCGTTCGACTATGACAAGGCGCTCCGCTTCGACGAAGCATCTGAGCCGGACAGCGATAGTCGTTGTGGCGCCGGTACCAACACTCCCGAGCTCATCAACAAGCAAAGTCTGCTGCGAACCGCCGGCGGCCGCTGGGTGTATGAGCACTTCCTGCAGCGACCCCCGAACGAGCCTGAGCTCACGTACTGGTTCGAGGATGACGACTATGCCGTGATCTGGCTGCAACACGCCAAAAGGCAGAACGTTGTCGAGCACTACTTTGGGAAGCCGAGAGTTCGGTGCCGACCAGTCGACATCCTGCCGAGGGCGACGCAGTCTACTTCAGGCCAGGTGCGGACATTTTGGCCAGAATCGATGCCTACGCCCATTCCCAGGGCTTGGGCCGTCTGGAAGTTCTTGACAAACTGCTGAACGGGGGACTGAACGCTGTCAAGGCAGAAGCTGAAGCCGACAGCTCCCATGGTTCTGCTACCCAGGGAGTGCAGCAGGAAAGGGTGGAGACTGTTGAGTGACGAACTCGAAGGCGTAGCGGTGAGGGCCGGGGTGGTCCGGGGAATGGTAGCGCCTGGGTACGAAGCCGTTGCCCGAGTGTTCGCGGAGTTGCTGGCTTCGAACTCCGATTACGCCGCGCAAGTCGCTGTTCACCGCCACGGGATCCGGGTTGTTGATCTCTGGTGTGGCGCAGGTATGGATTCGGACTCGCTGCTGCCGATCGCGTCGTGCACGAAGGGCTCGGCATACGTCTGCGCCGCTGTTCTCGCCCAGGCGGGGGAATTGGGCCTGGATCGCGCTGTCGCAGCGTACTGGCCTGCCTTCGCTGCCGAGGGTAAGGGGGACACAACGGTTCGCCAACTCCTGGCTCACCAAGCGGGGCTCGTCGGGGTAGACGGTGGGTTCCAGCTCGACGACCTTTACGACGATCGGGTTCTAGCTGCTCGTCTCGCGATGCAGCGTCCGTACTGGCGGCCGGGCATCGCGCACGGCTACCACGGTTTCACCATCGGCGCCATGGTCGGGGAACTGGTGTACCGGATGACCGGCCAGACTTTGCATGCCTTCTACGAAACGCGAATCCGAAGGCCCCGCGGCATTGACCTCTTCGTAGGGCTGCCGGAGGAGTTGGACCATCGCTTCGTGCCGCTGATCGCGCCGCCTGAACTCGGTTCCGACGACCGGGTGACCGCCGGAAGCCTGAGAGGCGTTGCCTCCACCGTGCCGATCGCCGATCGGATCCAGGTGCACAACAGTCGCGAGTTTCGTGCGGCCGGGCCGGCCTCGTCCGGCGGAACTGCCAGCGCCCGCGGTCTGGCTCTCCTTTATGCGAGCTGTCTAGGTTCGGTCGGCGTGCAGCCGCCCGTCATCACGAATAAAACCGCTGCTGAATGGGCGCAGATCCATTCCACGGGTCATGATCTCGTCATGGGCCGCCCCAGCCGGTTCGGCCTGGGCTTCCAACTACCAGACGAGGAGCGGCCCTACCTTTCCGCGCGCACGTTCGGGCATGACGGTGGAGGCGGCTGCTGGGGATTCGCCGATCCTAGAACCGGAACAGCATTCGGATACACCCGCCGCAACGTCGTTTCTGACGGTGACGAGGCCGGCTCATTGGCCCGGGTCGTGCAGGAGTGCGCTCTGAACACGAGCGAAGAATGAGCACCGCCCGGCAACGTGGCCGCGCACTGTCATCGGCGCGTCAGGAAGCCGGACCGTAAGAGTGCCGGCCACCGAGTGTGACGGCTGTGGCCAGTCGGGCGTGAGCTCGCTTTCGTGGTATGTCCGGAGGGTGAGCGGCAACTCGGTTGCGGCGTTGTCGGTGGGCGTGGCACGGTGCGGATCCTGACACCTTCTGGTTCGAGGCTTTGGTGACTATCTACTTCTACGGTGCCGACGAGGTTCCGTATGGCTGCTTCTCGAACTTCTCCGTGCATGGCTTCGACCTGGACGGCTGCTGGTGGCCTACGTCGGAGCACTACTTTCAGGCGCAGAAGTTCGCCGGTACCCGGCATGTCGATCTGATCCGGCGGGCGGCCACGCCGCTGCGGGCCGCGCAGTGGGGGCGTGATCGGTCGCGGCCGTTGCGGCGGGACTGGGACCGGGTCAAGGATGACGTGATGCGCCGGGCAGTCGCGGCCAAGTTCGTCGCTCATGCCGACATCCGTGCGGTTCTGCTGGGCACCGGTGACCAGGAGATCGTCGAAGACACTGACACGGATCATTACTGGGGACGCGGCCGGTCCGGGGTCGGCCGGAACATGCTCGGCCGGATCCTGATGCGTACCCGTAGCCGACTTCGTGCCGCCGGGTAGCCTGGGCCGCCGTGCTTTAGCCGCCACCCACCGCTCACGCCCGGCGGTCGCGGCACGGTCTTGAGCCGGGACCGCCGGGCGCGGTGGGGACGAGAAGCTATGTTCGGCGTACCAGAAATGATGGGTCAAGGGATGGTGACGACCACCTTGTCGGCGGCGCCGGGTGTTGCGGCCAAGGTCAACGCCTTTTCGACCTGGTCGTAGGGGAGGACGTCGCTGATGATCAGGGCGTACTTCTCCCAGTGTTCGATCAGGTCCTTGGTGACCTCGAAGATCTCGGTGGGGTAGCCCATCGCCAAGGCGATGGTGAGTTCGCTGGTCAGTAGGGGTCCGAAGTCGACGCTCACCGGCTTCTTGTGGACGGCGACGATGCTCAGGCGGGCACCGTGTTTGGCGGTGGCCAGGATCGTGTCGATGACGGCGGTGGCGCCGGCCGCGTCCAGGTACAGGTCGGTGGCCGGTTTGCCGTGGCGGCCGAAGTAGCGGGGGGCTTCGCCGTGCAGTTCGAGCAGGCGGGTGGCCACGTCCTCCTGGGATGAGTCGATCACCGCGTCGGCGCCGACCTTCAAGGCCTTGGCCAGGCGGTTGGGGACCACGTCGACGACCGTGACGTGGGCGGCGCCGCGCAGTTTCAGGCCGATCGCCGCGCCGAGGCCGATCGGGCCGGCACCGAAGACCACTGCTTTCTGGCCGGGTTTCGGTTCGAGGCGGTTGACGGCGTGGGTGGCCACGGCCATCGGCTCGTTGAGGGCGGCCACCTCGAACGGGATGTGATCCGGCACGGTGAGCAGGTGCTTGCCGATCTGGGCGCCGCGGATCAGCACGTATTCCGACAGGCCGCCCTGGGCACCGCCGCTGCCGATGATGCCGTCTTCGGCGGCCATCGGGTTGAGCACCACGTGATCGCCGACGGTCAGGCCGGTCACGTCGGCGCCCACCTCGGCGATCTCGCCGGCCGGTTCGTGGCCCAGCGGGGTGGCGCCCTGCCGGGGCGGGATGCCGCCGACCGAGATGTAGAGGCTGTCGGATCCGCATATGCCGGAGGCCCGCATGCGCACCAGGACGTCGGCGGGGCCGATCTCGGGGCGGGGCACTTCGACGATCGCGGTCTGGCCCGGTCCGGTCACCATCACTGTCTTCATGACCGCAGCTTAATCGATTTAGCGAGCGGATAGGGTATCGGGGTGTCCCGAACCCGCGTGACCCTCAAAGACGTCGCCGCAGCCAGCGGGGTGTCGGCGGCCACCGTGAGCTTCGTGCTCAACCGGGTGACCGGGCAGACCATCCCGGCCGCCACCCAGGAGCGGGTCCGCCGCGCCGCCGACGAACTGGGCTACGTGCCACACGGCAGCGCCCGCGCCCTGCGTGAGGGCAGCTCCCGCCTGGTGCTGCTGAACGCCGGGCGGCTGCCGGTCGCCGGGAGCCTGCGCAGTTTCATCGACGGACTCGACACCGAGTTGGCCGCGCACGGGCACACCCTGCTGGTACGGCACGGAACCGACACCGGCGCGCTGAAGGCCGCCGTCGACACCGCGAATCCGCGTGCCGTCCTCGACCTGGTGCGGCTCTACGCCGACGACGACCCGGACCGTCTCGACGGCGGCTGGATCGACGGGCTCGCCGCGCACACCGCGGCCCAGATCGAGTACCTGATCGAACGCGGTCACACCCGGATCGGCTTCGCCATGCCCACCGATCCGCGGCTGGCCCGGATCGCCCGGCTGCGGTTCCAGCAGGCCCGGGCGGTCGCGGATCACCGGGAGCTGACCGTTTTCGACATCGACGCGCCGGGGGACGTGACAGCGGTCGCCGCGTTCGACGACGACGTGGCGTTGCGGCTGCTCAGCGCGATGGCCGACCGGGGTCTGAGCGCGCCAGGTGACCTCGCGGTGATCGGTTTCGACGACACCGGGTACGGCGGGATGTGGCGGCCCGCGCTGACCACGGTGCGTATCGACGCCGCCGGGTACGGCCGCCGGGCCGCCCGGGCGGTGCTCGGCCTGCCGCTGGACACGGTGCTGCCGGAACCGTCCACCGTGGTCGTGCGCGCCAGCGCCTAGACTCCGCCGACCGCGAAGCCGACCGCGAAGCCGACCGCGAAGCCGACCGCGAAGCCGGAGTGAAACAGCGGATCAACCGCGTTGCGGATCCGTTGCCATCCACTGTGTCTCCGGGAGGCCAGGCTCCCGAAGCGCTACCGGGATGCACTTAGAGCGACCGGCAATAGGTTTCACCTGAGCCGGCGGGTGGTGGGTCTGGTGTCCCAGCGGTAGAGCGTGCGGGCTCGTTGGATGAGTTGACGGATCGTGACGATCGCGGCGGCGAGGTACAGGTAGAAGTCGATGATCTTGGCGTCGCGGTCGGTGCAACGGCGGATCTTGCCGAAGCCGTTCATCCACGAGTTCGTCCGCTCGACCACCCAGCGTTTGCCGATCTGGATCGGGGCGGGCACGCCCTTGCGGGCGATCTGCGCGTCGAAGCCGATCTCGTCGAGCAGTTCCCGGCTGCGTTTGCTGTCGTAACCACGATCCAGATGGGCGGTGACCTGCTCAGGCCAGTAGTAACGGAGCTGGGTGCTGCACGCTTCGAAGGTGTCCCGCAGCAGCGGCGAGTCGTGCCTGTTCGCCGGGGCCCCGACGATCCCGAGCGGGATCCCGTAGCCGTCCACACCGGTCGAGCGTTTCATCCCGCCTTTGCCACGGTCGACCGGAGACCGGCCGGCCCGGTCGCCGCCGCACGGCGCTTTCGTGATCGCGCCGTCGGCGCTGACGTCGGCCAGATCCAGGCCGATCATCCGGTCATAGGCATCCAGGGCCAGCTCATGGACCTGTTCACCGAGACCGGCAGCGGCCCACGCCTGCAGACGACGGCGGATGGTTCGGTCCGAACAGGCGGCCGACGCGACGCGTTCATAGCCGGAGCCGTGCACCAGAGCGGCGATGACATGCTCGAACACCACCCGGTCCGGGATCCGGCGGCGGTGGCAGCCCAGAGGATGCGACGGATCGAACTCGGGTCGTTCAGGCCACAGCGCGGCGAACTGGACCCAGACAGGTTCGAACAACGAAGATGGCAGCGCAGGCACGGGACTCCATCGGTCACGAAGCGTAGAGAACTCCGATGATCAATGGACCCGTGCCTGTTTGCTTCCTGCTGGTCCCGCCTGTCCGAATCTTGGACCTATCGCCGGACGCTCTTAGTAAAGATCTGTCGCCGGACCGGGGTCGAGCCGAAGAAGAGTCTGACGCTAGAACAGCCACCCGAAAGGCCTTCACTTCATGCGCAGTGCTGCCCGGCTCCGAGCGATCGCCCTGACCGCCGCAGTTCTGCTGAGCGGCCTGGCGATGCCGGCCACTCCCGCCCAGGCCGCCTCGGCGCCGACACTGACCGGCCGGCTGGCCGCGACCCGCTCGGCGAAGAGCCTCAACTACTACCCGTCGAACGCCGCCTGGTCGTCGATGTGGAACAACTTCGACGCCAAGCGCATCGATGCCGACCTGGCCAAGGTCGCCGGGCTCGGTGCCGACAACGTGCGGGTCATCGTCTTCCCGCAGGCGTTCGGGTACCCCACGCCGAAAGCCAAGTACGCCGGCCGCCTCGAAACCTTCATCACCGCCGCCGACAAGCACGGGATGACCGTCAAGATCACCCTGTTCGACTGGTGGGACGGCTACACCGACGCCACCAACAGCATCAACTGGGCCAAGACCGTGATCGCGCCGTACGACGACGACCCCCGCGTGATCGCCGTCGAACTGAAGAACGAGTTCCAGCCCGACGACACCGCCGCCGTCACCTGGGTCCGCAAGCTGATCCCGGCGATCCGCGCCGCCGCCCCCACCATGCCGCTGACCCTGTCGGTCGACGGCGGCACCGGCGCCCCCGGCATGGCGAAGATCAAGAAGTCGCTGCCGCCGCTCGACTACTACGACTTCCACTTCTACGGCAGTTCCGAGCGGGCGCTCACCGAGATCCGCCGCGCCCAGGAAGCGGTCGCCCCCGCCCCCGTCGTCATCGGCGAGACCGGCCTGAGCAGCGACTCCGACAGTGAGGGCGAGCAGGCCGCCTACCTGGCCCGGGTGTTCCGCGCGGCCCGCGGGGCCGGTGTCGGCTCGGTGTCGCCGTGGACGTTCACCGACTTCTCCGACGGGGCCATCCCCAGCCACTCGCAGGTCTCCGGAAAGCCCGCCCAGTACAAGTTCGGCCTGCACCGCACCGACGGCACCCCCAAGGTCGCCGCGTCCGTCGTGCGTACCGCCTGGACCACCGGCGCCACCCCGAACACCGTGCTCAACCTAGGTTTCGAAGCTCCCGTCGGCGAGTCACCGTGGCGGGACAACCTGTCGCGGGCCGGCGAAGCCACGATGGCCACCGACGCGGCCCGCACCGGCAAGTACTCGGCCCGCTTCAGCAACACCAACCGCACCTCCGCGGGCCTGCCGTCCCTGGTCATCTCCCCGATCACCCCCGTGCAGCCCGGCCACCGCTGGCGCGCCGAGGCCTTCGCCCGCGGCGCGAACGCCACCGGCACCACCGAGATCACCTTGAGCTGGTTCGACGGCAACGGCAAGTGGATCGGCCAGCACACCTCCAACCGCCTGCCGTCCGGCAACAGCAGCTGGACCAAGCTGTTCGTCGACGCGGTAGCTCCCACCGGCGCCGCCGGAGTCCAGCTGCACCTGAAGTCCGGCGACAACAAGGGCACCGTCTGGTTCGACGACGTGGCCATCTCCTGACCGCTGGCCACGGCGAAACCCCGAGAACCCACCACGATTTTGTACGCCGAACGCCGCTACTCGCCCCCACCACGCAAGGCGGTCCCGGCGCAAGACCGACCCGCGACCGCCGGGCGTGAGCGGCGGGCGACGGTTATGGCACGCCGGTCACCTGACCAGCGAGTCCTGCATGCCCGGCACTCTCGGTGAGGTGGGGCATCAGGTAGCTCGCAACCGCGGTGAGCCGTCGGAGGCGACGAAATTGCCGTCGGCGGCCAGCTCGAGCCACGCGTCGATCGATTCGGCGATCTCGGTGGTGCCGCTGGCGTCCGCCACGCCGGTCAGACGCCAGCGGCTGCCCAGATAGCTGACACTGACGACGCCAGGTGAGGCAGGTGGCAGCGACGCGACAGCGCGCGGGCCTGGCTCGTCCCGATGGGCTCCAGCGACCCCAAAGGGGTCGCCGTTGCGAGGTGAGGTTCGGCCTACCGGCGAGATCCGGCGGTCTCTCTCGCTGGAAGATGCGTTGTCGACGCACAGCCGTATGGGCTGTCCTACTGACGGGCGAGTGTTGCGACCAGTGGGGATACGTCTGCGACCAGCACGTCGCCGGATGGAACGGGCCGATTTACCGCCTTGCTTGCATGTACCACGGTTCGCCCATCGTCGTCGTTACCGCGGTTTCGTTGCTGGAATGAGCGACCCTTTCGCGAGCGCGCGCATCTGTCGCTGAGCATGCCCGTAGCAACCTGAACTACTACATGTGTCCGGCCATCGCCGTGATCGTGAGCCCGGCCGGTGCCTGGATCTGCTTCTCGCACCCAGCCGCTGTCGAACGCCGTCTCTTCCTGACTTGCTTAACCTGCGTCGGTCGGGGGATAACGGTTTACCTCGATGTAAGGAGCAGTTGATGGAATATCGCACTCTTGGCGGTACCGGCACGATCGTCTCGACCTTTTGTCTGGGCACGATGACGTTCGGCAACGAAAGCAGCGAGGAGGTGTCACACGCACAGCTCGACCGCTTCGTCGAGGCCGGCGGCAACTTCATCGACACCGCCGACGTGTACTCACACGGCGTGTCCGAGGAGGTCATCGGCCGCTGGCTCGCCGCCCGGCTCGGCGCGCGCGACCGGCTCGTCATCGCCACCAAGGGCCGCTTCCCCATGGGTGACGACCCGAACTCGGCCGGGCTGACCCGTGTGCACCTGTCCCACGCGCTCGACGCGAGCCTGCGGCGACTCGGCGTCGATACCATCGACCTCTATCAGGCGCACGCCTGGGACCCGCTGACCCCGATCGAGGAGACACTGGCGTTCTTTGACGGCGCGGTCCGCGCCGGCAAGATCAGGTACGTGGGGGTCAGCAACTTCCTCGGCTGGCAGCTGCAGAAAGCGGCGACGATCACCCAGTTCCGCGGGCTGGCCCCGATCGTCACCCTGCAGCCGCAGTACAACCTGCTGGCACGGGAGATCGAGTTCGAGCTCGTCGACGTGTGCCGCAACGAGAACATCGGCATCCTGCCCTGGTCACCGCTGGGCGGAGGCTGGCTCACCGGCAAGTACCAGCGCGACAGCACGCCCACCGGTGCCAGCCGCCTCGGCGAGGACCCGGGCCGCGGCATGGAGGCGTACGGCCCGCGCAACTCCGACACCCGCACCTGGCGCATCCTCGACGCGGTCCGGCAGGTGGCCGAGGCGCACGGCGTGTCGATGTCGCAAGTGTCGCTCTCCTGGCTCGCCGACCGGCCGGCCGTCACCTCGGTGATCCTCGGTGCTCGCACCGTCGAGCAGCTTGAGGACAACCTCGGCGCCGCGGGCCTGCACCTGCCGCAGAAGGAGACCGAGCTGCTCACGGAGGCCAGCACCCCCGTGGTCGGCGAATACCCGTACGGTCAGCAAGGTACCGCCCAGCGCGATCGCAGGATCTGACAGCTCGGGGGAGCAGACGGCGTCGGGGTGCCTGCCGGGGCCGTCTGGAGCCGCCTGCCTCTGCGGGCGGCTTCGCCGGGCCTATCGGCGCAAGCACGGCCGGGTCAGCAGGCGCTTGCCGAACCGGCACGGACAGCGGTGGACCTTTCGAGATCCAGCCACGGCGGCCTCCCACGGCAACAGAGCTCGCCTCGCTGGTCGGTGGCGTCGAGCCTGACCCATCGATGCTGCGACGGCTCGCGCCCGCCCTTGACCTGCAGTCGGCCCAGGTTTCCTGTCGGAGACCCGGTCATGTGCTTGGTCGGCCTCGTCCAGCGCCCGCTGCGCTGCCGCAGTGGCCGACTCGACGTCGGCAGCCGCCACGTCCACCTCATCGGTGATGAACACCGGCCCGCCGTGCTCCGCCTGTCTGTCGGCGAGGTCGTGTTGACGGCGGGCAGCGATCCCCGGCAGCACGTCGAGCGAGGGCTTCTGGGATGCGTGAACTCGACGTCGTGGCGCTGCGCCAGGGGTGCCACGCGCTGGACACCCTGTTGCCCGTCGTGGAAGGCGGCCGCACATCGGCATCCGTGGGGTCAACGTCGTCTGGCCTGCCGGCGTCGGGTCCGGCTGCTCGGTGATCTCGGCTTGCGCGGGCGGATCGTCCGTTCCGGCTCGGGTTCCTCGCGCAGCTTCCGCCGTAAGTATCGGAAGACCCCCAGCGACAGCAGCAGTCCTGCCCCGAACCGCCCGACGACGCCGGCCAGATTGTTGACGGCCCACTCCTTTGCCGCCACCGAGTCGGGATCGTCCGGGACGACCATGACAGGCACACTGTCACCGACCTTGGGGTCGCCGACGACTCGGGTGGTTCGGGCGACCCGAGTGCCTCCCTCCATGGGGAACACCAGACGGTAGGTGGGTGGCGAATCCTTCTGCGGCCCGTACCGGATCTCGGAGACGACAGCCACGGTCTCGGTACCGACGAGCCGTAGCCTCACGTTCCGATAGCCGTCAACGGCCGCCGATCCGAACAGCATCAGGATCATGGAACATATCGCGCAAATGATCGCCCAGATTCTCCACGGTTCCACATCGGCAGGATGGCATCCGCCGTCAATGGAGGACCGTGAGGCATGCAGGCCTTACAGCGTCGGCGGTGGAATCACCGATCACCGCGATTCGCAGCTCGTACAACGTCGCCTCGATGCCGGTACTCCTGGCCCGCATGTCCGGAGGGGCAGACACGTCTCGTGCAAACCTCCGCCGACCGGCTGGCCCGGCATGGCCATCCTTCCCGAGCTGATCGGCCCATGTCACCCAGGCACGTCTCCGCCAGCGGCCGGTGAGTGATATTTCGCCCTTCGTGCTGCCGGCCTCCATCCCACGCTCGCCGATCGGTTTCCGCTGGGAGCCGCCCGAAGCCTTCAAGGATAAGGCCGCGCTGGCTGCTCGGCGGCCTCGCTGACGGTGGGTCGGTCTCGGTGTCCAACCGTGTCCAACATTGCGGATCGGAGCTGGACCATGGCCCGACAATGAGGGTCTCCCTTCGGTACGCACCACGGTCTCCGGCCTACCGATTGGCTCTCACTCTGGCCGGTCGGGCGACCGTACTGCAGGGGGTGCCGCAGTGGTGACCGGCCATCGTCTGCAATGGGGAGAAACCGCGATGTTCAACCGATTCCGGAAGGCGAAGCCCGAACCCGACGAGGCCGACCCACACCTACTGATGGCCCTTGGCGTACAGGCCCTCCAGAATGGGGAGAAGGGACTGGCGGTCCAGTTGCTGACCGGGGCCGCAGCCACCACCGATCCGACCCTGCTCAGCGACATCGGCTGCCTGCTGTTGGAATGCGGCCGCCGGGACAACGTCTACACGGCCTTCCGCCGGGGCGCCGACCAAGGCGGGGCTGCGGCCATGCACAACCTGGGTGTGTTGTACAAGCAGGACGACCTCCTCGACGAGGCCGAGCGGTGGTGGCGGGCCGCCTGCGAGCACGGCAACACCGAGAGCCACAACAGCCTGGCGAACCTTCTACGGCTTCGGGGCGATCCGGCCGGAGCTCTGCGGCACTACCGGCTCGGGGCCGAGGCCGGATCACCCGACGCGATGGCCAACATGGTCCTGACGCTGGTCGCCGCGGGTGATCGGCGCGTTGAACCACGATCACGCGGAGCGGTGTTTCCGGACCGCTCTCGCCGGGACAATTTTCCGCGGTGGTTCGGCGTCCGCCGACTTGGCGAACAGAACGGTATGGACACGCTGGTGTCGGCCTGGCGTTCGATCACCGGCGAACGCCTGCCGCTCGCCGTCCGGTTGGATGTCCGCTACCGGACGGCGAAGGGGTGGCCGGCCGAGCCGATCACGGCGCGACAGACATGGAACGTACTGCGCGCGCGACTCCGGGCGCCGCCGGTAGGACCGCGGTGACGAGGTGTCAGGACCGCTACCTCGTGCACGCGGCGGTTGGTTGACGGTTCCCGTACCGCAGCTCAGGGACCGACGGCAGGTCGTCCGGCCCTGGCGACCT
The DNA here is from genome assembly GCF_900104725.1 of Actinoplanes derwentensis. NCBI lineage: Bacteria > Bacillati > Actinomycetota > Actinomycetes > Micromonosporales > Micromonosporaceae > Actinoplanes > Actinoplanes derwentensis. The sequence goes on from NZ_LT629758.1 coordinate 1,163,756, forward strand.
CCTCACGGTTGCGCCTACGTTTCGGTCGAACGGCCGCGGGCGGCTTGCGGCGCCCCGGGGCGAAGCACTCGCCGGGAGGCTCACATGGACGCTCCGTCAGGACCTGGCTTCCGGATCGGCAATCGCGGCGGGCCTCACCCTTCGGACATCTCGAGCGGGAGGGTACGCGCCCGGCTACGGTCGGCGTGGGCGATGAGTGGACTCGTGGTGGTTCTGAACAGCGCAGCCGCCGCGGCCGGGCTTCTCGTCGACGGCCTCTACCCTGACTCGGCGGTAGCCGCGGCGGCCTTCCGCGGCAACGATCTGGCCGTCGTGCTCGTTGGCATGCCGGCGTTGACACTCGCTGTCATCGGCGCCATGCGCGGCTCGTTGCGAGCGCATCTGGTCTGGATCGGGATGCTCGCCTACACGATCTACAACCTCGCCTACTACGTCTTCGGCGCGCAGTTCAACGACCTGTTCCTGCTCCACGTGGCCGCATTCATCTCGTCCGTGTTCGCGTTCGGGCTGGCGCTGGTGTCTCTCGACGTCACCTCGGTCGGCGAGCGGTCCGCTCCTCGGGTGCCGGTGCGGTGGATCAGCGTCCTGCTGGTGCTTCCGGCAGCGGCGATCGTGGTGCTGTACAGCGTGTCGTCGGTGCGGTTCGCGATCACCGGGCAACAACCGTCCGACGTGCTGCCCATGCCGCCGGAACGGGTGCACCTCGCCTACGCGCTCGACCTCACCCTCCTCGTGCCCGCGGTCACGGTGGCAGCGGTTCAACTTTGGCGGCGTACGGCCTGGGGCTATGCCCTCGGCACCGCGGCGTGTCTGGCCGTCGGCGTCTACCAGCTCAACTACATCATTCAGAAGACCTTCGTCGCAGGAGCGGGTGTCGCGGGCGTGACGCCGTCCGATCCGCGCGATCTGCCGGTCCCTGCGGTACTGCTCACGTCGGCCGCAGTGTTGCTGCTGGGTCTCCGCAAGGCGCAAACCAGGTCGGCCCCGGACTCGACCGGTGCGACGGAAATGTCCGGCACCTGAACCTCGCGACCGTCGGTCGCACCCGTTTCATGATCGAACTTATGCTGGGCAGACCCGTGGATACTTCTGCGGTGGCCAAGAAGAAGGATCCGGCGACGACGCCGGAGGGTGTGGACGCCGAACTCGTCGGGCGGCTGGTGGAGCAGGCCCGTGCCGCGGGCCTGCAGCTGACCGGCGAGGGCGGTCTGCTGCAGCACCTGACCAAGAGGGTGATCGAGGCCGCCATGGACGGAGAGATCACTGATCATCTCGGCTATAAGAAGCATGATCCGGCCGGGAAAGACGGCGGGAACTCCCGCAACGGGTCGAGGGCCAAGACGGTGCTGACCGATGTCGGCCCGGTCGAGATCGCCGTGCCTCGCGACCGGGACGGCTCGTTCGAGCCGCAGATCGTGAGGAAACGCCAGCGGCGGTTGTCCGGGGTTGAGGACATGGTCCTGTCGCTGTCGGCGAAAGGGCTGACGACCGGGGAGATCAGCGCTCACTTGAGTGAGGTGTATGGCGCCGAGGTGTCGAAGCAGACGATCACCGACAAGGTGATGGACGGCATGGGGTGCCGTCTGCGAGTATGCCGGACTCGACAAGTAGGGCGATTGTGCGGGTGCCGCGGGTTCTCTCAGCGGCTCGCTCGGTAGCTTCCGCGGCTTCGATCCGGGCTGGCACGACGGTAAATTCCTCTGTGCCGGCGACGGGGTAATAGGTTGAGGTCGTCAGCACCGTCCCGGTCGGAATGGACCACACTCGGACCAGGACGAGCCGGACGTCGATGTCCATCTCGTTGAGCCATACGGCGGAGGAGGTGACCTGCCGCGGGAACTGGCGGGCAATCAGGATAAGCCTGGGGCGGCGCAACAACAGGGTGTCCAGCTCGCCGTCGATGTGTCCACGGATCGCAGCGAGCGCCTGTTCCTCGGTCAGGTTTCCGCCGCGCCGCCGGACAAACCCTGTATGGATGGCGGCCAGGTCCGCCTCTGCGAGCCGGGACACCATCGCGGCATAGGTGATGGCCTGTAGATGGATGTCGTCCGGAGCGTCGTCGCGCTTGAGTTCCAGCACGACCAGCCTGCCATCGACACCGAGAGCCAGGATGTCCAGCCGGTCTCTCACCGAGCGACCTTGGCCGTCCGCCCATCGGTCGTACTCGTCAGTGAGGATCATCAGCCCTGGCTCGATGATCTGCGGGTCAGAGATGATCCACTGCTGTAGATCTGATCTTTCCTTGTAACCCAGACGGCTGAGCATGGTCTCGGCCGCGGCCACAGGTCCGCCGTCGCCCAACACGTAAACTTTTTCTTTGGCCATCTCAGTTTTTACTAACCTACGCATCGCCATCTGAGATGCGGCCACTCGATGACGCTCATCCGCTGCGGTGACCGGGGCCGACTGCGAAAGGCCGGGCTGCTGTTCCACTCCTGACGAGAGTGGGTGACGCTCTCCGGCCGGAAGCTCAGCCGGGAATGCCTGTCCAGCTCAGCTGGCCAACGGGCCGAAGCTCCCATGGCGGCGAGCGCGCGCTGGAGCGCCATGAGCGGTCATTCAGTGCGTATTGGCTGGTGTTCGTGGTACGCGATGACGGCTGGTGGGCGCTTCAGGACGGGGATGAACGGCGAGACGAGCGCGGGGCTGTAGCGTCGCCGGGGTGAATGCGATGTGGTCCGCGGTCGAGGAGCAGGGCATGCTGGCGGCGGCCGGTACCGCTCCTCGCGTGTGGCAGGCGTCTCCGGTGACTTACGTTCTGGGCTCGGCGGCGCTGGTCGTGGTGGTTGACGCCGGCGATCGGCCGGATGGCAGCGCGGTGTACGCCGTCGACGAGGTCATCCTCCGTCCACCGATTCCCGAGGACGCGTTGGGCGTCCTCACCGGGGGACCGGCGGGGTTACCGATAGTGGGTTCGTGTGCGTGCCGGAGGGCTACCTGCCGTTGGGCCGGCTACGAGTTACCAGTCACAGTTCTACGTGGGATGTCGACAGGTCGCAGTCGACGTTCGAGGACTGTCACCTGAACATCGAGAACCCGTTGCCGGTTGAAGTGCTCGACCGGGTCCGGCCGTTACCGTCGATCATGCTGTCCGGTGTGGACTGGGCCGACCTATTACCGGGCGATCCCATCGATGCCCTGCGCGGGTTCCTGACCGCATGGTTCGCTGATGTGCCCGCAGGCGGCACCGCCCCTTCGGTCGGCTCGGATCGCGGCCTGCCGAAGGCCCTTGCCGCGCTGTATGAGACGGCCGCCGGCCGCCAAGAGGTGCTGGGCGGTTTCAACCGGATTTTCACGCCCGACCAGTTCCGGGTCGCCGGCGATGGCCGGGTCGTGTTCGGCGCCGAGTGCCAGGGCGTGTGGAATGTGAGCATGGATCCGGTCGAGCCCGATCCCGTGGTGGTCTACGACGATCTCGGGGCTGGCCCGGTGGTGGAACGGGAGCGGCTGGCTGCCTTCCTGGTGCGGTCGCCGCCGCCCGAATGGATACCGACACCTTCACCATCTACGCGGGTGCTCGGCAGCGCGCTGGACTGCTGCCTGGTTCGGTGTCACAGCTTCTCGGCGCAGGCGACCTTCTGGCTGAGCGGGTCACCGAACTGCGCACGGCCGATTGCGAAGGACGCGTCGTTGCCGGGCGGACAGATGGCCTGGATGATGATCGTCACCCGGTGTGTCGCCTTCGGCTGGCCGTCGCAGGGCACCTCTTCCACGTTGGCCAAGCCTTCCGTGACCCGTACGCAGTCGCCTTCCACGATGCCGGGTCCGCCGCCCTCACCCGGATCGCCCGGATGCGGCGGCTTGAGATTGCGGGCGCACACGAAACTCCAGGTCACCTTCTGCTGTAACAGCCCGAAATCGGTACCTCGCAGAGCATGGTCCGTCCCTTCCGGACAGTCCGGCTCGGCCATGGCACCCGCGACGCCGCCGCCGACCCCGTCGACCTGGATCACCTCGGCGACTGCCGCCGGATCTTCGCAGGCCACCTCCTGCCAGCTGCCACCGCCTGCGGACGCATTCTGCGGCGCCACGCAATCCGAGGTGTTCAGCCCGTCGTCGGCCGGGCTGGGGGTGCGCGCGACCCGAGGTGATCCGCCGCTGCAGCCACCCACCAGCGCGGCCAGAAGGACGGCCAGAGGGACCGTCGCGCCGAGCACATGCGATCCGGTGCGCAAACCGACCTCCCTCAAAACATCGACAACGGTGACATTAATCGGGAATGTCAAGCCGGTGCGCCACGTGCGGCAGGGTCAGCCATCCGGAGGTCGCTGTCCTCGGCCACCGTGGGGGCGGGCCGCCCACGCCGCCACGCTCGTGTCGACCGCGATCGGGGATCGCAGCCCCAGCGAAGCGCTGTCTCCATCCCTGCCGGGAGTACCTCACAGCTGAGGATGCAACGTGGCGGGCCGATCGTCGGCCGCTCTGCCGTAGGTGACGGCGGCTCGGACCGCATCGGGGACGGTCGCGGCCAGTGCCGCGTCCGGTCAGGCCCGAGCGCGTCGTTGACCGTCGAGAACGCGATCCGCAGTGCCGCGAAGACAGCGATCACGAAGACGGCGGCGTCGTCGTACCCGGCGTCGCGCAACTGCTGCACGTCGGCCGCGCCGACCCGGTTCGGATCCCGCGCGACCTGTCGTCCCCATCCGGCCATCGCCTGCTCGCGGTCGGTCAACCCCTCGTCGTGACCGAGCAGTACCCCGGCGGCCGCCAACTTCTGCCCCCAAGCCAGGGAGCAGTACGAGTCGCCGAACGTGGACGCAAGGGCGGTGATAAGGATGCCTCGTTCCCGCACCCCCAGCCGTTGCCCGGCGATGGACTGCCGCATCAGGTCGAACAGCCCGGCCATGGTGTCCGGCTGGTACGCCCACAGCATGGTCCCGTTCATCACGTAGCCCATGTCGGACACGTCTTCGTCGAACAGGACGCGAGCCCGCTCCGAGAGGTTGGGAGGATCGAGGAACCTCACTGGCGTACCCCATCAGGTTTGTGGGCCAGGAAGGCGACCAGGGCGAGTTCTGCACGCAGCGGGAGACTGTCGCGGATCCGCATGCTGGCTTGCTCGGTCGCCGCCGAGACGAAGGCGGCCTCACCCACCTGCAGGATCGCCTCGTACGCGGGGCAGGTCGGTCCCCGGCATCGACCCGCAGCCGGTGGTGCACGGCGACGTACTCGCGGCAGTTGCCGGGTTCGCGGAGACTGGCGAAATCCGCGGCCTGGCGACCCCAGCCCTCGTCGACCCCCTGCCAGGCGTCCATCGTGCTGGTCATGGTCTCTCCTCAGGTGTTGATCAGGCGGTGCAGCTCGGTGTTGTCGATGTCTGCGGCGAGCAGCCGCGCCGAGTTCAGCGCGGCCGGATCACCCAGCCGGGCGGAGTGCAGGGCGGCCCGGACCACCAGCTCCCGCAGATCGCAGCGGGCGGAGAGGGTCTGCAACGCGGCGAGCAGCGGCCGGGCCCGGTCCGCGTCGTCACGGTCCAGCGCGGCAGTGATCGCGGTGTCCAGCACGTGGGCGCGGATCCACTGGTATCGGTCGGGCGTCCGGTTGCACCGGTCCGCAGCCTCGGTCAACCAGCCGGTCGCGGCGACGTGATCGCCCCTGCCGGCGTAGAGCAGGCCGAGCCCGCGCGCGGCCATCCCCTCCCAACACGGATCGCCGAGCTGCACCGCCATCGCCCAGGCCTGTTCCAGTCCGTCGGCCGCCCGTTCCACGTCGCCGGCTTGCAGGTCCAGCTCCGCGCGCAACGCCTGCGGCCAGGGCAGGAAAGCGATCCAGCGCTGCTCGTGCACCAGCTCCAGCGAACGCTGCACCGCCACGATCGCCGGACTGTGGTCACCGCGCAGCAGGTGCGCTCGAGCCACAAGCGACAGAGACCACGCCTGCTGCCGGTCGTCGCCACAGCTCCGGGCCCGCTCCACCGACTCGTGCAGCTGCCCGAACGCCGTGGGGTAGTCGGCATGATCTGACGAGTTCATCCCGCGTACACCCAGCACCGCGGCGAGCTCGCCGTCGGTCTCGGCGAGGTGGTGCGCCTTCGCCAGCCAGCCGTCCGCCGTGCCGCGCCGACCCGCCTGCACTTCGACGAAACCGAGTTCGCGGTACGCGGTGACCACGCCGACCCGGTCGCCGGCACCAGTGGCGACCTGGATCGCCTCGTGCAGCACTACCGCGCCCTCCTCGTCGCGCCCACGAACGGCGTGCACCAGCGCGCCGCCGAGCGCCACCAGTGCCCGGGCTCGCAGGGCGGTGTCGGCGCAGCGTTCTGCCTCAGCCACCGCCCGGCGCAGGCATTGCAGCCCCGCGTCGACGGCGCCCGCGGCGATGGCCGCCCGGCCCGCCTCGATCTGGCTGGCGGCTGCCGCCCTGCCACCGATCGCGGGGACACCCACCGCCCCCGGCCGGGCGTCGGCCGCGTCCCGCAGCGCCGCTGACACCTCGACGCCGAGCTCCCGCCGGAACAGGTCCGCACAGGCCTCGACCTGTGCGGCCGCTGCCCGTCGATCACCGGCGGCGGCCAGACTGCGCACCAGCAACTCGTGATTACCCTGCTCCAGCGGGGCGAGGGCGACCGCGCGGGTCGCGTACGGCACAGCCGCCCCGGCCCGCCCCGAGGTCAGCAGCGCCAACGCCACCTGTCGCAGCCGCGCCTCGGCCACGGCTGCGACCCGGCGCCGTTCCACCGCCAGCCAGGCGTCGAACTCCGGGCACGACTCCACCACCAGGCCTTCGAGCAACTCACCGTCCATGCACGGATAGTCAACCGCCCCGAGATACACGTCCACGGTCACGTCGGCGCCGAGCGCCGGATCGACCGGGTCTCCGCCCAGCATCCCGGGCAGGCCCAGCGCGCGCCGTAGTTCGGCGAGGGTCCACCGCAGTGCGCCCAGTGGATCGGCGGCCTCGCAGAACAGCAACTCGGCCAGCCGGGCCCGGCCCGGCGGGCGACCGGCGAGCAGCAGGTAGGCGAGCAACGCCCACGCCTTGCGGCCACGCGGCCCGGCTACCGGCCGACCGTCCCGTTCGAGCCGGGGCACCCCCAGCAGCCTGATCGTGAGCAACCGTCCCCCGCTCGCCGCGTCCTGCCATCGATGCTGCCGTGCGTCTACCGGCGTCGGATGCCGACGGCCTCAAGGTATTCGGCCGGTGCCACGACCGTACCGTCGTCGGCCCGGTTGAACTCGCGGGCGACCGCGGCGAGGTCGACGGCGAACTCGGCGAGCCGCTCGCCGGTCAGGCTGCCGGACAACCGGGTCACCGGGCCGTAGAACTCCCGGAACCACTGCGAGAAGTGCTCCGGGGAACTGGCGATCTGGCGCCGCCAGAATCAGGGCGCTGAACTGCAAGGACTCGTGCACCACTCGGACCGCGGCGTCCAATATCGAGCAATCCGCTACACCCAGCGGCTCGCCGAGGCCGGCGCCGTCGCCTCGGTCGGCTCCAAGGGCGACTCGTTCGACAACGCCATGGCCGAGGCGTTCAACTCCCTGTACAAGGCCGAACTCGTGCGCAACCGAGGCCCGTGGCGCGGCCTCGACGACCTGGAGATGGCCACCGTCGAGTACATCGACTGGTACGACAACCGCAGGCTGCACGGCGAACTCGGACACGTCCCACCCGCCGAACACGAGGCCCTACACGCGATGACCCAACCGGTCACCGCACCCCTGAAAACCAGCTAACCAACTCTCCATCAAACCCGGGGCTTGACACCGGGCCGCGTGGTTCTGACCCCGGCCGGGGTCTACCACCAGTCACTGACCAGCGAGTCGTACACGCCATGGGACGCCATCTACGACGTGGGAGTGAACAGCCAACTCCCTTTGATCGTCATCAGGGCACACCCGTCCCCGAACGCCCGGCACCGAGCCCGCACCCGCCGCCCGAACCGGTTCGAAGAAGGGTTCCGGCCCTCGATCGTCATCGGCGCGCCCGCACTGGGTGCCAACGCCCGGCCCGTTCTGCGATCACTTGAGCACTACCTGCGCCACCCAGAGAACCGGAACCGGCTAAACACCGCCGATACTTTCTGAACCGAGGCCCGTGGCGCGCGGCCTCGACGACCTCAGCCAGCGAACTGGCAAAATCGCCGCATGAGTGGTCCTGAGCTGGTCCTGGTGCTGCGCTATCGCACGGCGGTGACGTACGGCTTCCACGTGCTGTTGGGTGCGCTGCTGGGCCAGCATGAGACCGCGACCCGGTACGATGTGCGCTTCGGTGAGAGCGTCGAGGAGACCGCACAGCACATCAGGGAGGCCGGCGACGTCCGTACTCTCGTCCTCTGGCCGTTCTACTCGCCGGACGCCGCGGCGCTGGCCGAGGAGTTGGCGCTGTTTGTACGAACCTGTTTCGGTACCAGCAATCGAACTTCTCTTGGCTCCACCCCTCCGCGCACCAAGACCATTTGGCCCCACCTGTGGCCTGCTGGTTCTTCTCTTTGGTGCGCTGTTGGCCAGGAGCCGCTGGTACCGAAAGAAGTTCGCCCAGTGGGGCCAACTCTGGTCCTTCGAAACAATCACGGTTGCGCCAACGCACGCGTACAACGGGCCAGCTCAGGTTCGGGCCACAGCCGCGCCCTGCCCGTGGAGATTTGGGTCTAGAGTGGACAGATGCTGGGAGTCGTAGCGGCCGCGCTGGGCGGGCCTGAGGTGTTGCAGGTGACCGAGTTACCCGATCCTGAGGCGGGGCCCGGTCAGGTGGTGGTCCGGGTTCGCGCGGTCTGCGTGCATCCGGCTGACGTCGCCTCCACCACCGGCGAGATCCCCCGCGGGCCGGTTCCGACGCCGTTCCTGCCCGGGTGGGACATCGCCGGCGAGGTGGCCTCGGTCGGGCCCGGTGTTGCCGAGTTCGGAGTGGGTGACAGGGTCGTCGGGATGATTCCGTGGTATGCGACCCGGGGCGCACCGGGCGGCTACGCCCAGTTCGTGGCGGCCGACGCCGACTGGCTCGTGCGGTTGCCGGCCGAGCTCGACTTCGTGCCCGCGTCCACGGTGCCGCTCAACGCCCAGACCGCCCACCAGGGGCTGTTGCTGGTGTCGCTGGCCATGCTGCCGTCCGGCAGCAGCATTCTCGTCACGGGTGCGAGCGGCGGTGTCGGTGGCTTCGCCGCCCAGCTTGCTGTCCAGGCCGGCTACCGCGTCCTGGCTCAGGCGAGCGACAACGACGAGCAATGGGTGCACGGCCTCGGCGTTCACGAGGTCGTTTCCCGTACGGCTGATCTGCCCGCGGTCGGGCCGGTGTCCGCGGTGTTCGACGCGGTCCCCGTCGGCGAGGCGGCGGCCGCTGCCGTCCAAGACAGGGGGATCGTGGTCGCCACCCGGCCCACGCCGCCCCTGGTGCCGGCCCGGGGTGTGCGTCAAGAGTTGCAACTGATCCGGCACGACCGCGAGCTGTTGGCCGACCTGGTGGGCCAGGTGGCGGCGGGCCGACTGCGCACGCGCGTGGCCGCCACGATGCCGTTGCCTCAGGCCGCGGAGGCCCACCGCCGGGTGCTGACCGGCGGCCTGCAGGGCAAGCTCGTGCTCACGGTGGACTGACGGCGGAGGGCTTTCAGTCCAGGTACGGGTCGGCCTCGGCGCGGATCGTGAGGCCGCTCGTGGGGATGGTGTCGACCATCGTGCCGGCGCAGTTCGGGCATCGGTAACGGACCAGAGCCGCCCATTCGCCGGCGCTCTCGACCGCTCCGGCCCGGCGGGCGCCGCTGCGGTGCACCCACACTGGGTCGCCTGGCCGGCACCCCGCCACGGGTTCGGGCCCGTACGTCTCGGTGTGGTCGCCTTTCTCGGTGGCCACAACCCAGGTGATGCCGGCCTTGTCGGTCGAGTTCGCGTGTCGTTTCGCGCTGAACATCGCCTGGTCCGCACGGCGCATCAGGTCGGGAAGGTCGGACGAGCGCCCGGCCGGGACAACGCCGATCGAGGCGGTGACGGACAGGGTGTGTTCCCGCACGAGCATCGGGGGTGCGATCGCGGCGCTCAGCGAGGTGGCCACCTCGTGCCACCACGTCGGTGGGACGTCGGGGTGCGGGGCGCGGGGCAGGGCGGCGAACTCGTCACCGCCGAGCCGGGCCACCAGATGGTTGCCGAGGCAGTCGGCCATGCGCCGGGCGACCACGCGGAGGACCTCGTCACCGGCGTCGTGCCCGTACGTGTCGTTGATCGGCTTGAATCCGTTGAGGTCGAGGATCACCACGGCCGACGAGCAATCGTCGCGACGCAGCCGTTCCGGGGCGACGGTGTGGAAGAGGCGACGGTTGGCGAGTCCGGTGAGCTCGTCGTGGCCGGCCATCCATTGGAGTGACGCGCGCTCCTGCTCCAGCTGTCGGATGCGAGCCCGGAGGCGGGCGATCTCGGGCCCGTCCCGCAGCTGAGCATCATCCGGCGGCGCGCCGCTCATGTCGGCGGCTGCAGAAGCGAGGATCCGCATCGGCCGTCCTCTCCCAACTGCGGCGGACCTGTTGGAGTTGTCGAGTGGACGGTGGGTGAACGCCCGGCTCCACTCCGGAATCATGTCAGCCGATCGAGGCTCGTGCAAGATTTCACGAGGACAGTATTCACGACGACTAGATGCATCCACAGCGAATTTCGGCTACTCTGAGTGTCGCCACTTTCGTGGTGAAAGATTCGTGCGTACGCCTCGATACTGATTCTGCACGTCAGGCCGACGCCACTTAGGTGGCACGTCAGTTACGCACAGCAAGCAGCCCCCGGGGAGGGTCGCCGATGAGTAGCGAAACCAGCTGGATCATTTCCAGCAGGTCGACAGGCAACGGCGGCAGCTGCGTCGAGGCACGCCGCCAAGGTGGCCTGATCGAGGTCCGGAACAGCAACGCCCGCGAGGCCGGCACCGTGGTGTTCACGACCGAGGAGTGGGACTCGTTCCTGTTCGGCGCCAAGCGCGGCGAATTCGACCGGCTGCTGTCCGACTGATCAGGTCGGCCGGAAGTCGCCGACGGGTACGGAATCCCTGCTGATCAGGGTGAAGATCCGCCGGTACTCGTCCACCTCTACCTGTTCCTCCAGGTAGAGCGCCCCGACGTGGGACTCGAGGTAGACCACGTCCGGATCGTCCGGGTCGTCGAACTCGAGTATCCGGAAGGCGCCGGCCATCGCCGCGTGCGCCCCGACCGAGAATGGCAGCACCCGGATGTCGATGGCGTCCTCTCCGGACAGCCGCCGCAGATGTTCGATCTGATCCTTCATCACCTGGTCGCCGCCGACCGGCCGGGTCACCGCACCCTCGCCGAGCACTGTCACGAGGCGGACCGGCGGGGTGCGGGTGAAGAGCGTCTTCTGCCGCTGCATGCGCAGATTGATATGGCGCTCGGCGAGTTGCGTGTCAACCGGCTGTTCGGCGCCGAAGACCGCCCGCGCGTATTCCACGGTCTGCAGCTCGCCCGGGACGATCTCGCCGTCGTACCCGAACATTCGCGACGCCGACGCCTCGAGCCCGACGTACAGCTTGAACCACTCGGGGATTACCGGGCTGGCGTCCCACCACTCTTGCTGCGACGTGCCCAGCGCGAGGTCGGCCAGCGCGTCGGTGATGCTCTGGTCGGCGCCGTAGAGCCAGCACAGCGCGCGGACGTTGGCCCCGGTGACCGGAACCTTGCCCGTCTCTATGCGGTGCAGTGTCGGCTCCGAGATGCCCAGGCGCGCGTCCACCACGTCGCGCCGGCTCATGCCGGACGCCATGCGCAGCCGGGTCAACCGCCGCCCCAACGCTCGTCGCACGACACGTTGGCCCGTGACCGGCACGCCTTACCTCCGCTTAGCCAACCTGTGTGGACGGTGATCCAGACCACCCTACCCGCGATGCTGCCTTGTCAACAGCCAACTCGTCGGCTGAGCAGTCACCAGGTCGTCGGCCCGACCGGCCGAAGCAACGTCGACGATCTCCTCGACCAACTCGTCCGGCTCCTCGTCTGCAACGAAGTGCCCGAGGAGGCCATCGCAGCCGACCTCGTCAGCCTCGGCTGCGAGCTGCTGGGCGCGGCATCGACGGGATGAACCTCGTCATGCTTGCCGCCGTGCACGCGCGTAAGGCGGACGAGGACGTTCCCGACCTGCTGGAGCCGCTTTGGGTGACGTGAGAGCCCTCTGACGACTACCAGGGGCCATGGGTCGCCATGAGCGGTCATTCAGTGCGTATTGGCTGGTGTTCGTGCTGCTGTGCGATGACGGCTGGCGGCGAATTCAGGGACGGGGATGAAAACGGTGGACGAGCACGGGGTTATGGCGTCGCCGGGGTGAACGCGATGTGGTCCGCGGTGGGAGCCTGCGGGAGGCTCATGAAGCCAATCTGAGCCGGCAGTTCGTCGCGCCGTTTCAGGCCGCATATCGGCAGGTCACTGCCAACGGCGTGGAGCAGTTGATCGCTGACAGTCCGCTTGCCGAGGCCCAGTGGACGATGCAGGATCCGTTCGGGTTCGCCTGCCGGTTCGGGTTGGTGAGCTGATGACACTTCAGGTCGCGCTGGAAGCGCTGCACCACGATGCCGACTCGTGGGAGCGGGTCGCGGCGGTGACCCGGCAGGCCGCTCAAGCGGCGAGCCAGTTGACTCTGAGCGCGCACGAACTGTCGTGGGCGGCGCTGCCGACGGGACTACTGGACACGTACGCCGAGCTGCAACGCAAGGCTGTAACCCTGGTGGAGGAGGCAAGTGAGATCTACAGCGGACTCAGCTTGAGACTGGACAAGGTCGCGGCGCTGGTCTCGCTGGTCGTGGGCCTGATCGGTGCCATCGGTTCCAGCGCCACGGTCTTCGGCCTGCCGGCGGCACCGTTCATCGCCGCCGGGGCCGCGGTGACCGCCTCGGTGACGTTGATCGTCGGATGCGAAACCCTCAAACATGCCTGTACGTCAGCGAACAGCACGCTTCGGCAGAAGTTCGACGACACCGGTTCCTTTCGAGGGCGCTGGCCGCCGGCGGGTACGGCATGACCGCGGCACGTGCCCGGCACGGCGGGAACGCGCTGCTCGCGGTTCTGATCGGTGTTGCGGCGCTGGCCGACGGCCTGGTCGCCGGCCTGGGGGCGATGGCGTGGTCGGATCACCATGCCGGGGGATTCACCACCGAGGAGGCTCTGCCGTTCGCCGTGGCCGGGATGTCCGCTGCGGTCGGCGTCGTTCTCGCGGTGCTTGCGATGATCGCGCTGCTACGTGGCCGTGCCGGACGTGGTCTTGCCCGTGCCGCGGTCAACCTGACCTGGCTCCGTCTGGGGTCCGTGATCATCGCGTTGGCCGCTGTCGCGCTCACGGCTGGCGTCACGTCAGTGTTTCCCCTGGTAGGTATGGCGCTAGGGCTGAAACCTTCGGGCGCAGCCGTCCGCGGCCGGCGCGGCAATCGTGCAGAATGCCCGGGTGATCATCGATGTGCGCGCCGGGAAAGAAGGCGATCTACCGGCCTTGCTGGAGATCTACAACCATCACATCCGAACCGGCTACGCCACCTTCGATGAAGTTGAGGTGAGCCTCGACGACCGGCGGGCCTGGTGGGCGACGTATGCGCCGGTCGGCTCGCATCGGCTCATCGTGGCTGCCGAAGACGGACGGGTAGTCGGGTATGCCACGAGCAGCCCGTACAGGGCGCATCCTGCGTTCCAGCGCACCGTGGAAACCAGCGTCTACCTCGCTCCCGATGCGATGGGCCAAGGGATCGGCGGCCGGCTTTACGACATGCTGCTGGCCGAGCTGGGCGACACTGAGGCTCACCATGTCGTGGCTGCTGTGGCGCTGCCCAATGACGCGTCCGTGGCACTGCATCTCTCGCGGCAGTTCACTGTTGTAGGCACCTTCACCGGCTATGCGATCAAGCGCGGTAGGCGCATCAGTTCCACCTGGTTTGAGCGCCCGGTGCGCATGTAGGACGAATGCCCGGCGAGAACCTCTGGCACGCGACGGCCACCTTCGGCGAGATGATCGCCAGACTTTTGTACGGTGAACGCGCGTTCCGTCGTATGCCACGTGGTTGACGGATCGTGCCGCGACCGCCGGGCGTGAGTGGTGGGTCGCCGGCCCGCCGTCGATGCGGACCGTCAGGGCTGGCGGTGGGTGTGGTTCAGGTGGCGCAAGGTCAGGGCGAGGCGGGCCCGGAGCAGGCCGTGCGGGGTGTGCAGGGTCCAGCCGAGTAGGTGCTCGGCCTGGGTGACTCGGTCCTGCAAAGTGGAGTGGTGCAGGCGCAGGTGGGTGGCGGCGGCGCGCAAGCTGTTCGTGGTGGTGACGGCGTGCAAGGTGGCCGGCAGCCATGGGGCGGTGGTTGCGGCCTGGTTCAGGGTGCGCACGTCGGGCACCTCGCCGGGATCGGGCACTGACGCCAGCACCGCTAGGGAACCCAGCTCGTCATGTCGTACCAGCGGCTCTCCGGGGTCGTCGTCGGTGCCGGCGGCGGTGAACCGGACCGCGATGCGGGCCGCCAGATGAGAGGCGGGCAGTTCCAGGATCGGGACGGTGGGGCCGATGCCGGCCCGGCCGGGTGGCGGGTTCGTGGACGCGGCCAGCAAGGTGACCTCCCCGGTGGGTCTGACCAGCGCGTACGCGGAACCCTCCAGCCCCAGCCGACGGGCGGCCCGCAGCCGGGACTCGGGGGCGGCATCCGGGTCGACCAGGAGTTCGGTCATGGCCGGGTCGTCGGGGGCGGGGGCCCGGCCGCGAGTTCGGTCGAGCACGGTCCGGGCGGCTCCGGCGGCCCGTTCGAGGACCATGGCGTCGACGGGCCCGGGGTCGCCGGTGCGTTCCAGCCAGAGCACAGCGGTACCAAGATCGAGGTGTGGCCAATCCGCGGCGGCCGGAGCCGGCGTGGATGGTGCCTGCGTGGACGATGCCGGGGTGGCCGGCGGAGTGGCGACGCCGTCCGGCAGCATCCGGATGTGGACGCGCCGGGAGGTGTCGTCGAGACGGGCGGGGCAGCCGGCCAGGACCGCCGCGCCGCGGACGATGCTCTGCAAGCCGGCGCCCGCTTCGACGAGACCGTCGAAATAGGCGATGACCTGCACGGCGGCGCTGGCGTCGGCGTCGAGCGCGGCCAACCGTACGGCCAAGTCCCTCATGGTTTGAATCTACGAGTTGAGGAGCCGGTCGAGCCAGCGGACCCGGGCCTGCCGGGCGTCCTGGGAGAGCGCGGCGCTCGGCACCATGGCGTCGAAACCGTGGAACGCGCCGGGCCAGACGTGCAGTTCGGCGCGCCCGCCGGCCTGCCAGATCCGGGTGGCGTAGGCGACGTCCTCGTCCCGGAAGGTCTCCGCACTGCCGACGTCGATGAACGCGGGCGGCAACCCGGACAGGTCGGTGGCCCGGGCCGGTGCGGCGTAGGGGGAGACGTCCGGTCCGCCGGCGGCCTCGCCGAGCAGCGCACTCCAGCCGGTGCGGTTGGAACCCCGATCCCAGATTCCCAACCCGGCCATCTGTACGGATGACGCCGTGTCGTTCCGGTCGTCCAGCATCGGGTAGATCAGCAACTGTCCGAGCAGGTCCGGGCCGTCGAGGTCGCGGGCCATCAGCGCGAGCGCGGCGGCCAGTCCACCGCCGGCGCTGCCGCCCACGACGATCAGCCGCCCCGGGTCGACGCTCAGGGCGGCGGCGTTCTTAGCGGTCCACAGCAGACCCGCGTAGCAGTCGTTCACCGGTCCGGGGTGCGGTGTCTCGGGGGCGAGCCGGTACTCCACCGACACCACTACCAGCCCGAAGTGTTCGGCCAGGTCCAGCATCTCGGTGATCCCGGTCCGGTTGTCACCGATGATCATTCCGCCGCCGTGGATGTGGTATAGGCAGCCCAGGGTGCCGGTCGCCGCAGTGGGCCGGCAGATCAGCAGCGTGACGTCGGGGTCGCCGTCGAGTCCGGGGACGGCGCGTTCCTCGACGGTGAACTGGCCGTCGCGCCGCAGTTCGTCGTCGGTGACCGGGGCGAGGGTGGCACCCTGCCGCATCGGCTGGATCATCTCCGGCGTGATGGACGGGGGAAGCTGTGCGCTGATGACGCTGAGCGCGGCGGCGAGTTCGGGGTCGAACGGAACGGTCGTCACGGCGGCCTCCTGCGGTTAATTCCGGGTCACCACCATGTGACCGGTGTCATCAGCATGCGGTGTGCCGCGCCGCCGATCGAGCGCCATCCGGCGGAATCGACCCGCCATCCGGCGGGTCTAGCCCTCCGTCGTCACCGCCTCGATCTCCAGCGCCATCAGTTGCTCAGCGTCCAGGCTCATGTTCGCGAAGGCGCCGGCCAGTTCGTGGCGGGCCTGGCGCCCGGCCACGGTGGAAGCCGCGCATTGAGATCAGTTGACGCCGCTGTCTAGTCTGCGCCGGTGAACATCCGGTATCTGGTGCACAACGCCTACGGCGTCGGCGGGACGATCCGCACGATCTTCAACCAGGCGGGCGCGATGTCCGGCGAGCATGACGTCGAGATAGCCAGCGTCTACCGCACCGGCGAGCAGCCCGCGCTGCCTCTCGACCCCCGGGTCCGGCTGGTCAGCCTCACTGATCTCAAACCGGACGGGACCCGGTGGGGGAGCGGTTCCCGCCCGCTGCGCCGGACCCGCGTGCTGCCGAACCCGTTGCCGCACGGCCGGGACTTCCGCTACCGGCGCTGGGACCCGGCGGTCGACCTCACGGTGATCCGGTACATGTGGGCCCAGCGGGACGCGGTGCTGGTCACCACCCGGCCGGGACTCAACCTGTTGTCGGCGTGGTTCGCGCCGCGCCGGCTGACCCGGATCGGGCAGGACCACATGAACTTCGGCAGCTACCGCGAACGTCTGCGCGACCGGATCGTGCGCGCCTACCCGCGGTTGGACGCGGTGACCGTGCTGACCCGGGCCGACCTGACCGCCTACCAGGCGGCGCTGGGTCCTGCGGTGCGGGTGGCCCGGATTCCGAACGGCATCCCGGCGCGCACCGGCCGGCCCGCCCCCGGCCGTGTGCCGGTCGTCGTGGCGGCCGGCCGGCTCGGCCGCCAGAAGGGCTTCGACATGCTGATCAAGGCCTTCGAGCAGGTCCACGAGGCTCACCCGGAATGGGAGCTGCACATCTTCGGCGAGGGCGGGTGGCGCCCGAAACTCACCAGAATGATCGAGAGCCGTGGCCTGAGCGGCACGATCCGGTTGCGGGGTGTGACCCGGGACCTGGACGGCGAGTTCGCCAAAGCCTCGATCTTCGTTCTCAGCTCCCGTAAGGAGGGCCTGCCGATGGTGCTCCTGGAGGCGATGAACGCGGGCCTGCCGGTGGTGTCGTTCGACTGCCCGACCGGCCCCGCCGACGTGGTCGACGACGGCGTCAACGGCCTGCTCATCCCCGCTGCGGACGTGGACGCCCTGGCCGCCGGGATCACTCGCCTGATCGAGGACGCCGCCGTCCGCGACCGGCTGGGCGCGGCGGCCCGGCAGTCCAGCGCCGACTACGAGATGCCGGTGGTCGTGCCGCTCTGGGAGGACCTGTTCACCGCCTCGGCCAGGGCGGTGGTGTCCGGGCCGTCGAAACGGCGGCGGACGTAGCCGTACGCGAGACCGCTCTCGTAGTCGCCCCAACCGGTCGAACCGGCGGCGCCGCTGTGCCCGAGCGTGTGGCGGCCCGCCCACGGGAACTTGGTGACGGGATTCTCGAAACCGAGCGCGTAATGGTCGGCCTCCCCGATGACCAGGTCGACCCCGAGCGAGTACGGGGCGGCGAACTCCCGGATCGTCTCCGGGCGCAGCAGCGCTGGCCGGCCGTCGACTGGGCCGATCGCCGCCGCGTACATCCGGGCCACTCCGCGGGCGCTGCCGACCCCGCCCGCGGAGGCCTGGCCACCGGCCCGGACCGTCGGTGAGTTGCCGAAGTCGAGCAGACTGAACGAACCGAGCGTGGCCGCGGCCGCCGAACCCGGTTCCGCGGCGAACGCAGGGCCGGTCGACGGCAGCACCGGCCGGAACCGGGCCTCCTGATCCTGCGGAAGACCCAGGAACAGATCGAGGTTGTACGGTTCCCGAAGGCGCTCGTCGAACCACTGCCGCACCGACCGCCCGGTGACCGCGCGCAACTCCGCGTCCACCAGCGCCCCGATGGTCAGCGCGTGATAGCCGGTGGCGGTGCCCGGCTCCCAGAACGGCTTGCGCCCGGACAGCCAGCGCGCGAGCGCCTGATCGTCGGCTGCCTGTTCGATGGTCAGCCCCTCCACCCCGATCAGTCCCGATCGGTGCCCGAGCAACTCCCGCACGGTCAGTGGGAACGGCAGGCTGCGGCACTGTGCGTCCAGATCGAGCGTGCCCTCCTGCACGAGCAGTGCCGCGATCAGGAAAGCCGCGCCCTTCGACACCGAGAAGACACTGGTCAGCGTGTCCTCCCCGGTCCACAGGTCGACCACGAGTTCGCCGTGCCGGTAGATCGCGAGTTGCGCGGACTCGGCCGCGATCGGCCCGGTGAACTCCGCACGGACAGCCTCGAATCCGGGCGCTACCGTCCCGTACACCTCAGTCATGGTTGGTGAGTGTGTCACCGATCCACTTGTCGACTGTGGTCACGTCGGCCTGCATCGGGAAGACCTTGCCGGTCAGCACGTCGTGCACCTCGGGATCGTTGTCCAGGCAGCCGTCGGACAGCACGGTCAGTTCGTAGTCCAGGTCGGCGGCCTGGCGCAGCGTCGACAGCACCACCCCGCTGGTGGCGATGCCGGTCAGCACCAGATGATCGATACCGGACGCGCGCAGCAGCATGTCCAGGTCACTGCCGGCGAACCCGGACACCCGCCGTTTCACCACGATCGCCTCATCGGGCCGCGGGGCCACCGCCGGATGCACCTCGGCGGCCTGGGCCGGGGTGTCCCGTCCGGCGATCGCCCCGAACATCCGGTTACGCGGATCGACCTCGGGCGCGCCCGGCCGGAAACCGACCACCACGTAGATCACCGGCAGTCCGGCGGTGCGGGCCGCGTCGACGGCGGTGGCCAGCCGGGGCAGGTAGTCCGGGTCGGGGTAGCGGGCCGTGACGGCGAGCTGGACGTCCATCACGAGCAGGGCGGAGCGGGTCATCGGTGTCCTTCTTCGATCGGGGTGGTGCTCCAGTTCGCCAGGAACTGGAGTGCTTGTTCGGAGGCGGAGCCCGGTTCGGCGGTGCCGGCCGAGAGTCGTAGTCCGGGGTGGCCGACCAGCGCCATCGACTCGAAGTCCACGGTCAGTGGGCCGGCCACCGGATGCTGGAAGTGTTTGCGGCCGGTGCGGCGGTGCCGTACGTCGTACGCCGCCCACAGCGACCGGAAGGCGCCGCCGGCCGCGAGCAACTCGCTGACCAGCGCCGACAGTCTTTCGTCTTCGGGGTTGCGGCCGGTGGCCGTGCGCAGCACCGCGACCGCGTCGTGCGTCATCAGTTCCCACTCCGGGAAGAAGCCCGGCGCGGACTCGTCGCGGAACAGGAACCGGGCCTGGTTGACCGGCTGGAACGGGCTGTCGAACAGGGGCGCGAACAGGGCCCGGGCGAGGGTGTTGGCGGCCAGGATGTCGAGGCGGCTGTTCCACACGTAGGCCGGGGTGCCGGTCATCGCGTCCAGCAACCGGCGTACGCCTGGCCGCAGCGGCCGGTCCGGCGCCGGGCGGGATCGCGCGTTCGCGGCGTGCACCAGGTCGAACAGGTGCTCCCGCTCGGCGTCGTCGAGGTGTAGCGCCCGGGCCACCGCGGCCAGGACGTCGTCGGAGTAGCCGCGGGCGTTGCCGCGTTCCAGCCGCGTGTAGTACTCGACGCTGACTCCGGCGAGCTGGGCGACCTCCTCACGGCGCAGCCCGGCGACCCGGCGCTCGCCGTGCCGGGGCAGCCCGGCCTCCTCGGGGGAGATCCGGGCCCGCCGTGACAGCAGGAAGTCGCGGATCTCGTCTCTGACGCTCACCCCCCGACGTTATGCCCGGCTGGTCGGTGCCTGGGAGGAACCGTCTGTGCCTGGCAGTCGGTGACGGGGTGTGACGGCACGAACCGGTGATTCATCGGCGACGATGTTGCCCGAAGATCGGTGTAACGACTGATCCGTAGATCTGAAGGGGAACTCCTGTGCTCCGCAACCTTGGCTTGATCACCGCCGTAGCCGCTCAGGCGTGTGCCGGCAGAGCGGACTCCGGGTCTTCGTCTTCTGCACCCTCCTCCGGGCCGTCGGCGGCGCCGGTGCAGACCTCGGCGGCGCCGGTACAGACGTCTGCGGCCCCGGCGAAGACGTCGAAGTCGCCGGCCAAGGCCCCGTCCAACCCGATCCTGGCCGGCAAGCGACAGGTCGTGATCGTGCCGATCGAGTCCTTCGAGGGCGTCGTGGTCCTCGACGACGAGGGCAACCTGGGCCTCACCGACGGTGACAGCGACCGCAGCATGTTCGTGTTCGCCCCGCACGACGGCAAGTTCCAGATCAAGACCGCGAAGGTGGCCCGCGGCGGCGAACCGGAGTGCCTCGGCGTCAAGAACAACGGCTCCCAGTCGCTGACGGTCGCCGCCGTCGCCTGTGACACCGGCAAGGCCGACCAGCTCTGGGACATCGCGCCGACCGGCAAGCGGGACGAGGACGGTGACCCGATCTACTCGATCGCCAACCAGAGTGCCTTCCTGCAGATCGGCCGGTCCGGCCTGATCGTCGAGGAACTGGGCGACGCCCCGCTGCTGACCACGTACACCTTCGCCGACAACGGCAAGTCGACCCTGCCGAAACTGGACTGACCTCGGAGATCGTTCCAGTCAGGGGCGTCTTGCAGGACGAACCTGACAGGTAGTGCTAACTGTCAAGGGCCAATATCCTGCAAGTGGTTTCCGGACGCCTGCCGGAAACAAAAGCCGACTACCGTTCGGCCTTCGATCGACGACGGGGCGGAGGACCGATGCGGATTCTGCTCGTGGAGGACGACCGCCGGGTCGGTGCGGTGATGACCTCGATGTTGCAGCGCCGGGGCTACGCGGTCGAGCACGCCGCGACAGCCACCGCCGCGCTCGAGGCCGCACCGGCCGATCTGGTTCTGCTCGATCTCAACCTGCCCGACGGCGACGGCCTGGACGTCTGCCGCACGCTGCGGGCCCGCGACGAGAACCTCGGCATCATCGCGGTCACCGCCCGCGGCGAGGAGCGGGACCGGGTGACCGGGCTGCGGACCGGCGCCGACGACTATGTGGTCAAACCGTTCTCGATGGCCGAGTTGCAGGCCCGGATCGAGGCCCTGCTGCGCCGGACCTCTCGGCAGAGCCCGGCCGCCCCGTCGATCGTCCAGGTCGGCCCGATCCGCATCGACTCCGGCGCGCGCACCGTCGAGGTCGGCTGCAAACCGGCCAACCTGACCCGTAAGGAGTTCGACATCCTGGCCTCGCTGGCCCGCCATCCCGGTGTCGCCCTCACCCGCGAGCGCATCATGCTGGACGTCTGGCAGACCACCTGGTCCGGCAAACACACCCTGGAGGTCCATGTGGCCTCGTTGCGGACCAAACTCGGTGACGCCGACCTGGTGCAGACTGTCCGGGGCGTCGGCTACCGTTTGCGAGCAACATAGGGAGGTCGGGTGCGCAGCAGGTTGGTGGTCACCTACCTGCTGCTGTTGTGCATCATGCTCCTCGCCCTGGAGATCCCGCTCGCCGTCACGGTCGCGAGCCGGGAGACCGACCGGGCGGTCGCCGACCGGCTTGCCGACGCCACCCGGTTCGCCTCGCTCGCCGCGCCCGCCGTCCGCAGTGGTGAGCTGGCCGCCCTCACCGAGGAGTTTCGGCGTTACCATGACCTCTACGGCATCGGCACCATGCTCGTCGACCAGGACCAGCGGCTGCTCAGCGTCTACGGCTGGTCACCGGAGAACCATGCCCCGGCGATCCGGGGCGCGCTCGCCGGGCATCAGGTCAGCACCCCCGAGACACTGTGGCCGTGGGTCAGCGAACCGCTGGTGGTGGCCGTCCCGATCAGCGAGGGCGGTGCCGTCCTCGGCGTGATCCTGACCGTCTCACCGACCGAGCGCAGCCGCAGCGCGGTCCTCTCGGTCTGGCTGATCCTGGCCATGGTCGGGATCCTGGCCGTGGCGGCCTGCCTGACCGCCGCACACAGCCTGGCCGGGTGGGTGCTCCGGCCGGTGACCCGGCTGGACGCCGCGGCCCACGAGATCGCCGGTGGTGACAGTGCGGCCCGGGTCCCGCCCGGTGTCGGCCCGCCCGAGTTGCGGCGGCTGTCGGACAGCTTCAACGAGATGGCCGACGCGGTCGCCGAGGCCATGCGACGGCAGCGGGAGTTCGTCGCGCACGCCAGTCACCAACTGCGGAACCCGTTGACCGTGCTGCGGTTGCGCATCGAGGACCTGGGCAGCCGTTACGACGACGACGAGGAACTGCGTACCGACCGGGAGTTCGCCCTCGAGGAGACCGACCGGCTCGCCGACGTCCTCGACGGCCTGCTCGCCCTGGCCCGGTCCGAACAGGGCCGTCCGCAGGTGGAGGTCGTCGACGCCACCGCGCTCACCGCCGAGCGGGCCAAGGCATGGCAGCCGCTGGCCGAACGCCGGGGCATCGAACTGGGCACCGACGTCCCCGCCGAACCGGTGCCGGTCCGGGTCGTGGCCACCGCCCTCGACCAGGTCCTGGACGCGCTGATCGACAACGCGCTGAAGTTCACCCCGGCCGGCGGCCGGGTCCTGCTCCTGCTGCGGGCGGTCGACGGGGGAGCCGAGGTGACCGTGCGGGACACCGGGCCCGGCATGACCGAGGAGCAGTGCCGTCAGGCCACCGGCCGGTTCTGGCGGGCCGCCGACGCGCAGAACGTCGACGGGGCCGGTCTGGGGCTGTCCATCGTGGCCGTCCTGGTCGAGGCCTCCGGCGGCCGGTTCGACCTCGGGCCTGCCCCGTCCGGCGCCGGCGCCGGCGGCTTGGAGGCGACGATCCGGCTCACGGTCTGACCGGCGCGGCGCGGCCGCTCACGGGTTGACCGACCCGGCCGGTCAGGGCTTGACCGACCGGTAGTAGCGGGCTGCGCCCGGATGCAGCGACACCGGCAGGGTGGCGATGGCCGTCCGCAGATCCAGCCGCTCGGCCGCCGGATGCGCGGCGGCCAGAGCACCGCGGCGCTCCATCAGCAGGCGGGTCAGGTCGTACGCCAGATCGTCCGGCATGGTCGCCGCCACCACCAGCAGGTTGGGTACCGCCACCGTGGCCACCGTCGTCATCGAATAGGCCGACATCGGCACGTCGCGCACCACGTAGACGTCGCTGTAGACCCGCCGCAGTTCACCCACCCATGCGGACAGGTCGACCAGGCGGGTGCCGACCTCGGCGCTGACCTGTTTGATCCCGCTCACCGGCAGCCCGCCGGAGAAGAAGAACGCGTCGATCTCCCGGTTCCGCAGCGCCGAGATCGAGTCGTCCAGGCTCAGCTCACGCCGCTGGATCGCCTGTGGCATGCCGGCCACCGAGAGCAGACGGTCGGCGGTGACAGTGGTCCCGGAACCGCGCGCGCCGACCGACACCCGCTTGTTCCGGAGGTCGGCCAGCTCGAGGATCTTGCTGTCGGCCCGGACCACCAGGTGCAGCAGGTCGTCGTAGACCCGGGCCAGTGCCACCAGCCCCGGTTTCGGCTCACCGCCGGTGACCAGCACGTCCGCCTGAGTGAACCCGATCTCGGCCCGCCCCTGCGCCACCATCTCCAGGTTCTCCGCCGACGCCGCCGTCGGCAGCACACTCGCGGTCGTGTTGGGCAGCTCCGCGTCGATGATTTTGCTCAGCGCGGTGCCGATCGCGTAGTAGACCGCGGTCGGGCTGCCGGTCGCGATCCGTACCTCGCGTTCCGGTGTCTCCTCTTGGCTACAGGCAGTAACCATCAACAGTAGGGTCAGACCGGCGATCGCCATCCGGCGGCTATTTCCGAGGGTCACTGTGCGTCCAAGATCACTGTGTTTCCCTACGCGGGAGGGCCCGGTCCGCGCAAGTTTCCCTCAAGTCTGCGTCACGGGTGTACCAGCCGAACGGCCGATCGGCGACGGTGACGTGACAAACCACGGGAGGGGAGAAGTCGATGGATCGCACAGCGACGTTGGATCACGCCGCGACACGCGCCGTCGTGCTCGCCGGTGCACTGCCCGCCGCCTTCGAGTCGGCAGTTCTGGCCGCATGTGTGGACGCCAGTCGCACACTGCGGCCGACTCCGCTCAAGGCGGTACCGCGCGCCGGTGAGGCCCTGGCCGAGTTCGACCGCGAGGACCCGGCCGAACGGCTCGAATTCCTGCTCACCGGCCTCGGCTGCCTGACCTGGCGGGACAGCCGCTCCGGCGGGGAACGACGGCGGTACTCCGTCGAACGTGTCCTCGTGCACGAATCGCAACGCCACGCAACCTCCCGGATGCTCGACTCCGCCTGGCGTCAGGGACGGCAGGCCCTGCTCAGCGCCGAACCACTCGGCGCATCTTCGCCCCGCAACGCCCAGCGCCTCACCCTCGCGCAGGCCGCTTGGCGGGCCGCCCTGCTCGCCGCCGGGCACCGACGCCGCCGGCACGTGCTTTCGGTGATGATCCGTGACCAGGAGGTCGCGGCGGTGCTGGTCCGGGCGGCCCGGTTGCTCGGCGTGACCGCCGACGTCACTCGGCGCAGCGGATGCGTGGTGGTCACCGTGCCCGCGGACGCCGCTGACCTGCTCCCGGCGACCCCGCCCCGGTTGCGGTTGCGCGACTCGGCGCTGGTTTAAAGCCTTTTCTTCGGTACGGGGGTGAACGCTCGACCGTTCTTCCGGCGGTCGAGCGTTCAGCGTCTGTACTCCGGTCGCCGGGCATCAGTCGTCCCTACCTCGGTCGCCGGGTGTCGGGCTTTCATGATCCGGTCGCCGGGTGTCAGCCGTCGCGGCCGGTGTCGACCGCCTTCATCAGCATGGCCGCGATCGCCACGCCGACCACCGCGATACCCACCTGCACGCCGACGACCGCCCAGTCGTACCCGCGGCCCGCGACGGTGAACAGCCAGTCGCTGTGCAGGTTCCACCGGTCCGCGGCCCAGGCGCCGGCGACCGCCGCACCCATGCCGATCAGCACCGTCGGGATCACGCCGATACTCTGCCGTCCCGGCAGGACGGCCCGTGCCGCCACTCCGATGATCGCGCCGAACACGATCGCCACCACATAATCCTGAGCGTCCACAGCGCCTCCCCTCAAGGTCGCAAGGTGCCCAGGGTGCCAGACGTGTCAAACGTCCACGTTTGACACGCGCCGACACCACCCGCCGCAGTGTGGTGAGTCGGGGTGCGATCCGAACCTCAACTCACCACACCACGGCGTGGCGGTCAGGTGCAGGTGGTGGCGGGGCTCAGCTCGCTGACCAGGCGAGTGGCGGTGTCGCTGTGTTTGGCGTACGCCTCGGGGAACGCGGAGATCTGGACCGCCTGGGCCGCCTCGGTGAGCCGCATCTTCTCCCAGTTCCGGATCTTGAGAAGTTTGTCGTAGAACTTCCCGGTCTGGTACGCCGGATCCCGGAGCTGTTTCGGCGTGCCCCAGCCCTGACTGGGCCGCTGCTGGAAGAGCCCGATCGAATCCCGGTCCCCGCCGCGTAGGTTGCGCAGGGTGGACTCCTGCAGGGCGGTGGCGACCGCGACCACCTGTCCCTGAACCGGCACTCTCCGTTCGGTGCCGATCGTGACGATGATCCGGGCGTTGGCGACCTGTTCCTCGCTCCACCGGTCCAGTTCCGATTTCGCGGAGGACGAGACGACTTTCGCGGACGACGGGACGACGGTCGTGGGCACGCAGGCGGCGGTGGTGGCGTCGGCCGACCGGAACTGCGAGAGCACCAGCAACGTGGCGAGAGCGGACACGACGACGGTGAGGAGCAGGCGCAAGACGGTACCTTCCAGGAACGTGAACCGTTCGCACGATATCGACCGTTCGTGATCCGCCGCTTCACCCCACCGGTCAGATCATCCGGCCAATGTGGTCGATGCCGGGCGGGCCGAACTTGCGCAGGCGGTACCTGGTGACCGACGGTGAGCGGCATGAAGGTCAGTCATCTGAACTGTGGCAGCATGCGGCCGTGGGCATCGCCCGGCGGACTGGTCTGCCACGTGCTGCTCGTGGAGACCGGCGACGGTCTCGTGCTTGTCGACTCCGGGTTCGGGCTGCGGGACATCGCCGAGCCCGCCCGCCGGATCGGGGCGGCCCGGCATCTGATCCGGCCGGTCCTGGATCCCCGGGAGACCGCGATCCGGCAGGTCGAGAAGCTGGGGCACGATCCCGCGGACGTCCGGGACGTGGTGCTCACCCACGGCGACGCCGACCACACCGGCGGCCTGGCCGACTTCCCGCACGCCCGGGTGCACCTGACCGCCGCCGAGTCGTCGGCCGTGCAGCAGCCGCGGACCCGCAACGAACGCACCCGCTACCTGCCGACCCAGCGCGAACACGGCCCCCAGCTGGTCGAACACGATCCGGCCCGCGGTGACGGCTGGCGCGGGTTCGCCGCGGCCGCCGAGATCCTGCCGGGGGTGGTGCTGATCGGGCTGAGCGGGCACACCCGCGGGCACGCCGCGGTCGCCGTCGACGCCGGGGACCGCTGGATCCTGCACACCGGGGACGCCTTCTACCACCGGGGACAGATCGACGGTACGGGCCAGGTGTCCCGCACCTTGACGGTGATGGAACGGGCGGTCGCTCACGACTGGTCCCGGGTCCGCGCCAACCACGCCCGCCTCACCGAGCTCCAGGCGGCCGCCGACCCCGGTCTGCTGCTGGTCAACGCCCACGATCCGGAACTGCTCCGCCGCGCCGCCGCAGATCCGCGGGATTGACACAGCGGTATCGGGCAACTCGGCCCCGGAGGGCCAGAGTCGGCCGTACGAGGGGAAGGATCTGCCGGGCGCTGGTTTCGTTTGGGGGTGTTCAGCACTTTTATCCGGCGCAGGCGACGGGGACGGTGGTCACGGGACTCCGAGCACGGCGCCGTGGCGGTGATCTTCGCGATCTTCCTCGGCAGTTCGGTCCTGGCCGGTATGTGCGCGCTCGTGATCGACGTCGGGCTGCTCTACAACGAGCGCGAGCAGCTGATCACCGGCGCGGACTCGGCGTCGTTCAAGGTCGCGATCAACTGCGTGAAGGATCCCACCTCCTGTACGCCGGCGGTGCAGACCCCGGTCGCGGTGACGTACGCCGGGAAGAACGCCAAGGACACCAAGTCCGACGCCAAGATCTGCTTCGACGACACCGGCTGCCCGGTGTGGAACACCCCGAAGGCGTGCCCGCCGCCGCCTGTCGTGCCGGCCGGGTTCGGCAAGGGGAACTGGGTGGAGGTGCGGACCAGCACTGTCACGTCGGCCGGTGGCACCCTGATCCCGCCGGTCTTCGCGAAGTCCGTCACCGACGGCCATTACCAGGGCACCCAGGTCGGGGCGTGCGCCCGGGTCGCGTGGGGCCCGCCGGCCGTCGAGAAGGTGTTCGCCCTCGGCATCTCGCTGTGTGACTGGAAGCGGATGACCAGCAACGGGACGGTCTTCTACAACCCGCTCGGTACGTTGCTCAACGACATCGGCCTGTTCCAGCTGATCGGCCTGCCCAGCCCGACACCCGGCGTGGACAGCCCGATCCCGCAGGTGTTGCCGCTGACCGCGCTCGGCCTGCCGCTGCCGTCCTGTACCACCCCGGTCGACCTGACCGTGCCACGCGGCTACGTCTGGCTGCAGTACCCGGATCTGACCCCGCCGGACAGCGAATGCATGATGGATCTGAAGGTCGACGACCTGCCCCGGTCGTTCCTGCTGTCCGGCCTGCTCATCGGCACGATCTGCGCGCAGAAGCTACAGGCGAAGGTGGGCAAGGGCCCGTTCCTGGTGCCGATCTTCGACAAGATCGTGCCGGAGTTGATCTCGCTGGCCCCGCAGTACCACATCGTCGGGTTCGCGCCGTTCGTCGTCACCGGCTACTCGACGTTGATCCCCGGCGTGGTGAACTCGGTGAGCAGCATCCTCAGCGGCGGCCTGCTGGCCGCCCTCACCACGCTGCTCTGCACCACCGCGGCCTGCATCTACGGCTACTTCACCAAGACACTGGTCCCGCACAGCAGGCCGGTGTTCGGTACCGGGCCCAACTTCGGTGCGACCGTGATCGGGCGTACCGGCTAGGAATCGTTCTTCTGTTGTTCCAGGGCCCGCTCGCCGGGTGGCAGGGAGCAGACCCGGAGCACCTCCTGGCACAGGTTGTCCAGCCGGGACACCGACCGGGCGATGGCGGTGACCGCGCGCTGCTGCTGCGGTGCGAGTTCGTCGGCACCGCCGAGCAGCGTCTCGGCGTAACCGCTGATCGTGGTCAGCGGGGTCCGGATCTCGTGGGACAGGATGCTCATCAGGTCGCGCTTCATCGCGTCGGCCTCGGCGAGCGCGGTGTTGGTGTGCTGGAGCTCGGCGTTGCGCTCACCGAGGGCCCGGTTGGCCACGTCGCGGTCGCGTTCGGCGGCCACCCGGGCCGAGATGTCGGTGACCGCGGTGATGATCGTGGCCGGCCGGTCCAGGTGGTCGCGCAGCATCGACACGCCGATCTGCGCCTCGACGATCCGGCCGTCGGCGGCGATCAACCGCTGGTGCCGGTCGGTGGCCGAGTCGCCGACGAACAGCCCGGCGGCGGCCGCCCAGTTCAGGTGCCGGTCCTCGGGGTGGGTGAGGCTGTCGATGGTGCGGCCGGCGAGGGCGTCGGGGGCGTAACCCAGGATGTCGGCGAGCGCCGGATTGGCCTGCAGGACGGTGCCGTCGACGTGCAGCATGGCCTGCCCTACGGTGGAGAGGGCGAACTGCGCGTGCAGCAGCCGCTCACGGTCGGCGAGTGCGGTCTCGGCCTTGCGCCGGTCGGTGACGTCCAGGTTGACTTCGAGGATCGCGGCCGGCGCGCCGTAGTCGTCGTACTGCACCGACTGGTGGCTGTGCACGGTGAGGCGGCTGCCGTCGGCGCGCAGCTGGTCGAGTTCGCCCTCCCAGCGGCCCTCGGCGTCCAGGGCGGTGTCGACCTCGGCCCGGTCGGTGGGGTACCGGGTGTCGAGCAGCCGGTCGCTGCTCTTGCCGACGACGGCACTGGACGGCCAGCCGTAGGTGAGTTCGGCACCGGTGTTCCAGCCGATGATCCTCGAGTCGAGGTCGCGGACGATCACCGCGATCGGGGCGAGCCGCAGCAGTTCGGCCTGCTGCTCGGCGATCGCCTTGGCCCGGTGACGTTCGGTGACGTCGGAGCAGAGCCCGTCGACGAAGAGCAGGTCGCCGTCGCGGCGGGGCACACCGCGGGTCCAGATCCAGCGGGTGACACCGTCCGCACCGGCCATCCGGCACTCGACCTCGGCCTGGACGCCGTCGCGGAGCTGATCGACGAACCGGAGATAGGTCGCCCGGTCGTCCTGGTGGATCGTGCGGTACAGATGCCGGGTGAGGTCGGCTTCGGCGGTGATCGTCTCCAGGCTGGCGCCGAAGAACGTGTCGACGTTGCCCTGGGCGTGGACGGTGCGGGCGGTCCCGTCCGGGAGCAGTTCCACGGTCCACAGGAAGTCGGTGATGTTGTCGACGATCCGGGCCAGGGCGTCCCGGGCGACTGCCAGCTCCCGGTCCAGGTCGGCGGCCCGGCGGCGCTGCACGGCCTGGCCGATGTACGCCGACACGCTCTCCAGGCTGGCGATCAGCTCGTCGTCGCGGACGTCGTGCCGCTGATGGTCGGCGATCATGAGCACGCCGACGACGTCGGTGCCGTCCCGGACCGGCACGGCGGCGACCGCGTGCAGGCCGGCCTTCCCGGCTTCGGCGGCCCGCGGCAGACCGCTGGACGGCAGGTCGGCGATCCACTGCGAGGCGCCGGCCGCCCACACCGTTCCCGGGACCCCGACCCCTGGCGCGTACGCCACCGTCACCTCCATCAGCACGGCGATCTTCGGGTCGGCGCTGTAGACCGCGAGCCGTTCCAGGCAGGACTGGTCGGGGGTGCGGTGCCAGTATTCGAGGTACGGCCAGCCGAGCCGGCCGCCCAGTCCGGTGACCACGTCCCGGGCGGCCTCCTGGGCCGTGCCGGCCTGGAGCAGGATGCCCGAGACAGCCTGTTCGGTGTCCCGTAGGTGCTGGGTGCGCTTGCGGTCGGAGATGTCCCGGACGAAGGTGTGGAAGGCGTGCCCGTCCGGTTCGACAAGCACCGACAGCGCCATCTCGGCGGGGAAGACCCGGCCGTCGCGGTGCAGCAGTTCCAGTTCGACACGCTGACCGCTCATGGTGGCGGCGGTGGTGCTCTGGATCCAGGCCTCGTCGCCCCGCCGCGGTTCCGGCAGGATCAGGTCGACGACCGGCCGGCCGATGGCCTCGGCGCTGGTCCAGCCGAAGGTCCGTTCGGCGGCGTGGTTCCAGCCGGTGACGATGCCCTGGCTGTCACCGGCGATGAAGGCGTCCAGGGTGGTGTCGAGGAACCGCTGCGACCGGGCGGCGAGCTGCTCGGTCGCGTACGAGGCCATCCGGGCGGCGATCTCGGAGGCGGCGGCCAGCCCGAGATCCTCCATCAGCTCGACGTCGGCGGCCGACCACGAGCGGGGCCGGCGGTCGACGACACAAAGCGTGCCGAGCACCGCCTGGGCCGGGGAGCGCAGCGGCACCCCGAGATAGGCGACCGCCTCGTACGCCTCGATCGACGGGTTGCCGGCCAGATCCGGGTCGATCCGGGCGTCGTCGAC
Source organism: Actinoplanes derwentensis (assembly GCF_900104725.1). Taxonomy (NCBI): domain Bacteria; kingdom Bacillati; phylum Actinomycetota; class Actinomycetes; order Micromonosporales; family Micromonosporaceae; genus Actinoplanes; species Actinoplanes derwentensis. The sequence goes on from NZ_LT629758.1 coordinate 1,194,358, forward strand.
GACGAGCGTCCGCCCGGACTCCACCACGTGTTTGCAGTACGAGTGCGACAGCGGGAACTGCCGGGCCGCGGCCAGCTCGCCGGCCAGCCCGGTCTCGGCGGTGAAGAACTGCCGGTCGGCCCCGACCAGCGACACCGCCGACACCGGTGCGCCGAGCAGCCGCGACGCCAGGACGGTGAGCCGCTGCAGCGCCTCGGAGGGCGCGCCGTCCACCAGCCCGGTCGCGTCGACCTGCGCCAGCCGCGCCGGATCCTGAATCACCGTGCTGAGCTCTGCCGTCTGTCCTGCCACGTCTGGTAAGTCGGCATCCTGGCCGCAGACTTGACAACTGGGCCCGCATTGACATCGATGTTTCTGTGATGTTTCAGTGTGAGCGATAACAATCGATGTCGATCTCCGGCCGTCCCCGGGGTCGGCGCACGGCTGTTTATCGCTAACACTCTGACTCGGAGGCCCGATGTCCCCGCTCCCCGTCTCCCGCCGCGCCCTCCTCAGCGCCGCGGCCGCTTCGACCGCCGGCACCGTCCTGCTGAACCCCGGCCCGGCGTCCGCCGCCGAACTCCCGCCGGTCCGCGCCGACCTCGGCGTCTCCGCGTACCCGTTCCCGCTCGGCCAGGTCCGCCTGACCGCCGGCCGACTACTGGACAACCAGACCCGAACCCTCAGCTACCTGCGGTTCGTCGACGCCGACCGGCTGCTCTACGTCTTCCGGGCCAACCACGGCCGGTCCACCGGTGGCGCTGCCGCCAACGGCGGCTGGGACGCACCGTCCTTCCCGTTCCGCAGCCACGTGCAGGGTCACTTCCTGACCGCCTGGGCCCAGGCGTGGGCCGTGCTCGGCGACACCGTCTGCCGTGACAAGGCTGACTACATGGTCGCTGAACTGGCCAAATGTCAGGCTTCCAACGGTTACCTCAGTGGCTTCCCGGAGTCCGACTTCACCGCTCTGGAGGCACGCACCCTCACCAACGGGAACGTGCCCTACTACTGCGTGCACAAGACCCTCGCGGGACTGCTCGACGTCTGGCGGTACAACGGCAACACCCAGGCCCGTACCGTGCTGCTCGCCCTCGCCGGATGGGTCGACACCCGGACCGCCGCGCTGACCGCGGCCCAGCGCCAGGCCATGCTCGGCACCGAGTTCGGCGGGATGAACGCCGTGCTCACCGACCTCTTCCAGCAGACCGGCGACGCCCGCTGGCTGACCGTGGCGCAGCGCTTCGACCACACCGCTGTCTTCGACCCGCTCGCCGCGAACACCGACAGCCTCAACGGCCTGCACGCCAACACCCAGGTCCCGAAATGGATCGGGGCGGCCCGCGAGTACAAGGCCACCGGCATCACCCGCTATCGGGACATCGCCCGCAACGCCTGGAACATCACGGTCGGCGCGCACACCTTCGCCATCGGCGGCAACAGCCAGGCCGAGCACTTCCGGCCGGCGAACGCGATCTCCGGGTATCTGACCGACGACACCTGCGAGCACTGCAACTCGGTCAACATGCTGCGCCTGACCCGGGAGCTGTGGCTGACCGAACCGGACCGGGCCGCCTACTTCGACTTCTACGAGCAGGCGCTGCTCAACCACGTGGTCGGCGCTCAAGATCGTTTCAGCGAGCACGGCCACGTCACCTATTTCACCCCGTTACGGGCCGGTGGGCGGCGGGGTGTCGGCCCTGCGTGGGGCGGCGGCACGTGGAGCACCGACTACGCCAGCTTCTGGTGCTGTCAGGGCACCGGTGTCGAGGTCAACACCAGGCTGATGGAGTCGATCTACTTCTACAGCGGATCAACATTGACCATCAACCTGTTCGCACCGTCAGTGTTGACGTGGTCGCAGCGCGGGATCACCGTCACCCAGAGCACCACCTTCCCGGCGAGCGACACCACCACACTGACGTTGTCCGGGACGATGAGCGGCTCGTGGGGTGTTCGAGTGCGGATCCCGTCGTGGACCAGCGGTGCGAGTATCACCGTCAACGGCGCCGCGCAGACGGTGACCACGACCCCCGGCACCTACGCCACGATCACCCGGACCTGGGCCGCCGGGGACGTCATCGTCGTGCGGCTGCCGATGAGCGTGCTGCTGCGTTCCGCCAACGACAACCCCGACCTCAAGGCGATCGTGTACGGGCCCACCGTGCTCGCCGGCAACTACGGCGACACCGCCCTGGCCGCTCCTCCGGCGCTCACCGCCTCCTCAGTCACCTCGACCAGCGCGACCGCCAACGGCGCCACCGTGAACCTGGTGCCGTTCCAGGACGCGCACGGCTTCAACTACACGGTCTACTGGCTGACCACGCCCGCCTACCGGATCGTCAACAACGCCACCGGCCTGGTCCTCGGCGTCAAGGACATGTCGACCGTCAACGGTGGTCTCGCGCTGGTCTGGGGAAACACCGGAACAGCGGACCATTTCTGGGTACGTGTCACCGACGGCACGGCAGTCCGCTTCCGTAACCTCAACAGCGGCCGGGTTCTCGGGGTGGAGAACATGTCCACCGCCGACAACGCCCGCGTCCTGCAGTGGGACGACAACGGCACCGCCGACCACCGCTGGACCCTGCTCGACCAGGGCAACGGCACCTACAAGATCCGCAACGTCAACAGTGGCAAACTCCTCGGCGTCCTGAACGGCAGCACCGCCCAGGGCGCCCAGGTGATCCAGGACGCCGACAACGGTTCCGCCGACAACCTGTGGCGGTTCGTCTGAGCCGTCCCGGCACGGGATCCGACCGCGGGCTCAGAACTGGCCGGCCAGTGTCGTCAGCTTGGCGACGTACGCCGGCCAGTCGTAGCCGTCGGGCACGCTGCTGCCCTCCGTCCGCCAGCCGACCGTCTGGTCGTGCTGTTCGCGCAGGATGTCGGCGTGACCGGCGTGCCGGGCCAGGTCGGCGGTCACATGGATGATGATCCGCTGCAGGGTCACCGCCTGCTCGCCCGGCCGCCACCACGGCACCTGTCCCGGCGCGTCCAGCGGCAACTGGTCGATCGTCTGGTCGGTGAACACGGCGACCCGGCGATACAGGTCGATCAGCCCGTCCTTCGTCTCGTCCGCCCGCGCGTACCAGTCGGCCTGCGGGTCCTCGTCGTAGGCCGACAGCGGGATCAGTTCCGCGCTGTCCGGGAACTCCCGCCCGAACGTCGGCCCGAAGTAGCCGGCTTCCACGTTGAGGCAGTGCTTGATCAGGCCCAGGAAGTTGTTGCCGGTCCCGGTGCGGGGGAGCCGGGCGTCCCGTTCGCTCAGCCCGTCGAGTTTCCCGATCAGGGCGTCCCGGTTCTCCTTGAGGTAGTGGTGCAGGGCGGCTTTGGGATCGTTCGGATCAGTCATGCCCGCGAGTCTTCCGCATCCGGGCCAGGGCGGCGGGCGGCCGGCCGGCCAGCTGGACCGCGTCCCGGGTCAGGTGGGCCTGATCGGCGTAACCGGCCCGGACCGCCAGTTCGGCGAGCCCGGTGGCCGGGGACGCGTCGAGCATGGTCAGGAACCGGCGGAATCGCAGCACCCGGTGCAGGGTCTTCGGGCCGTACCCGACAGCCGCCGTGAACCGGCGCCGCAACTGGCGTTCACTGAGGTCCAGGTGGGTGCCCAGTTCGTGGACGCGGGCCGCCGGGTCGTCCAGCAGACGGGCCGCCGCCAGCAGCACCGGATCCGGCGGGCGCTGTTCGGCGAACGACCCGGTCAGCGCGACCAGACGGCGCAGCGCCTCGTCCGGATGCAGGTCACCGTGCACGTGGCGGGCCGCGGACGGGTGCAGGTCGGCCAGGTCGACCCGGAGGTTGCGCAGGGGATCGAGGGGCAGTCCCAGGACCGGGCCGCCGGCGCCGGGCTGCAGACGTACCCCCCGGAGAATGTGACCTGGCCGTTGATCCGCCGTGACGGGGCGGGTGTCGGGGCCGGCCAGGAAGACGCCGCGCCCGCTCTGCCAGATCAGATCGACACAGCCGTCCGGCAGGATCAGACTCGGCGTGGGGTCGGGCTCGGCGTCCCGGCGCCACAGGCACACCACCGCGGCCCGCAGCGACGCGGGCGGCTCCCCTTCGGCGTAGGCCATGATTGCCAGTATTCCCGGCGTCCGTTTCCGACAAGCCCGGCGGCGCCGGACACCCTAGCGTTACCCCCATGAGCGCTCTTCTCACCGCAAGCCTGTTCCTGGACCGTGAGGCACGACTGCTGGAGCGGCACCTCTTCGCCGCTCGCCGGGACGGGGTGGTCAGCGCGCTGCGCGCCTATCAGAACGCCGACGGCGGTTTCGGTCACGGCCTGGAACCGGACAAACGCTGCCCGGCCAGCCTCCCGATCGACGTGGAGATCGCCTTCCAGGCCCTGGCCACCGCGGGCGTCGCGCCGCCGGAACTCCTCGGCCCGGCCTGCGACTACCTGACCACCGTCACGATCGACGGCGCGGTCCCGCTCGCCTTCCCGGTGATCGAGGACTTCCCGCGGGCCGCGCACTGGACCGACTGGACGTACGCGCCCGGCGTCAACCCGACCGCGGGCCTGGCCGGGCTGCTCCACCGGCTCGATTTCGATCACCCGTGGCGAACGGCGGCGACCAGCTTCTGCTGGAACGCGATCGACTCCGGCAAGCTGCCCGACGAGGCCCACGGGCTGTCCGAGGTGCTGGTCTTCCTGGCCCACGTCCCGGACCGTGACCGGGCACAGCGGGCCGCGCCGGCCGTTCTGGATCAGCTGACCGCACACCCGTTGTTCCACCGGACCCCCAACCCGGGGGCGTACGGGTTGACCCCACTGCACGTGGCTCCCACCGTCGGCTCCCCGTGGCGCGCCCACTTCACCGAAGATCAGCTCGGCGCGCACCTGGACCACCTGGCCGCCGCCCAGCAGGAGGACGGCGGCTGGCCGGTCACGTGGGAGCCGCCGTCGGCGGCGTCGAAGCTGGAGTGGCGCGGCATGGTGACACTGCAGGCGATCAACACCTTGGTGTCGTACGGCCGGATCTGAGAACCGTGCCCACCTCCTTGACCGCCGAACCGGCTCGCGGACTCGCCATGATCCGTGAGCAGTGCGGCCTGACCAGTGGCGAAGCCCGGCTGATCCGGTTCACGATGAACGCCGTGTACCGCCTCGGCGACCGGGTGATCCGGCTGAACCGGGGCGAACCGGCACGGCAGCGGGCGGCCCGGGTCGTCGCGGGCACGGCATTGCTGCACCGGCACGGGGTACCGGCTGTCGAACTGGTGGACGACATCGTGCAGCCGGTCGTCGCCGGGGACTGGGTGGCGACCGTGTGGCACTACCTGCCGCACCCGCCGGGCCGCCCGGCCGCTGTGGAGCTGGTGGAGCCGCTCGCCCGGATCCATGCCATCACCGAACCGGTCACCTTCCTGCCGGCCTGGTCACCGATGACGTCGGTCAGGCATCGGCTCTCGGCGGCCGGGGACGACTTCACCCGGGCCTGGGCGGTGGAGCGGGCCGGGATGCGACTCGACACCCTGGTCGGGCGTCTCACCGCACAGTGCGCCGAGCTGGATCGGCGGATCGCCGCGGCGACGTGGGAACTTCCGCCGGGCGTCATCCACGGGGACGCGCACGTCGGCAACCTGCTGGCCGGCCGGCTGTGCGACTTCGACTCGCTGGCGGTCGGCCCGCGCGAGTGGGATCACGTGCCGCTGGCGCACAGTGTCGTCCGGTTCGGCGATCCGGCCGAGCCGTACCGGGAGTTCGCCGCCGCCTACGGGTTCGACCTGACCGGGTCCCCGGCGTGGCCGCTGCTGCGCGACATCCGGGACCTGCAGCTCGCCACCAGCGTGTTCGAAGGGCTGGCCGGGCGCCCTGAGGTCGCCGAGAACCAGGCGCACCGGCTCCGGACCTACCTGGCCGGCGACGAAACGGCCCGGTGGTCGCGGCACCTCTGACTCCCCGCCCGCCCCCGCCCGGGCTGCCGTTCCGCTGATCGATCTCGGTCAGCGGGACGGGTCGATCAGGATCTTGGCGTCTCGGGCGGCGGCCAGGTCGTCGAAAGCGGCCGGCACCTCGGACAGGCCGATCACCCGGCTGATCAGGGCGCGGGCATCGATCCGGCCGCGGGCGATCATCCGCAGCGTCTCGTCGAAGTCGGCCGGGTCGTAGCAGAACGAGAACCGCAACTGCAGTTCCTTGTTGATCGCCATCGTCGGGCGGAACGTGTCGGGGCGCATGCACACTCCGACCACCACGACCGTCGACAGGAACGGGGTGTTCGAGACGATCTCCTCGATCACGCCGGGCAGCCCGACACACTCGAACACCACCGGGCCGCGCGGTCCGGCCCCGAACCGTTTCGCCGTCCGCATGACCCGCCGCCACGGCAGCAGCGGCACCCCGCGTAACGCGTGCAACGCCTCCAGGCCGGTGCCGTAATAGGCGGGCGCGCTCCGGATGACGCCCGGACCGTCGCCTGAGTGCGCCCACGGCGAGTCCGACGCCGGGTCGACGACCACGTGCGCGCCGCAGCGTTTCGCCAGCTCCCGCCGGGATTCGGAGAAGTCGCTGGCCACGATGTGACGTACCCCGGCGGCTTTGAGAAGGAGGATCACCGCTAGGCCGATCGGACCGCAACCGACGACGACGGCGGGGTCCGAGCGGCGGGCGCCACCCATCCGGACGGCGTGGTGGGCGACGGCGAGCGGTTCAGTCAACACCGCGAGATCAGGATCAACCCCGTGCGGTACGGGCATCAACGCGTCCTCGTCGGTCAACACGTACTCGGCGAATCCACCTGGTGCATGTGTTGACAGCCCGATCATGTGCACCTTGCCGTCAACACGAATCAACGGCAGCGTCACCACGTGTCGGCCGACCGGCACGCGTGCCCGGCAACCCGGCCCGTAGGCGACGATCACGCCGGTGAACTCGTGCCCGAGCACCACCTCGTCGGACCGCCGCATGAAGTCGGGGTAGCCGACCTCGGCCGCGATGTCGGCGCTGCCGTCCGCGTCGTGCCGTACGTGCAGGTCGGAGCCGCAGATCCCGGCCCGCAGCACCTTCACCAGCACCTGCCCGCGCCCCGGCTCCGGAACGGGACGCTCGACCACCGACAGTTCCGCATCGTGAACGGCGACGGCCCGCATGAAACCAGCCTCCAGCTATCCGAAGAGCGCTCGCCCCCAGTAGTCGTCCGGTCCGGTCACCCCGGGCGGGCAGGCGAAGAGGGCGCTCGATACGTGCCGTACATACTCGTTCATCTCGTCCTGCGCCGCCAGGCTGCGCTGCACCGGGATGAACGCGGTCCGCGGATCCCGCTGGTAGGCGATGAAGAACAGCCCGGCGTTCAACCGCCCCAGCCCGTCCGAGCCGTCCACGAAGTTGTAGCCGCGGCGCAGCATCCGCGCCCCGCTGTTGGTGTCCGGATGCGCGAGCCGCACGTGCGCGGTGGTGGGCAGCAGCGGCTGGCCGTCGGCGCCGACCGAGGTGAAGTCGACGTCGTCGAACTCGTCCTCGGTGCCGAGCGGCGCCCCGGAGCCCTTGTAGCGGCCGACGATGGTCTCCTGTTCGGTCAGTGACGACCGGTCCCAGGTCTCGATCAGCATCCGGATCTTGCGGGTGACCAGGTACGACCCGCCGTCCAGCCAGGCCGGCCCGTCACCCGGCTGCACCCACAGATGGTCGCGCAGCGCGCCGGTCTCCTCGGCCTTGAGGTTGCGGGTGCCGTCCTTGAAACCGAACAGGTTGCGCGGGGTGGCCTGGCCGGTGCTCGTCGACGAGGTCCGGCCGAAACCGAGCTGCGACCACCGGACACTGACCGCGCCCATTCCGATCCGGATCAGGTTGCGGACCGCGTGCACCGCGACCTGGGGATCGTCGGCGCAGGCCTGGATCGCGATGTCCCCACCGGAGAGCGCGGCGTCGAGGGTGTCGCCGGTGAACCGGGGGAGTTCCTCCAGCGCGGCCGGTCGCTGCGCGGCGAGCCCGAACCGGTCGAACAGGGTGGGCCCGAACCCGACGGTGATGGTCAGATGGGAAGGCGGCAGCCCGAGCGCCTCACCGGTGTCGTCCGGCGGCGCTTCCGGAATGCCGTCGACCGCGCCGATCTCGCCGGCGTCGCGCCCGGCGGTCATCCGGGCGGCGGCGGCCGTCCAGTCCTTGAGTACCTTGATCAGCCGGTCGCGGTCCTTGGTGGTGACGTCGAGGGCGACGAAGTGCAGCCGGTCCTGGGCCGGGGTGACGATGCCGGCCTGGTGCTCGCCGGTGAAGGCGACCTCGTCGGTCTCCGGTTTCGGATCGTCGCAGGCACTGGCCAGGACCGCGGCGGACGCTCCCACCCCGGCCAGGGTGAGGGCGCGCCGCCGGGAGATCGGCGTCATTTGCCGGAGACCACGGCCGCGACCTTGCTGATCGGCTCGGCCAGGGCGTTGATCGCGTCGGACAGCGTCTTCAGGTCGGCTTCGGTCAGGTCGGTGTGCAGCTTCCAGCCGTCGCCGGAGCGGTGCGCGCTCAACGCGGTGTCCACGTTGGCGAACTCGGTGTCCAGGGTCTTGACCAGCTCCGGGTCACGCTCCTCGAGGACCGGGCGCAGCGCGGCGATGGCCGCCTTGGAGCCTTCGATGTTGGCGTTGAAGTCCCACAGGTCGGTGTGCGAGTAGCGGTCCTCCTCGCCGGTGATCTTGCCGCTGGCGACCTCGTCGAGCAGGGCCTTCGCGCCGTTGGCGAGCTGCAGCGGGGAGAGCTTCTCGGCGTTCGCCTTGGCGACGATCTCCTTGACGTCGGTCAACAGTTGATCGGCGATCGGACCGGACTTCGAGATGTCCTTGGTCTCCCACAGGTCCTTCTCGATCCGGTGGAAGCCGCCGAAGGTCAGGCCCTCCTCGGTGACCTCCTCGCGGCCGTCGATGCGCGGGTCCAGGTCCCCGAAGATCTCAGCGACCGGCTCGATCCGCTCCCAGTAGGTGCGGGCGATCGGGAACAGCGCCTTCGCCTCGTCGGCTTTGCCGTCCTTGACCGCCTGCACGAACTCGGTCGTCTTCTCCAGCAGGGCGGCGGTCTGGCTCTTCACGTACCGCTGGTAGCTCTCGGTCGCGGCCAGCAGCGCGGCGTCGTCGGTCAGCGGGGCGGCCGAGCCGGAGACGGTGAGCTGCCCGCGGATGCCCTTGCCGATCATGCCCGGCTTGCACGCGGTCTCGTAGGTGCCGGCCGGCAGCTCGACGTGCAGGTTGCGGGACAGGCCCGGGGCGATGTTCTCGACCTCGGCCATCACCCGGTCGCCGGTGGCGTAGACGTAGAACTCGGTGACCTTCTGGCCCTTGTTGCTGATGGCGAAGACGCTGGTCCCGGCGTTGACGGTGGTGGTGGCCACCTCGCAGGCGGTGTCGGTGGCCTGGACCGTGATCGGGCCGCCTGCCGCGTTGTCAGCGTTGTCGGCGCCGGGTTCGCCGGAGCTGCAGGCGGTCAGCGACGCGCCGAGCGCGGTGACCGTCGCGAGGGCGAGCAGAGGGGTGGTGCGCACGCGGATTCTCCTAGGGCTGCGGAACGGGGGTGGGCTTGAGCCCTTGCTGGTGCTTGTTCTTCTGCGGGCGGAGGAAGAGCAGCAGGACGGGTACGGCGTACGCGCCCCAGGCCACGGTCTCCAGCACACTCGCGGTCGGGGTGACGTTGAACATGCCGGTGAGCAGGGCGGTGTACCAGGCCGACGGATCCAGGACCGTACTGATGTCGTACGCCAAGGTGTTCAGTCCGGGCAGGACGCCCGCCTCTTGGAAGTCGTGCACGCCGTACTTGAGAATTCCGGCGGCCACCAGGATGAGCAGGACACCGGTCCAGGTGAAGAAGACGCTCAGGTTGATCCGGACCGTGGTCGCATACATGATCCAGCCGATCAAGATGGACGTGGCGATGCCGCCGAGCAATGCATACAGCGGACCGGTGTTGTCCGAGGCGCCCTGGACCGCCGAGTAGAAGATCAGGGACGTCTCCAGGCCCTCCCGGACGACCGCGAGGAACGCCATCAGGGCGACCGCGACGGATCCGAGGTTCAGTGCCTGGTCGAGCTTGCCGCGCAGTTCACCCGCGATGGATCGGGCGGCCCGGCGCATCCAGAAGATCATCCAGGTGACGAAGGCGACGGCCAGCAGTGAGGTGATCGCCTCGAACAGTTCCCGTTGCTCATACTGCTGGAGCAGAGTGGTCGAGGTGTAGCTGAGCAGCCACCCGAACGCCACGGAGAGCACGACCGCGACGGCGACCCCGGCCCACAGCTGAGGCAGCCGGTCGCGGCGCCCTGACCTGGCCAGGGCCGCGATGAGGATACTGACCACGAGAGTGGCCTCCAGCCCCTCACGCAGTCCGATGAGGTAGGTGGCGAACATGAACCGCCCTCCGATTAGGCTTGCCTTACCTTGCTTCTACAAGCTGTAGATTAGGGTTGCCTACCTTTGCTGTCCAGTCACATGTCCCGTGACACACTGTGGTTCCGTACGGAACGGAGCTACCGGTGTTCGATCACTTCGTGTCATCAGTGGTGATCTGCCCGCTTCTGGTGGTGCTCGCGGTCCGGTTCCTCGCCGACCGGCTCCGCCCCGAAGCCGCCGTCCGCTTCCTGGTGCTGTCGCTGACCGCCGCCGCGGTCGCCTGCCTCGTCACCATCACCGCCTTCGGGCTCAAGGCGATCGCCGAACTCCCGGCCACCGGCGCGTACTTCCACTTCTCCGACCGGATCGTCCGCGCCGACACCGCCCACGAACCATGGGTGTCCTGGCTGTCCGTGGCCCTCACCGTTTCCGCGGTGGCGGGGATCGCCCGGGTCTGGTGGTCCCACCGTCGGGACAGCGCCGCCGTCCGGCCGTACACCTCGCTCGGCGCTTCTCTCGACGCCTCGCTCGACGCCTCACCCGGCGTTTCTCTCGACGTCTCACCCGGCGCCTCTCGCGGCGTCTCTCTCGACGGCCGGGTGCTGCTGGTCGACGACGACCGGGCCGCCGCCTTCGCCATTCCCGGCGCTGACGGCCGGATCATCGTCACCACCGGCATGCGGGCCGCTCTCGACGACACCCAGTACGCCGCCCTGCTCGCCCACGAGGACGCCCACCTGCGCGGGCGCCACCACCGGCTGGTCCTGCTGGCCCGGCTCGCGGCCGCCGTACACCCCGCGTTCCGGCTGCTCACCCGCCGCATCGACTACCTGGTCGAACGCGCCGCCGACGAACAGGCCGCCGCCCGGGTGCACGACCGGCGGGCGGTCGCCCGGGCCATCGGCGCCGCCGCTCTGATCTCCGCCGGGCCGGGCGGCCTGGTCTCCGCGGGCCGGTCGGGTGGCCCGCTCTCCGCAGGCCGGTCGGCTGGCCTGCCGATGGCGCCGGCCGCTGCTGACCTGCGGCGGGCGGGCACCGTGCCGCGGCGGGTCGCGTCCCTGCTCAGCCCGTTGCGGGCGTGGTCACCGCTGTTGTTACTCGTACCGGCAGGGGTGGCGGTCTTCGATCTGGTCTGGACCGCCGAGTGCGTCTGGGATCTCGGCGAACTGTTGTACGCCGCGCAGATCTAACGCTCGAACAACTGCCGCAACAGCTCCGCATCGCCCGGCTCCAGCGTGCTGACGAACCGGCGCAGCACCGTGCCCCGGTCGACACCCGAGTCCAGCAGGGCACTCATCCGACCTGCGGCCATCGTGTCGGCGTCGGTCAGCGGCGCGTACCGGAACGCCCGGCCCTGGCGGTAGCGGGCGGTCATGCCCTTGTCGTGCATCCTGGTCAGAATCGTGACGACGGTGCTGTAGGACAGCGGCGCCGCCAGCCGGTCCAGCACCTCACGCGGGGTCAGCGGGACATGCGCCGCGCCGAGCACACCGAGAATCCGGGCCTCCAGCTCACCGGGTCTCCGGCGGCCTTCCGCTTCGCTCACGGTCCTGCCCACGGCCTGGTTCACGGCCTGGTTCACGGCCTCGCCCGCGGCTTCGCTCACGGCGGAAGTCTACCGATCCCTCCTTCGATGTCTCATATCGTCGGTCCCGCTGCCGATGGGACATCGTGTCACTGCCGAAAGCCGTCCGGAGCCGCGCGAGTGCCGTGGTTCCCGTCGGTGCCGTGGCACTGACCGCCCTGCTCTGCGTGTTCTTCCTCGTCGGGCGGGGCGGCCGGGAACTTCCGGCGATCCTGTGCTGGCTCACGGCCGCCACCTTCACCAGCGGAATGGCCTGGTACGCGTCCCGGGCCGTCCAATCGATGGCCCCGGGCGCTCCGGAGAAACGGTTCTTTCAGGCGTTCGTCACCGCCGCGTTGATCTTCGCCGTCGGCGACTGGATCCAGGTAGCCGAAACGCTCGCCGACCCGCTGTCGTTGACAGCTCAGTCCGGCACCGGACTCGCCCGCACCATCGGCCTCGGCCTCGGCGGCATCGTCATGATCGGCGTGATGGCCACCTACCCGCTGCCGTACCGGTCCGGCCGCGAACGCCTCTGCTTCCACCTCGACCTGGCCACCGTCGTCACCGCGGTCGCCGCCATCGGCCTGTACTGGTCGGTGACCAGCGTGCTGGCGGCCGGCGCCGTCGCCGGAGTAGTGGCCGGACCGGTGGTGGCGACGCTGGTGGCGTTCGCCGTCGGCCGGCTCTACCTCAGCGGGGCCGCGCCGTTCCGCTGGCACGTCGGCGTGATCGGCCCACTCGCGGCGGTCCTCGAGGCCTCCGCCCGGACACTCGGCCCCGAACTGGCCCGCACCGGCCGTCCCGGCCCGGTCTTCGCCCTCTCTCTCGGCTGCCACATCCTGCTGCTGTTCGCGTCCTGGCGGGAGTACAGCGACTACCGTTCCGGGCACGTCGCCCTGCCGACCGCCCCGCGCCGTCCGTACAGCCTCGTGCCGTACTTCGCCCTGGCAGTTCTCTACACCCTGCTCATCGCCACCCTGCTCACTCGGGGCCTGGACGTCCGCGCCTGGATCATCCAGATCGGCGCGATCCTCTGCACCGGCATCGTGGTGGCCCGGCAGCTCACCGCGTTCATCGACAACGCGAACCTGCTGGCCGAACGCGACAGCCTCACTCGCCGCCTGCACACGATGGCGTTCACCGACAGCCTCACCGGCCTGGCCAACCGCGCCAGCTTCCTGAGCCGCCTCGACGAGACCACCGGCCCCGTAGGCGTCCTGTTGATCGACTTGGACGACTTCAAACCGGTCAACGACCGCTACGGTCACGCCGCCGGCGACGCCGTCCTGGTGCAGGCGGCCAACCGCCTCCGCGACAACTTGACCCCCGGCGACCTGCCGGCCCGACTGGGCGGCGACGAGTTCGCGGTGCTGCTGGCGCCCCGCCCCGAAGAGGGCTATTCCGCGGTGGCCGACCGCTTGGTGGGCTTGCTGGGCGCCCCATGCCCGCTGCCGTCCGGCGACACGGCCACCGTCCGAGCCAGCGTAGGCCTGGCCGTAGGCGAGGCAGCGCAGGTCCTGAACGTGGCAGACCAGGCCATGTACCGAGCCAAACACCAGGGCAAAGGCAAAATCGAAACCGCCGCCTGAGTACGCCCGTCAAACGCCCCGCCAACTCGCAGCCCTGATCCCGCCGGTCAGACGGCCGCCGTGAGTGTGCCGGTCAATCCGCCGCTCCCGCTCCCGGCCTCAGGGCAGAACCACACATCGACGACAGCGAGCCTCGTACGAATAAGTCCCGTCATCCGGCAACGGCGTCGACGGCGCCAGCTCACGGATGAACGGTTTACCGTGCTCCAGCACCTGAGTGTGCGTGGCATCCAACGACCGGCACACGTCACAGACCGCCCGCCGATAGATCACCCGCTCCGGCGCCAGCTCGAACAGCGCCCGCACCGGTGCGAACAACTGCCCCCGGTGATCCAGATCGATACCCGCGACAACCACCTTGACCCCACGCCGAACCGCCACCCCCAACTCCGCGATGTCGTCCGCGGTGAACATGTGAATCTCGTCGACACCGATCCACTGCACGTCCCCGTCCGCGGCCCCCGCCAGCGAATGCACCTTCACGGTCTGCAGGCTGCCCCCCGAACGCGAGGTGACCGCGGTATCCCGCCCATGCCGAGCCGACTGATAGATCCGGTGCGGAATACCGGCATGCTCCAACGGCGACAGAAGGCTGATCATCTCCAGCGACTTGCCGCCCTTCATCGGGCCGAGAATCACGGTCAGGTCCATGCCCGAAGACCCTGCCACCCCCATCCCACCCACCCCCACGCAGGGCCACCCCCACGCAGGGCCACCCCGCGCAAGGCAGCGGCAGTGGTGGCATCCTCTCCGCCATAGGGGACCCCGTTGGGGAACGGCCAAACCATCTGAATCCGCTTGTTGGCATGATTGTCGGGTTTGCCGGGTGGAAAGGGTTCAGGGTGTCGCTGGAAGCGTGGGATGACCGTGGGGTGCCGGAGTTGACCGCGCGGGTGGTGCGGGCGTCGTTCCCGAAGGGCACTCTCGCGGTGCGGATCCGAGACGCGCTCGGGCCGGTCTTTGGCGATTCGGCGTTCGCACTGGCGTTCCCGGCGGTGGGCCGTCCGGCGGCCTCGCCGGGGGTGTTGGCGCTGGTGTCGGTGCTGCAGTACGCGGAAGGGCTCAGCGACAGGCAGGCCGCTGACCAGGTCCGGGCCAGGATGGACTGGAAGTACCTGCTCGGTCTGGAACTCGATGATCCCGGTTTCGACTACACGATCCTTGGCGATTTCCGGGCCCGGCTGATCAAACATGGGCTGGAGGAGAAGGTCCTGGAGGTGATCCTGGACCACTGCTCGCGGCTGGGACTGCTGCGCGCCGGTGGCCGGCAACGCACCGACTCCACCCATGTGCTGGCAGCGGTGCGCACGTTGAACCGGATGGAGTTCGTCGGGGAAACCCTGCGGGCGGCCCTCGAAGTCCTGGCCAAGACCGCTCCACAGTGGCTCGCCCCACGCATCGATGCCGACTGGGCCGGGCGATACGGTGCCCGGATCGACTCGTACCGCTTCCCCAAGGGCGACGACGTGCGCATGCGGTGGGCTGAGCAGGTAGGGCGGGACGGCTATCTGATCCTGGACGCGGTCGCTGCACCCGGTGCGCCGGCATGGTTGCGGGAGATCCCGGCGGTCCAGGTCCTCGGCCAGGTGTGGGAGCAGCAGTACCAGCGTGCTGGTGAGGAGGTGCACTGGCGGGAGGGCAAAGACCTCCCGCCCAGTAGAAACCGGCTGGCCTCGCCGTACGACATCGACGCCCGCTACGGCCTCAAACGGGGTCTGGGCTGGTCCGGTTACAAGGTGCATTTCAGCGAGACCTGCGAGGCGGACCTGCCGCGGATCATCACTGGTGTGCTGACCACCGATGCCACAGTCACCGACACCGAGACAACCGGGACCATCCATCAGAACATGGCCTGCCGGCAACGAGTGCCGGGCGAACATGTGGTCGACGCCGGTTACGTCACCGCCGCGCACATCGTGACCGCTCGCGACGAACACGGTATCGATCTGCTCGGTCCGGTAGGACTGGATACCCACCAGGGCGAACGTTTCCCGCAGAGCGCCTTCCGCATCGACTGGCAGTCCAAGGCCGTGACCTGCCCGCAGGGCAAGACCAGTATCAGCTGGTCGGCCCAGCGCAAGAGCAGCGGCACCGAACTGGCACGAGTGCACTTCGCCGCCGGTGACTGCACGGGTTGCCCGGTCCGGGCCGAGTGCACCACTGCCAGCGTCAACAGTAAATGGGGTCGCAGCCTCACCCTGCTTCCCGCAGCTCAGCAGGAAGTCTTGGAGGCCAGACGTGGTGAACAGGTCACCGAGGCGTGGCAGCAGCGCTACCACATCCGCGCCGGAGTCGAGGCCACGATCTCCCAGGTCGTCCGGCACACCGGAATCCGGAGCACCCGATACACCGGTGCGGACAAGACCCACCTCGGTCACCTCCTCGCCGCTACCGCAGCCAACATCGTCCGCATCGACGCCTGGCTCACCGGAACACCACTCGGCCGAACCAGAACCAGCCACCTCACCCAACTCGACCTCGACCTCGCTGGCTGAAGGTCGTTACATACCGTTTTGGCCGTTCCCCAACGGGGTCATAGGGGACGGAGATTCCCTCCACGCGGCGCGTGGAACGCGCCGCGTCCGGGTGGGTTACCGCTTCTCGGCGCGCCGCCGGGACGGATCCCGGTCTTACGTGCGCTCCACGGTCGTTGAAGTCCGCCTGCCCGGCGGCCTTGATGTTGATCGCCGCGTTGACGTCCCGGTCGTGGTGACTGCTGCACGGGCAGTCCCACTTCCGTACGTTCAACGTCATCTTCTCGTTGATCCGGCCGCAGTCGGAAGCGCACGAGTTCGCAGATTCCTGACTAGGGCGGGCGGGAACCCACACCGGCTCGACGGTTGGTGCCGACACTGCCGTGCGGGTTCCGCGGCTGTCAGGGCTTCCACGCGTGGTTTGTTCGTGAAGTCACGGCGCTGGATCTCGGCGAGCACCGGCTGAGATCCGACAATGTCTATGCCTGACTCCGCCGGGCACCCTTCGGTCTGCGGTCGGCCTGAGGTATGCCGAACGACATAGGTGGCCGCTGACCGACGGGAGATGTGCGCGACCGGGCTATTCGCGAGGCTGGATTCCATGATCGAGCTTCACGAACTGACCAAACGCTATGGGGACCGGACGGCGGTGGACCAGGTCACGGTGACCGTGCCATCGGGAAAGGTCACTGCGCTTCTCGGGCCGAACGGCGCCGGGAAGTCCACCGCTATGCGCATGGTGCTCGGCCTTGACCGGCCCACCTCCGGAACCGCGATGATCGACGGCCGGCGGTACGCCGAGTTGCGGAACCCGCTGCGGCTGGTCGGCGCCCACCTGGACGCGCGTGCCTTCCATCCGCGGCGTACCGGACGCGCCGGTCGGCGCGCGCTGGCCCGCTACAACGGTTTCCCACGAGCCCGGGTCGAGACCGCGATCGACGCGGTGGGGATCGGCACGGTCGCCGGCAAACGTGCCGGGACCTACTCGCTCGGGATGGCGCAGCGACTCGGGATAGCCGGCGCGATGCTCGGCGACCCGAGCACGATCATCCTCGACGAGCCGGTCAACGGCCTCGACGCCGACGGCGTGCGGTGGGTGCGAGGGCTGGTGCGGCGGTGGGCGGGCGACGGACGCACGGTCCTGGTCTCCAGCCATCTGATGAGCGAGGTGGCGCTGATCGCCGACCGCGTCGTGGTGCTCGGCCGAGGCCGGTTGCTCGCGGATGCGACGGTCGCCGAGTTCACCGCCGGGCAGCACGCCGCCGTCGAGGTGGCGGCGGCAGACGACAATTCCTTCCGGCTGCTGGCGGTGGCGCTGGGTGATCACGGGGAGCAGATCGGTGCGGACCGCCTGCGGGTCCACGGCCTGCCCGCGGCGACGGTAGGCCACCGGGCTCAGCAGGCCGGTGCGGTGTTGCGCGAGTTGCGCACCGACGCGCCGAGCCTGGAGGACGCGTATGTGCGCCTGGTCGAGGACGAGGCCGAGTACGTGGCGGTGGCGGCGTGAAGAACGCGATCACCGCCGAGTGGGGCAAGATCTGGTCGCTTCGCTCACCCTGGGGCTGCGTAGTCGCGGCGGTGTTACTTACCGTCGGCATGGCTGCGACGCTGGCCAACGATTTCCTGTACGACGTCACGCAGGGACGCCTGCCCGAATCCGAGACGCTGGCTGTGCTGGATCCGCTGACGCAGGCGATGCAGGTCGGCCAGCTCGCTCTCGTTGCGCTGGCGATGCTGGTGGTCACCTCCGAGTACGGCACCGGAGTGATCCGGTCTACGTTCCTGGCCCGTCCGCGGCGACGTGATGTGTTGCTGGCCAAGACTGCGGTCGCTGCCGTCATGGGTTTCGTGGCCGGTCTGGCAGCAGCGGTGGCCGGTTGGGCGGCGGCCGCGCTGCTGTTGGGTGATCACGCGGGATCCGGTGAACCGGTCGCGGCGTGCCTGCGGCTGGCCGTGGTGGCGATGCTGGCCTGCATGTTCACCGTCGCGGTCGGGTTCCTGCTGCGCAACGCCGCCGGCACCCTGACGACCATGTTCGTGTTGCTCGTCGGCCTGCAACTGGTCGACCCTCGGATCGGCCAGTACCTGCCGGCTGGCGCGGCCGTCGCGTTCGCGGCCGGCGACGGCGTACGCAATCTTTGGGTTCTGGTGGCTTGGACCACCGCCGCCCAACTGGCGGCCGGGCTGCTCCTGGCCCGTCGGGATGCCTAGGCTGTCGGCATGCACGGGTGGGGCCAGTGGTACGTGCTCGCGGCGGTAGCCGTGGTCGTCGGCTGCTTGCTGTGCGGGGGGCGTAGTCGCGTCTGGGCAGCGATCGCGCTGCTCAGCGCGGTGGAGGTGGGCGCCGCGGTCGCCGTCGCGCGCACCCAGGACACCGTGTCCTGGCTGGTCGACCAGGTCGTTGTGGTGCTCGCCGTGTTCGCGGCGTTGACCGGCGTCTACCGCCGGTTGCGTCGCGAGTTCGTCGAGCAGGGCTGGGCGCACGCCCGCGACGCGCGGCTGCACGAGCGCACCCGGATCGCCGCCGACCTGCACGACACGCTCGGGCATGACTTGGCGCTGCTCTCGCTGCAGGCGGCCGGAATCCAGGTGACGGCGCGGGATCCGGGGACCCGGGAGCAGGCCGCGGCGATCCGCGCTGGCTCGGCGGCGGCGATCGAGACCGTACGCCGGATCGTGGATCTGCTGGACGTCGACGCGGACGCCGACGTCGCGGCGGTGCTCGACCGTGCCCGGGAGGCAGGGATGACGCTCGAGGTCAGGGGCACCGTGCCCCGGGAGCCGTTCGTGGCGCGGCTTGTCTCCGAGGCGCTGTCCAATGCTGTTCGGCACGCGCCCGGCGCTGGGGTGACCGTCGCCTTCGCCGGCCGGCGGGTGAGGATTGCCAACCCGGTGCCGGACCAGGCCGCTGCGGGTCGGCCGGGCGCCGGGCTGGCGATGCTGTCGGCGCGTCTCGAACAAGCCGGCGGTTCGCTGACGGCTGGCTCCACCGACGGCATGTTCGAGTTGGTCGCCGACGTGCCAGCCGACATGGGCGAGGACAGTGGCCGGCTCGGCGCCGACTACTGGTCCCGGCGGCGCCGAGTTCGGCGGATGCTGGGCGGCACGGTCTTGATCCCGTTCGCTGTGCTGCTCGTGGTCGCGACCGGCTTCTACACCTGGGCGGTCCGTGACGCGTCGATGGAGGACCGGGTGTTCGCCGGGCTGCGGATCGGCATGCCGGAGACGGCGGCGGTCCGGGTGCTACCCGGGCGGGAGGCACCGGTCCGGTGGGGTGGCCCGAGCAAGCCGGGATGCCGCTACTTCACGGATGGGAACTATCCGCTGGCATACGGGAACTATGTGGTCTGCTTCTCGGGGAACCGGGTGTCCCGGTTGGAAGATCTCACCGGGCGGAATTGATGATCAGAATTTTGCTCGCCGACGATCAGCCGCTGGTGCGCGCCGGGCTGAACACCGTGCTGGCCTCCGACCCTGAACTGCAAGTGGTAGCCGAGGCTGCAGACGGCCGAGCCGCGCTGGCAGGGGTCGAGCGGTCGCGACCGGATGTGGCGCTGCTCGACATCCGGATGCCGGGCATGGACGGCCTGACCGCGGCCGAGTCGCTGCGCGCCAGCCACCCCGCCCTCCGCGTCATGATCATCACGACGTTCGACGAGGACCGGTACATCGCTCGCGCGCTCGACGCAGGGGTACATGGATTCCTGCTCAAATCCGGTGACCCGTACGAGCTGATCGGCGGGATCAAAGCCGCGATGAACGGAGGTACGGTGCTCGCCCCCGCGGTCGCGCACCGGATCGTCCACGTGCTGCACGGGGGTGAACTGCGGAACCGGCTGGCCGCCCGCAGCGGGATACAGACCCTCACCCCCCGGGAGCGAGATGTGCTCGCACTGGTCGGAGCAGGCCTCCCCAACGCCGAAATCGGCCGCCGTCTGCACCTAGCCGAGGGAACCGTGAAAATCCACGTGAGTGCCCTGCTCGGCAAACTCGGCCTCACCAGTCGGGTACAAGCCGCCATCTACGCCTACCGGGCAGGCCTCGCCGAGTAAGGGCCGTTGTCGGCCGCGCATCCGCATCGGCGCCGTGCGGGCAGCGGAGGACGTCGTTGAAGGCCGCCGCGATATTTTCGCTTGGGTCACTGGACGATGGCACTGGCGTTGTCTCAGGTAGTTCGGTCATGCTCGATGTGGAGGATCTCCATGGCTGCAGCGGCGACGTTTCCGATCTTCCATGGGCAGAGGGTGACGTTTCGGAGCGCTTTGAAGGTGATCTTGAGCGGGCTGTTGCCGCGTTCCCCAACCGCATTCCGGTAGCGGCCGTCAGAGCCGGAGGGCTTCGCTCTGGATTTGTGGGAACTGGGCGGCCA
Source organism: Actinoplanes derwentensis (assembly GCF_900104725.1). NCBI lineage: Bacteria > Bacillati > Actinomycetota > Actinomycetes > Micromonosporales > Micromonosporaceae > Actinoplanes > Actinoplanes derwentensis. Next base: position 1,214,641 of record NZ_LT629758.1, read on the forward strand.
TCGCCTCGGCCAGGGCGTTCGCGGCGGAGAGCGGCCGGACCATGACCATCAGGTCGTCGATCTGCCCGTTCTCGTCGGTGTGCAGGAAGTCGCAGCCGGTGATCTTCCGGCCGTTCACGGTGGCCTCGAAGACCAGTGCGTGGTGATCCCCGGCGTCGAACTCGCGGACGTACCGGAAGTCTTCGAAGACCCGCAGCACACCCCTCAAGATCGCCGCCGTGATCGGTTTTCCGGGGTAAGGCTTGTGCGCGACCGGGCTGGTGAACACGACGTTCTCGGCGAGCAGTGCCTCGACCGCGGCGCTGTCCCGAGCTTCCACGGCCTGCCGGAAAGGATGCATGACGTCCTCCTGGATAGTCAATTTGTTGACTAGGTGTCTTGACTGTACGCCCTGCCGATGTCCGTCGCCGTCCCGAAACTGCTGAAACCGCGCCCCGCGTGACAGGGCCTGACGACGGTGCGCCCCGTGGATGGACCTGCGCGGGTCGTCTTGAATGGCGGAGAGGGCTGACCCCGATCGGCGGATCACAGTGTCGCCGGTTAACGTGGATCCATCGGCCGGGTGGTAAGGAGACAGCTTCAGCGATGAGCGGTATCGAACGTCTGCCGTCACCGCATGCCTTCTCGGCCGATTCCGAGGTGGGCGCCGACCTCGCCGCCGTCGATTGGGCGGCGACTCCGCTGGGTGAACCGGAGCAGTGGCCGCAGAGCCTGCGGACCGCGGTGAGCATCCTGCTGTCGTCCCGGTTCTCGATGTGGATGGCGTGGGGTCCGGAGCTCACCTTCTTCTGCAACGCGTCCTACCGCCGGCACACGCTGCACGACAAGTACCCGTGGGCGCTCGGCCGCCCGGCCAGCGAGGTATGGGCGGAGATCTGGGGCGACATCGGCCCTCGCATCGACAGAGTGCTCGGCACCGGCGAGGCCACCTGGGACGAAGGGCTGCTGCTCTTCATCAATCGTGCTGGCTATCTCGAGGAGTCGTACCACACGTTCTCCTACAGCCCACTGCGTGACGACGACGGCGCGCTGATCGGCATGTTGTGCGTGGTCAGCGAGGACACCGAGCAGGTCATCGGCGAGCGCCGGATGCGGACGCTGCGCGACCTGGGATCGGACCCGTCGGTGGCCCGCACCGAGCAGGAGATGCTGGCGTTCACTGGTCAGCAGCTCGGCCGGAACCTGGGCGACCTGCCGTTCACTCTCACCTACCTGTTCTCCGATGACGGGCAGGCCCGGCTCACCGCGTCGACCGGGTTCGACGGCGAGCATCCGGCATCGGCACCGGAGACTTGGCCTACCGACAGGGTCGCGGCCGGGGAGACCGTGCTGGTCGAGCTGACCGGGGATCCGTTCGCCGGTCTGCCGTCGGGGGACTGGTCGGAGCCGCCGACGCGAGCGCTGGTGCTGCCACTGCCCCGGCAGGGCGGCACGCCGTACGGTTTCCTCGTCACCGGCCTGAACCGCTACCGCCCGTTCGACGACGGTTACCGCGGTTTCCTGGAACTGGCCGCCGGTCACGTCGCGGCCGGTGTCGCCAGCGCCCGCAGCTACCGCGCCCAGCAGTTGAGGGCCGAGGAACTGGCCGAACTCGACCGGGCCAAGACCACCTTCTTCTCCAACATCAGCCACGAGTTCCGGACCCCCCTGACATTGATCATGGGTCCGGTGGAGGACCTGCGCGCCCGCCTCGAGACAGCCGACGACGAGATCCGCGAGGAGATCGAGGTCATCCACCGCAACGGCCTGCGGCTCGGCAAACTGGTCAACACACTGCTCGACTTCTCCCGGATCGAGGCCGGCCGGATGCAGGCCCGCTACGAGCCGGTCGACCTGTCCGCGGTCACCGCCGAACTGGCCAGTGCCTTCCGGTCGGCGATCGAGCGGGCCGGGCTGGCTTTCGAGGTGGACTGTCCGGCACTGCCCGAACCGGTGTTCGTGGACCCGGGCATGTGGGAGAAAGTCGTCCTCAACCTGCTCAGCAACGCCTTCAAGTTCACCTTCGACGGCGGGGTTCGGGTGACCGTGCGCGCCGACGGGGCCGCCGCGGTCGTCACCGTCACGGACACCGGGGTGGGTGTGTCCGCCGACGAGATGCCCAGGCTGTTCGAGCGGTTCCACCGGATCGAGAACGCCCGCTCCCGATCCAACGAGGGCAGCGGCATCGGTCTGGCGCTGGTCCAGGAACTCGTCCGGCTCCAAGGCGGGACGATCACCGCACAGAGCGAGACCGGCCGCGGTACGTCCTTCACGATCCGCCTCCCGTTCGGCCACGCACACCTCCCCGCCGGCGCCGGCGTCTCGGGGGAGAGTGGTGCTCCCGGTCTCTCGGCCGCCGCCGGCCCTTTCCTGCAGGAAGCCCTGCGCTGGCTGCCGCCCGGGAACGACCCGACGCCCTCCGAGCCCGGCGACAGCCCCGTGCCGCTGCCGGAACCGATCCCCGGCGGCGGGACCAGAACCGGCGCGTCGGTGCTGGTCGCCGACGACAACGCGGACATGCGTGACTACCTGACCCGGCTGCTGCGCTCGGCCGGCCACCGGGTGACCGCGGTCGTCGACGGCCAGTACGCCCTTGAAGCCGCCCGCGCCGACGTGCCCGACATCGTGGTCAGCGACGTGATGATGCCCCGGCTCGACGGATTGCAGCTGGTCGCGGCCCTGCGATCGGACCCGCGTACAGCCGGCACACCGGTGCTGCTGCTGTCCGCCCGCGCCGGCCAGGAGGCGTCGATCGAGGGCCTGGACGCGGGCGCTGACGACTACCTGTTCAAACCGTTCTCCGCCGCCGAACTCCTCGCCCGGGTCCGGGCCAACGTCGACCTGGCCCGGCTGCGCAACCATCACGCGCGCTGGCGGACGGCGCTGATCGACTCCCTCCAGGAGGCGTTCTTCGTCTGCGACGAGAGCGGCGCGATCATCGAGATCAACAGCGCTTTCACCGACATCCTGGGGTACGGGCCGGAAGGCCTGCCCTACCTCCCGGTACACCCGTGGTGGCCGGACCGGGACGCCGACGCCGAGGGGCACCGTGCCGTGGCCGATGCCTTCGCCACGCTGCTCGACCAGCCGTTCGGCGCCTACACCATCCCGGCCGTGCACCGCGACGGGCGACGGCTGTGGGCAGCAGCCGCCTTCAACCAGGTCCGCGACCCGGAGTCCGGACGCCGTGTCATCGTCGGCACCTTCCGCGACGTCACCGCCGAGCATCATGCCGTCCAGCGCGACGGTGCCCTCGCCGCCCTGGGCCTGCGCCTGTCCGAAGCCGAGAACGTCGACGGCGCACTCACCGCGGTGCTGGCCGAGATGAAGGAGATCTGGCAGGCGGCGTACGTGCTGGCGGCCGTCTTCAACGACACCGGCAGCCCCGTCGTCACCGCCACCGACCCCACCCTGACCTGGGCGGAGCTTCCCGAACAGCGGCGTGCCCTCCTGCTGGCACTGCGCAGCCGCCCGGCGCTCACCCCGGTCACCGAGGAACACGCCGGCAGCGGCATCGCCCTCGAACACCCCGACGGCACCATGGTCCTGTGGATCGAACCCGGCCCCGCCCGCCCGTTCTCCGCACCCGACGAGACCCTGCTGGCCCTGCTCGCCGGGCACCTCGGCCAAGGCCTCAACCGGATCCACCAGATCGACCAGCAGCGCGAGACCGCCCTGGCCCTGCAACACGCCATCCTCGGCCCCGACCGGCTGCCGAACGGTTTCGCGGTCCGTTACGAGCCGGCGACCAGGCCGTTGAAGGTCGGCGGTGACTGGTACGACACGATCGAACTCGCCGACGGCCGGATCGGCATCGTCGTCGGCGACTGCGTCGGGCACGGCCTGGAAGCGGCCACCGTCATGGGCCAGCTCCGCAGCGCCTGCCGCGCGCTGCTGCTCCGGGACTCCAGCCCGGCCCGCACCCTGATGTCCCTCGACGTCTTCGCCGCCATGTTGCCCGGCGCGGCCTGCGCCACCGTCTTCTGCGGGGTTCTCGACCCCGGCACCGGCCACCTGGTCTACTCCAGCGCCGGACACCCGCCGGCCATCGTCGGCCGTCCCGACGGCAGCACCCACCTCCTCGACCAGGGCAGATCCAGGCCCGTCGCGGTACGTGCCGGCAACGACCGTCCCGAAGCCGAGTACATCGTGCCCGCCCGCGCCACGCTCCTGCTCTACACCGACGGTCTCGTCGAGCGCCGCCGCCGTCCGCTGTCCAGCGGCATCGGCGAGGCCAGCACCGCAGTCCAGCACGGCCTCGGCACCCCGATCGAGGACCTGGCCACCGAGATCATGCACCGGCTCACCCCCGACAACGGTTACGACGACGACGTGGCCGTTCTCCTCTACCGGCACCCCGGCCCCCTCGATCTGGAATTCCCCGCCGAATCGGGCCGGCTCGCGCCCGTCCGGTCGGCACTGCGCGGCTGGCTCGAACGATGCGGCATCGACCCGGCGACCACCCAGAACATCCTGGTGGCAGCGGGCGAGGCGTGCGCCAACGCGATCGAGCACGGCCACCGCGACAGCCCCGGTGGCCGCATCCGGCTGCGAGCCGCCGCCACCGCCGCCGACCTGCGCCTCGTCGTCACGGACACCGGCATGTGGAAGAACCCCGACCCGGACGCCAACCCGTACCGCGGCCGCGGGCTGAAACTGATGCGCGCTTTCATGCAGGCCGTCACCGTGACCTCCGGAACCACCGGCACCATCGTCGACATGCAGGCGAGGATCTCCTGATGACCACCGCGCTCACTCTCACCACCGGCCCTGGGACGGTCCTGACGGCGGCCGGTGAGATCGACATGAGCAACGCCGAGACCTTCGCCGTGGCACTGACGTCGGCGGTGACCCTGGCGGCCGGAATGCCGCTGACGGTGGACCTGACCGCGGTGGAGTACCTCGACAGTGCCGGCCTGGCGGCACTGTTCGTCCAGGCGGACCACATCGAGGTGCTGACCGGCCCGCTGCTGGCCCCGCTGCTGGAGATCTCCGGCCTGGCCGAACTGACGACGGTCCGCTCGGCCTGACGGCTCCGCCCGCACCGGCCGGGAATCCACACCCGAGCCGGTCAGGAATCGAGAAGCCCCAGGTCGGTGCGACTGAATAGCGTTCTCTCGGTAGGCAGACAGCCGCACCTGAGAGGGCGTCATGCAGAAAAAGATCAGGCAGTTCCACCGATGGACGTCGATCGTCTTCACCGCCACCGCCGTAGCCACGTTCATCGCGCTCGCACTGGAGAACCCGGTGGAGTGGGTGTCGTACACGCCTCTGCTGCCGTTGTTCCTCCTGATGGTCACCGGGCTGTACCTGTTCGCACTGCCCTACACCCGACGGCGTGTGAGCGGAGCCCGGGCAGACCGATGATCAGGGCCGTACCCACCGTGACGTGCATGCCCAACAGCGCCAGAGCGGTGTCCCGGTCGACGGCCGAAGTCAGAGGGCCGGCCAGGGACAACAGCAGCACGACCGAGGCAACATATCGATAGGAGCCACGTCTTCCGGCCCGCTCCAGCAGCGCCAGGAGAACCCAGGCGGCCAGGCCGGCGAGCGCCGCGGCGGCGAGGACGGCGAGCGGGCCGATCCGCTGCACGGTGCCGCCCTGATCGACCAGGAGGTCGTGGCCGGGCAGCGGGCTGTTGACGGCCCACAGCAACAGGGCTGCCGCGGCGGCGATGGTGACGGTGAGGGCTCGGCTCGTACGTGTGTTCGTCATGCCAATGAGAATGCCCCGCGGACCCGGGTGCCCGCATTGGGCTTTGGTAGCTGTCGAACACCTACTTTGGTAGGTGTCGGGGCGCGTCCCCCGCCGGATAGCCTCGGGCCGTGACCGACGATCAGCGCACCCCTGACCAGCCCGCCGTGGCTGAGCCGGTTGCTGGCCGTCCGGGGGAGGATCGGGTGCGTCCCGGGGCCGTGGCCACCGTCATGGCCGCGGCCGGGCTGCTCATCGCGGTGACGATCGTCGGCGGGTGGAGCGGGCAGGCATCCGGGCGGCTCCTCGCGCTCGACCTCGTCGTGGGGGTGCTCGCCTGGGCGGCGACACCTCTACTCCTGTGGCGGCCGGTCGCCGCGACCGTCCTGCTGGGACTGCTCGCGGCGTTCTCACCGGCGGCGACACCACCTGCCACGATGGGCGCGCTGCAGGTGGCCCGGCAACGGCGACTCCCGGCGGCGATCGTGGTGGGCACGATCGGCCTCGCCGCCCACGCGGTGCAGGGGGCATGGCGGGTCAACGGCGGGATGTCGTACGGGTGGTGGCTGGTGTTGATCACCATCGCCTACGGTGCGCTGCTCGGCTGGGGAGCCTGGGCGCAGGCCCGAGAGGCGCTGATCCACTCGCTGAAGGAGCGCGCCCGTCGCGCCGAGGCCGAACAGGGCCGGCGGGTGGCCGAGGCGCGGATGCTGGAGCGCCGCCGCATCGCCCGGGAGATGCACGACGTGCTGGCGCACCGGCTGTCGTTGCTGGCCACGTTCGCCGGGGCGATGGAATACCGGCCGGACTCCCCACCCGAGCAGCTCTCCAAAGCGGCCGGCATCGTCCGTGCTGGTGTGCACCAGGCCTTGGAGGAACTGCGCGACGTGATCTCGCTGCTGCGCGACGACGATCAGGACGGCGACGACCGCAACCGCCCGCAGCCGGTGCTGGCCGACATGCCCCGCCTGGTGGAGGAGTCCCGCGCTGCCGGCACCACGGTCCTGCTGCATTACGCCGTCGAAGCTCCGGCTGAGGCGCCGCCCGCGGTGGCTCGAACCGCTTACCGGGTCGTCCAGGAGGCGCTGACGAACGCCCGCAAACACGCCCCCGGCCAGCAAGTGCGTCTGGACCTGCGCGGTGCTCCCGGAATCGGGCTGGAGATCGACGTGCGTAATCCGCTGCCCACCACCCCACCCACTTGGCCCGGAGCTCCTGCTTCCAACGGCCTTGTGTCCAACGGCATTGCTTCCAGCGACCCTGGTTCCAACGGTCTTGCCTGGAGCAGCTTTGCCTCGAACGGCCCGGCTTTCGGCTGGTCCGGAGGTGCCGGCTTGGTGGGCTTGACCGAACGAGTCAGCCTGGCTGGCGGCACCCTGGACCACGATGAAGCCGACGGCGACTTCCACCTGCACGCATCGATACCATGGCCGCCATGACCGCGCCCACCCATACCGGCTCGATGGCCGGCGCAGTGTCATTCGCTCAAGCTGGGATCGTGGGCCGTCTGGCCGATTCGTGCCGGTGTTGCGGACGGGGTGATCTGCCGGTTGAGACTGGTGTCGATGGCCGGGTGGGCTTGCCTGTTCACGACCGTGTTGTGGGTGACGGGGGCCGGGGGCGTTTCGTGAGTTCGGAACCGGTGTCGGTGTGAAACCGATCGTTCGGGTGCTGGTGGTCGACGATGATGCCCTCGTTCGGGCCGGGTTGACCATGATGCTTGACGGGGCCGACGGTATCGCGGTGGTCGGTGAGGCGTCCGACGGTGACCAAGTGCAGGGCGCGGCCGACGTGCACGGGCCCGACGTGGTGTTGATGGATCTGCGGATGCCCCGGGTCGACGGCATCACTGCCACCCGGCGGCTGCGGTCCAGGCCGCGGCCGCCTGAGGTGATCGTGCTGACCACGTTCGACACCGACGAGAACATCCTGCACGCGCTGCGGGCCGGGGCCAGTGGTTTCCTGCTCAAGGACACCCCACCGGCGCGTATCGCCGAGGCGGTTCGGCAGGTGGCGGCCGGTGAGCCGATTCTGTCCCCGCGGATCACCCGCCGCCTGATGGACAAGGTGACCGTGCAGGCCGGTGCCTACAGCTCGGCCCGTGCGAGCCTGGCCGGCTTGAGCCCTCGCGAACGCGACGTGGCCCTGGCGATCGGTCGCGGCCACGGCAACGCGGAGATCGGTGCCGCCCTCGACATGACCCTGGCCACGGTCAAGTCACACGTCTCCCACATCCTGACGAAACTGTCCCTCGGTAACCGAACCCAGATCGCCCTCTTGGTTCACGACGCAGGCCTGGTCTGAGGGTGCCGCCGGGATCGTGATTCACGATGCCGGGCTGCTCGGACGGCATCGCCCGGCAATCGATCGACGATACCGGGCTGCTCTGACGGCGCTGGCGGGATGGTGATCCGCGGTGCTGAGCTGGCTTGCCGGCATCGATGGGAATCCGATCCACGACTGCGGCTTGATTCGACGGGTGCCGAGATCGTGGTTCACGAGGGTGGGCTGTCGGTGTCCGGGTTCTGGTCGCGGCGGACGGGGGTGGCCGACTTCGACCAGCTTGCGAGTACCTTGCGGGCTGTCTCTTGTGGGGTCAGGGTGCTGCCGTTGATGAGTACGTCCTCCAAGGCTGCTTCGTGGAGAACCCGGTCGAGGTGGGTGGCTCGGTCCAGGAACCACTTCAGCGCGGCCGGGTTGGTTTCGTGACGGCGGTGGAGTCTCACCCGTACCGTCGCGAGGTTGATCTGGAGACGGCAGACCGTCAGCGAAACGCCCACCGCTGCCTCGTAGTCGTCGCGTTCTGTTCGGCTCTCCACCACCCCGGCCAGAATCAGCCGCCGTGCGCCTGCCTCCCGGAAACCGGTGGTCACCGCGCGCAGATTGCGCAGCGTGAGCCCATGGTGGAAAGGGTCGCCGGGTGGGCTCGGCCAGGACCGTCGCAACCAGTCCACGTCGATCACCGCATGCGGCACCGTCTGCTCGGTCAGCAGGTCGCCGACGGCCTCCGCGACCGTCGTTTTACCGGCACCGACCGTGCCGGTGATCAGCAGGGCCTCGGTCATCGCAACCACTCCGTTCGGTATCGGTGGCGGATCACCCGGTGGGGGCGCGAGGCCGGGGCACGGGATCGCGACGGGCTCAGCGGGGATCGGGTCTGTGGGCTCACGGGGACTGCTGCCCTGATGCTGCCACCTTTTCGGGGCGGGCCAGAACTGCGGCTACCAACAGTGCGACCAGGGCGGTCACCAGCGTCGCGGTGGAAATGCTGGTCGTGGCGGTCAGAGAACCCGCCGCTACCGGGGCGATGGCCAGGCCACCCGTGTAGGCGAGGTTGTAAAGGGCGTATGCCGCGCCGTACGACGGGGGAGTCCTGCTTTCGGCCAAGGTTCCCACCAGGGCCAGAGTGGGGGCTAGGACCAGCTGGGCGCCGACGGCCACCAGGGCCAGCCCGGTTATGGACCACGGTGGTGAGTGCCGGCCGGCCAGGAGGAAACCGGCCGCGGTGATCAGGGCTCCGGCGGCGGCCACCCGCTGCGGGGATGTCCGGTCGGCGAGCGCGCCGGCGAGTGGGGCCGCCGCCGAACCGGCCAGGGCCGCGCCGGCGAACGCGAGTCCGATGCCGGTGCTGCCCAGGCCCAGGTCGAACAGGTGCAGTGGCAGGACCGGTTCCGGGAAGGCGATGGCCGTCGCGCCCAGCACCGTCAGAGCTGCCAGCAGCGGGAACCGGGGTGCGGTCGCCAGCTCACGGTAGACGCCGCCGGTGCGAACGTGGTGGGGGATCCGGCGGATCAGCAGGATACGGGCCGCGGCGTCGGCCAATGCTAGTGCCGCCACTACCAGGAACGGGGCGCGTGGGCCGAAAGCATCTGCCAGTGGGCCGCCGATCGCGGGTCCCAGCAGGACACCGATCCCGATGGCGGACAGCGCGGTGCCCATGGCGCGGCCGCGCTGTTCCGGAGGGTGGGTGGCGGCGATCAGTGACAGGCCGGCGGTCCACGAGACGGCCGCGGCCATTCCCTGTGCGGCCCGGGCGGCGCAGAGCAAGGTCAGGCCGTAGCTTCCGTCCAAGCCGGTGGCCAGGGCGAACAGGAGGGTGGCGACGGCCAGACCGGCCAGCCCGGCGACGAACGGGGTGCGGGGGCCGGCGCGGTCGACCCAGATGCCGACGGGTGGGATGGCCAAGAGCATGGCGATGGCGTACGCGCCGAAGAGCAGTCCGGACGCCATGACCGAACCGTCGACGGCCGGAAGTGTGGGCAGGATCGGGACGAGGGCGCCGTACAGGAACATGTCGACGCCCAGCGCGAGGGCGGTGACGCCGAGCGCTGCCGCCGGCCTGGGCCCGGTCATCGGATCAGCTCGCCGGGGGAAGCGGGGGAGACAGGGGTGGCGGGAGAGACGGGGAAGATGGGGAATGCGGTTGCGTCGCTGGGCAGCAGGGCCGGGTCAGTGGCGGCCAGGAGCGCGGTTCCGCACATCCATGCGATGACGTGTGAGGCGGTCTGGGCGGCCGGGTCCGGCTCGGACTGGCTGGTCTGTCCGGACGAACCGGCCGGTTTGAAGGAGGAAGCTGGGTCCGCAGACTTGGCCGGATCCGTGGAAAGGGCCGGTGTGGCGAAGGTGGCCGACAACCGGTCTCGCCAGTCGCGGAGGGCGGCGGATTTTCCGGTGGTGGCGCCGGGGGCCGAGGCCAGGGAGATGTCGGCGTTGACCGTGATGGTGAGCAGAGCCCGGAACCGGTCGTCGTGGCGGAGCCGGTCGAGCCAGGTGGTCAAGAACGCGGCCAGCCCAGTGTCGAGCGCGGCCCAGACCGGTGCGGTGACCGACTCCCAGGAGTGGGTGACGACTGCTGTGTAGAGGTCGGTCTTGTCGGTGAAATGGTGGTAGAGGGCGCCTCGGGTGACCCCGGCCCGCTGGGCTATATCGGTCAGGCGGGCGGCGTTGACGCCCTGCTCGGCGAAGACGAAGAGGGCTGCGTCGAGCAGGGCGTCACGGGTCAGGGCGGTGTCTTCCGCGGTGCGTCGCACGCCACAAACATACATGCACGCGTGTATGTAAAGCTAGCCCTCGAACTGGTACCGGCTGAGCAGAGCGCCGGAAGGGCTGGCGACCGCCTCGGCGAGCCGCCATCGCCGGGTGTGGCCGTCGTTCTCGAAGAGGTGGCGGCCGCCATCCGCGACCACCGGGGTGGTGACCAGCCGAAGTTCGTCGACCAGGTTCGCGGCGAGCAGGCTCCGCGCGAGCCGGATGCTGCCGTGGATGCCGATGTCGCCGCCGGCCTGCTGCTTGAGGTCGCGGACGAGTTCGGTCAGGGGCCGGGAGATGGTGCCGGCCGGTTCGAAGGCCAGGGGCTGGGAGTTGGTGGCGGTGGCTGCGACCGGCTGCTGGGAGTTGACG